>JAWLEC010000233.1:0-3632 GCA_041686315.1 Ilumatobacteraceae bacterium
ACAGGCGCCCTTCTGTTCGAGTGTGTGCAGTGGGAACCCGGTGACTCCGTTCCCGCTTCCCGCTCGGATCATCTCCTGGGAAGAGTCATGTCCCGGCGCGGGTTCCCCGAACACGACTCCCCGTCGACCCGGGCGCTCAGGGAGCGTCGGTGTGCTCGAGGCCCAGGTCGGCGGCGATCGCCCGCATCGATGCGCCGACCGGAACGCCGGTGGCGTCGACGAGGCGGTTCATCATCTGGAAGTTGCCGGCCACGGCCGCCGCACGAACCACCGCATGGGGGCCGGCGGCAGCGGCGAGCGCCGCCCGCGCCACGTCGAGGCGTTCGTCGTCACGGACGAGGGCGCTGGCGAACGCGAGCAGCTCGGACGATGCGCTCAGTTCGGCGTCGGCTGCTCGGTCGGTGATCGCCCGCAGGTCGATCGACTGGCCGGTGGTGTGGGCGCTCGCACGGAGCATCCCGGCATGGGCCAGCAGTCAAAAGACGCAATCGTTGAGCCACGACACTCGAGCGGCAACGAGCTCCATCTGGGCCCGCGTCAGGCCCCGTTCGGCACGTTGGTCGGCCATGTCGGCATACGACAGGTACAACGCCCCGTGGAGGGCCTCCTGCGCAACCGCCTCTGCCGGCACGGCGGTGAGTGCACTCGGGGGCCCGATCGCCCCGACGGTCGGCACCCATCCCGCCCGACGGCGTGCGGCGGTGACGACCGACCGGTTCGGCTCGCCCGGTCGGGCCGGCGGGAGTGCGCGCGTGATCCGCCCGATGCCTCGCTCGTAGGTGTCGATCGCGGTGACTCGGCTGACCACGCCGACGATCTCGACGTATCGCTCGCGTGGGAGCCCGCTCGATTCGAGGTCGTCGATCGTGCGGGCGGTGATCGAGGCCGCCTCGTGGGCGACGGCTGCTGCCGCTGCGCTCGTCGGCGCGTCGAGGTCGACGTCGGCGTCCGGGTCACGGGCGATGCGGACGAGATCGACCCGCTCGGCCCCGGTCAGCCAGGCGCCGGCTTCTCCGAATCCGGCCCACTGATCGTCGACGACGGCATCGATGGTCGCCGTGGCCGCCGTCGCGGCGAAGTCGGTGTCGGCGTGGTCCATCAGGCGATCCTGCCACGCTCCGGGCGCCGCGCGCCGAGACGGTCAGTCACGAACGATCTCGACGCCCTGCCAGAACGCGATACGGCCCCCGACGAGACGGCGGGCGAGGGGCCACGGATGCTCGTAGGTGAAGGCCGCGTTCGGTGCCAACTCCCGCCGGCCCTGGACGTGCCAGTAGTTGGCCTTGCCCTTCCAGAAGCACCGGCTCGTGGTGGCGCTCTCGACGAGAGCGTCGTGGTCGACGCTGTCGATCGGGAAGTAGACCATGCCCTCCACGTTGCGCACGTCGTCGCTCTCGGCGATCACGGCGCCGTCGAAGATTGCTCTCGTCATGACACCGGGAACCCGGTCGATTCAGGGTGGATTCCCGTCGTCGTCGCCCGGGGGAACAGTGAGCGCCCGCCGACGGGTTCCTGTCAGCATGGCCCTCGTGGACGACCAACCGCACCCTTCGACCGATCCGGTGCCCGCACCGGATGCCGCCCACGAGTGGCACCGGGTGCTCGGGCCCGACGAACTCGACGACCAGCGGGTCACGACCGTCACCGTGGGTCGTCGCAGCCTGTGCATGACACGCGTGGGCGACACGTTCGGCGCGCTCGACAACGCCTGCCCTCATCAGGGCGGTCCGCTGGGCGAGGGTTCGATCGAGCGGGGCTGGCTCCGCTGCCCCTGGCACGGGTACGACTACTCGCCGTGCAACGGCACACCGCCGCCACCGTTCGACGACGCACCGGATGCGTACGCGGTCGACGTCCGCGACGACGGCGTGTACGTGGCGCTGCCACCCGAATCGGAGCGCGACCGGACCGTGTCGGACGTGCTCGTGGAGACGATGACCAACTGGGGCGTCCGCGCGGTTTTCGGGATGGTCGGGCACTCCAATCTCGGCTTCGCCGATGCGCTGCGGATCGCCGAGGAGCGCGGCGATCTGCGCTACGTGGCGATCCGCCACGAGGGCGCGGCTGCGTTCGCCGTCAGCGCCTACGGCAAGCTCACCGGCCAGGCAGCAGCCTGCTTCGCGATCGCCGGGCCGGGCTCCACCAACCTGCTGACCGGTCTGTACGACGCCCGCGTCGACCGGGCACCGGCGTTGGCGATCTCCGGGCAGGTGCCGTCGAAGGTGAAGGGACGCGGCGCCTTCCAGGACCTCGATCTCGACCGGGCGTTCGCCGACGTCGCCGGCTACAGCCAGACGGTGCAGGCGGGCTCGGACCATGCCGAGTTGATGACGATGGCGTGCAAGCACGCCATCGTCGGGCGGGCCGTCGCCCATCTCGTGCTACCCGACGAGGTGCAGACCAACGCGTCGGATGCGGCCGCCGGCGGCCCCACCGGGCGCGTCGGCGACCGGCGCGTCGCGCCGCACGACGACGCGGTGCGGGCGGCGTCGGACGCACTCGCCGCCGCTCACCGCCCGGTCTTCGTCGTCGGCCACGGCGCCCGGCGCGACATGGAGCCCATCACGGCGTTGGCGGAACGGTTCGGCGCACCGGTGCTGACGACGTTCAAGGCGAAGGGGGTGATCTCCGATCACCACGAGCTCGGCGCCGGAGTGCTGGGCCGAAGTGGTACGCCGGTCGCGAGTTGGTTGATGAACGAGTGCGATCTGCTCGTCGTGTGGGGCGCGTCGTTCTCGAACCACACCGGCATCGCTCCCTACAAGCCGATCGTCCAGGTCGACGACGATCCGATGGCGCTCGGTCGCTTCCATCCCGTCGAGACGCCGGTGCTCGGGGATGTCGGGGTGACCGCTACGAGGCTCGCCGCGGCGCTCCCGGACACGATCGCCGCCGTCGATCAGCGCCCCGATGTCGCCGAACGGTGGACCATCTGGCGGGCCGAGAAGCAGTCGCGCATCGGCGACGACCGTGGTCGCGGGGTCGGATCGGCGGCACTGTTCGATGCGCTCGGCCGCCACATCGCGCCCGACGCCGTCGTGTGCGTCGACGTCGGCAACAACGCCTACTCCTTCGGGCGGTACTTCGAGGTCGAACGCCAGGCGGTGCTGATGTCGGGCTATCTCGGCTCGATCGGTTTCGCGCTGCCGGCGGCGCTCGGCGCATGGGCCGCCGTCGGCGACCGGCGCCAGGTCGTCGCCGTCGCCGGCGACGGCGGGTTCGGCCAGTACGCGATGGAGATCACGACCGCGGTCCGTCACGACATGAACCTCACCGTGATCGTGCTCGACAACAGCGAACTGGGAAAGATCTCCAAGGAGCAGCGCGCCGGTGAGTTCGACGTCTGGCAGACCGGCCTCGTCAACCCCGACTTCGCGGCGTTCGCCCGCTCGTGCGGAGCGCTCGGGCTCACCGTCGCGACCAGCGACGCGCTCGACGGCGCACTCCGCGAGGCGTTGTCGCATCGCGGCCCCGCACTCGTGCACGTCCACGCCGACGTCGCGCTCGTGTGAGGGCGAGTCCGGCAGGACGTCGAGACACGTCGGCTCCTCGGGCCGGTCGATGACCGCACTGTCGTGCGGTCGCTCCGGATTGGACGAGGCCGCGGACGCTCCGTCCCGTCATGGGGTGCT
>JAWLEC010000234.1:0-3615 GCA_041686315.1 Ilumatobacteraceae bacterium
TCCGCCTCCTGGAGCGCGGCGATGAACTCGTCGGCCTCGTCGCGGGTGAACTTGCCGTTGGCCTGGCGCTGCGTGAACCCCATCGGCCCGCGGGCGTCGCGGAAGTCGGAGTGTCCGGCGGCCTGCAGCAGCTCGGTCAGCTCACGCAGCTGGCTGTGTGTCGCGGGTGGACCCGACGATTGTCCGAACGCCATAGGGTCAGTCTCGCACTCTGCACCCCGCGTGGTCATCGACAGTCGGTGGCGACCGCGAGCGCGGCGCAGACCTCGCGCATCCTCGAGTCACCCAGGCGACCGAGCCGTTCGACGAGCAGGCTGATCGAGACCGACTCGACCGAGTCGAGGTTGACGGCGGTCTCGCGTTGAACCGGGTCGTCGCCGGGCTCCAGCACCACCTCGCTCGGCAGCCCGCGGATCGTGGTCGTGCACGGAGCGACGAGCACCCGGCGCAGCCGAGGAATGGCCGCATCGCGCGACAGCACCACGACCGGGCGCCGACCGATTTCGGGTGGCTCGCACCACCAGAGCTCACCGCGCTGGGGGAGGTCGGTCATCGGCCGGCCGCTTCACGGAACGACGCCAGGTCACCCCATTCGTCGGGTTCGTCGAGTGGATGCGCGGCGTAGGCAGCCGCGTAGGCAGCGTCGATCTCCGCGGCGCGATCGCGGGCGAGCAGTGCGGCCAGGGCTTCGTCGATGAGTTCGGCGTCGGTGCTCGAGGCGCGAGACCGTCGGGCACTGTCGAGCAGCGCCTGGTCGACCGTCGTGCTGATCCGTGCCCGAGCCATGCCATGAGTATGCCACTGCTGTGGCATGGTCGAGACGGCCGTCGGCGCTTCCGTGTCGACGTCGCCGATCAGGTCGGCCGTCGGAGCACGAAGGCGAACTCGGTGGCGTCGTCGGCGGCGGGAGAACCATCGGATGCCTTCACGGCGTGGACGTCCAATCCTGCGTCGGCTACCAGTGCTCGGAAGCCGGGCACGGTGTGCCAGTGGAGCACCCACGGTTGCTTGATCACCTGGTGGTCGTCGCCGTCGATGACCTCGTAGCGCAGCACCGTGGTCTGGAGGCGGCGCTTGTCGTCGCGGTCGCTCGAGGTCGCGGTCACCCGCAGGGTGCGGCCGAGCTCGTCGACGTGTTCACGGGCCTGGCCCAACTGGTGCTCGGGGACCGGGTCGGGGACGAACAGCGGGATCAGGGCTGCGCCCCGAGGATCGAGGTGGTCGCGGATGCGTTCGAGCGCCGTGCCGGCCGTCGAGTCGTCGACGATGAGGTTGAAGGTCGGCCCGGCCAGGAAGATCGATCGGAAGGTCGTGCCGAGTTCCATCCGTTCGATGGTCGAGTGGTGGACGGTGACGTCGATTCCTCGTTCGGCCGCCGTTCGTCGCAGCTCGGCCAGCATGTCGGCCGACGAGTCCAGGCCGTGGACGTCGAGCCCCTCGGCGCGCAACGTCAGCAGGGGATCGCCGGCCCCGCACCCGAGTTCGAGCGCAGGTTCCCCCCAACGCGAGACGAATCGTGCGTAGATGCGCGGATCGGGCATCGAACCCCGTAGTGGGCCGTACACGGCGACGACGATGCCCGTGTAGAAGTCGGCGGGCTCGACGTCGTCCATCGGCTCAGCCTTGCCGATCCGGCCGGTCGCAGCGGCGGAGGATCGCCGCGACTCAACGGCACCTGATCGCGGCTCACCGACCCGGCCTGTCGACGCCGTCGTCGACGGAGGAGGCGATCGACGCAGCGATCGCGTCGCTCCTCGAGGCGCGGAACCGCCTCGGTCACGCGTGACGACGGCCCGGACTGGGCCCGAGCAATGCGACGAGGAGGTACCCGGCGAGCACGCGTTTGTCAGGCCGATGTCACCGCCAGGAGCGAGGCTGGCTGGTGGTCCCAGCGGCGCGGGCGGCGGTGAAGAGACTGGTGCCGGCCGGGCTGAGGCCGAGCGCTTCGTCTGCCAGGTCGGCGAGACGTTCACCGATTGCCGGGGTGAACTTGAAGCCGTGACCACCGAAGCCGACGCCGACCACGACGGGGCCGTCGCGATCGAGCACGAAGTCGTCGGTGGCGCTCGACGCGTACAGGCACACGGTGCTTCGCAACGCCGTGGGTTCGACGCCGGGCAGCCACTCGCGGGCGTACTCCTCGAGCGCCTCGACGGCGCCTGGAACCTGCGACGGGCGATCGTCCGGATCGATCTCCGGCCCGACGCCGTGCAGGCCGGCCTTGACGAGCCCATCCGGAGTGCCGAGCCCATATGCCAACGTGTCACCGCGCTGAATGAAGCTCGGCCACGGCCCGCGAGTCGGTTGGAAGAACGCCACCGTTTCCGCGGTCACCGTGATGGGCGGCACCAACTTGGCAGCGACGTCCGGTTCCAGCAGCTCGCTCGACCAGCCTGCGGCGGCGACCACGGCGACGCGGGCCGTCACGACGTCGCCTCCGACGGTCACCGCCACTCCGGAGCCCGTCCGCCGGACCGTGCGCACCGGTGCATCGAAGCGAATTTCCGCGCCGGCATCGACCGCTTGGTCCCAGCAGGCCTCGAGTGTGAGATCTGAGCGCACCCGGCCGCCGTCGGGCTGATGGAGCACGGGCCCGTCGAATCGAACTCCTGGCCATCGCGCCGCTGCTTCCCGAGGCGTCATCATCTCGGTACGCACTCCTTCCGCAGCACACGCTGATTCCACCGCAGCGAGTTCGGCGTCGTCGCCGTGATCGACGACCCCGTTCGCGTCGAGCAGGGGTTGCCCGGCACCCGCCTGCAGTCGATGCCACCCGGCCAAGGATTCCTGTGCCAGGGTCACGTAGGCCGGGTCGGTGTACCCGAATCGGAAAATCCGTTCGGCCCCGTGTGACGAGCCGCGATCATGACCGCGAGTGAAGCGGTCGACGAGCAACACCGACCTGCCTCTGCGAGCCAGTGCCCACGTCGTCGCGGCCCCCGCCATTCCCGCACCGATCACGATGACATCAGGCATCACGACAGTCTGCACTGTCTGGGCAGGCGCGGAGGCGATCGACGGACCACGTGACCTTCGTCGAGGCGATGGGGCCGGACGACGCCGAGGTCTCGCGCATCGTGGCCGGGGTGGATCATCCCGATCGCGCTGTGGTCGGTTGCCTGCGGTCGCACCTGGTGGCACTGAAGATCGATCGGAAGGTCGTGCCCAGGTCCATCTGTTCGATGGTCGAGTGGTGAACGGTGACGTAGATCTCCCGATCGGCCGCCGTCCGTTGCAGCTCGGCCAGCATGTCGGCCGACGAGTCCAGGCCGTGGACGTCGAGTCCGTCGGCGCGCAGCGTCAGGAGGGGATCGCCGTCTCCACATCCGAGTTCGAGCGCAGGTTCCCCCCATCGCGAGATGAACCCTGCGGAGGTGCGCGGATCGGGCATCGAACCCCGTAGTGGGCCGTACACGTCGACGACGATGCCCGTGTAGAAGTCGGCCGGATCGACATCGTCCATCGGCTCAGCGTTGCCGGCGTGGCGCAACGAGGGTGGAATGAATCGTCGATCGGCGGCTCCGGTACGCCAAGATGGCGGCATGGACAGCGCATCGCCCAACTACGTGTCGGGTGAGCCGGTCGGATCGCTGGGCGAGTTCTTCGAACGGATCG
>JAWLEC010000069.1:0-15795 GCA_041686315.1 Ilumatobacteraceae bacterium
CAGTCGGGTTACTGGAGCCTCGGCCACCACGTGCGTCACCGCACCGGCGAACGGCCTCTGTTCGGCCGTTGCGGCTTCACCGGCAGCCACCGGGCATCGATCCGAGCGGTCGCCGACGGGGTGGCCGACCTGGCCGCGATCGACGTGCACTCCTGGCGCCTCGCCCTCGAGCACGAACCTGCAGCACACGACCTGGCCGTGATCGAGACCACGAGCCCCACCCCGGGAGTGGTGTGCGTCACCGGAGCGGCGTCGGTGGACCGAGCCGCCGCGATCGATGCCTGCCTCGCCTCCGCCGCGGAGGCCATGGTCGGGACTCGGGCCGGCCGGGCGATGGGTCTGGCGGGATACCGGAGCAGGGAGCCGCACGAATTCGACGTCGTCGCCCGGCGGGTGGCGTGTGCGTCGCACACTCCCTGGCACACCCGATCCTAGGGCGGCGGTCGGTCGCCGTCCGGATGGCGGGCCCGCGACGGCTGGACGCGCATCGCCTCGTTCGGCATCTTCGGGTACAGCGGCGGCCACGGTGCGTCGGGGACGCCGTCGGCCAGGTCGGCGGCGAACGACTCGACCAACGGCGTGATGTCGCACGGTGCGTCGTCCATCAGCTCCCACGGATCGCCCTGCTCGGCGAGCCGGTCGGGAACCGTGTCGATCGTCATCTCCTCGGGGTCGACGGCGTCCAGTTCGTCCCACCGGAACGGCGTCGACACCTGGGCCCCCACACGCGGGCGGACACCCCATGCGCCGAACATGTTCTTGTGGGGAGCGTTCTGGTTGAAGTCGACGAACACGCGGCGACCGCGCTCCTCCTTCCACCATCGGTCGGTGATCAGATCGGGGTGACGGCGGGCGAGTTCGCGACCGAGCGCCACCACGGCACCGCGCACGGCGAACGAGTCCCAACCGGGCTCGACGCGCGCGTAGACGTGGATGCCCTTGCTGCCCGTGGTCTTCGGGAAACCGATCATGCCCAGTTCGGCGAGCAGATCGCGCACGTGGGCGGCCGACCGGCGGACCATGTCGAACGTGACACCGGGGGAGGGATCGAGGTCGATGCGCATCTCGTCATGGTCGGCCGGGTTCGATGCCCGGAACGGCCAGACGTGGAGACCGAGTACGCCCATGTTCACGGCCCACAGCACGTGGGCCGCATCCGCGATCACCAGCGCTCGCGACGACGTGCCGTTGATCGTCGCCACGGTGGTGGTGGCCAGCCAGTCGGGCGCCGAGTCGGGGATGCGCTTCTGGAAGAACGACGGCTGCCGCACGCCGTTGGGATACCGCTCGAGCAGCACCGGCCGGTCGCGGACGGTGCGCATCAGCGCGTCGCCGACCGCCAGGTGGTAGCGGGCGAGATCGAGCTTCGTCCGCGGCTCCCTGCGGGGCCCGACGGACGGGAACATCACCTTGCCGGGGTTGGTGATCGTGACGGCCCGCGTGCCGGCGTCGAGTTCGACCGGCTCCCCGAACTCGACGGCCGTGCCCACCCGCCCGACGCTACTCGTCGAACGTTGCATCCGGTGTCTGACACCGGATGCAACATCGCGGATGGACATCACGATCGGGATCTGACCCCAATCGTGATCTCACTGGTTGACGTGGAGTTCGGTGTTGAGGGCGCCCCAGCTGCCCGAGCGGGCGCGGGCCACGACCTTGCCCGACTGTCCGTCGCGCAGGAACATCGTGTTGTTCTGCCCCGACAGCTCGCGCGCCTTCACCACGCCCTGGGGGGTGAGGACGGGAGTACTGGCCGTCACGTAGAGGCCGGCCTCCACCACGCAGTCGTCGCCGAGGCTGATGCCGATGCCGGCGTTGGCGCCGAGGAGGCAGCGTTCCCCGATCGTGATCTGCGCGCTGCCGCCACCCGACAGCGTGCCCATGATCGACGAGCCGCCACCGATGTCGCTGCCGTCACCCACCACCACGCCGGCGGAGATGCGGCCCTCCACCATCGACACGCCGAGCGTGCCGGCGTTGAAGTTGCAGAACCCCTCGTGCATCACGGTGGTGCCCTCGGCGAGATGGGCACCCAGCCGTACGCGGTCGGCGTCGGCGATGCGCACACCGCTCGGGATCACGTAGTCGGTCATCCGGGGGAACTTGTCGAGCCCGTGCACGGTGAAGGTGCCGCCCGTCCTGCGCGCCTCGAACCGGAGGTCGTCGACGTCCTTCACGGCCACCGGGCCGATGTTGGTCCATGCGACGTTGTGGAGCGCGCCGAAGGTGCCGTCCATGTTGATGGTGCGCGGGGCGGTGAACCGGTGCGAGAGCAGGTGCAACCGGAGATAGGCGTCGGACGCCGAGGCCGGTGGCTCGTCGACGTCGATCGTCAACCGGACCGGGCGGATCACCACCCGACGTGCGTCGTCGGCCGTGTCGCGCATCCCGAGCGACGACTCGATCTCGTCGGTGGGGCAGTCGTCGCTGCCGTACTCGCCCCAGCCGAGCCACCGGTACCAGGTGTCGAGCACCGCACCGTCGGAATCGACCGTCGCGAGGCCGGCGCCCCAGGCCATCTTCGTCATCGCTGAACCATCCTTCTGGTCACGACGTGGCGGCCGCCCGACACGCGGTCGGTCATCAGCCGGAACGTCACCGTCACATCACTTCGGGTCGCAGGGTGGGGAACAGGATCACTTCCTTGATCGAGTCGACCCCGGCGATCAACATAGCGACGCGGTCCATGCCGATGCCCAGACCGCCCGTCGGCGGCATGCCGTACTCGAGCGCCCGCAGGTAGTCCTCGTCGATGGACCCGCGCTCGGCGTCGCCGGCGTCCTTGGCCAGCTGCTCGTCCTCGAAACGCAGGCGCTGCTCGACGGGGTCGTTGAGCTCGGAGTAGCCGTTGCCCAACTCTCGCGAGTCGACGAAGATCTCGAACCGCTCGGTGAGCCACGGATCGTTCCGGTCGGTGCGGGCGAGCGGGGAGATCTCGGTGGGGTGCCCGGTGACGAACGTCGGTCGGACGATGTCGGCCTCGCACAGGGCCTCGAAGAGCTCCTCCACGAGCTTGCCGCCACCCCAGCGTTCCTCCCAGCGCACGCCGTGCTCGTCGGCCAGGGCGCGCAGCTCGGCGACGGGCTGGCCGGGATGCACGGTTCGGCCGACCTTGTCCGACACGGCGTCGACCATCCGCAGGCGGGGCCACGGCTCGGCGAGGTCGATCTCCTGGCCCCGGACGCTGAGCACCGTCGTGCCGACGGCGTCGCGTGCCGCCTGCGTGATGAGCTGCTCGCTGATGTCCATCACCTCGTTCCAGTCGGCGAAGGCCTGGTACAGCTCCATCATCGTGAACTCGGGATTGTGCCGGGTGGAGATGCCCTCGTTGCGGAAGATCCGCCCGATCTCGTAGACCCGCTCCATGCCGCCGACGATGAGGCGCTTGAGGTGCAGTTCCAGCGCGATGCGCAGGTAGAGGGGCAGGTCGAGCGTGTGGTGATGGGTGGCGAAGGGTCGCGCGTGGGCGCCGCCGGCCTCGGCGTGCAGCACCGGGGTCTCGACCTCGATGAAGCCGGCGTCGTGCAGCGTGCGGCGGAAACTGGCGATCACCTCGTGACGGATCTCGAACACCCGCTGCGCCTCGGCGTTGACGATGAGGTCGGCATAGCGCTGCCGGAACCGGGTGTCGACGTCGCTGAGGCCGTGCCACTTGTCGGGCAGCGGACGCACCGCCTTGGCGAGCAGCGTGACGGTGGCGGGCTTCACCGACAGCTCGCCCTTGCGCGTGGTCATCACCGTGCCGTCGGCGCCCACCCAGTCGCCCAGGTCGAGCTGCTTGACCGCAGCGAACGCATCGTCGCCCACCACGGCTTTCGACACGAACAGTTGCAGCTCGCCCGTGCGGTCGCGGATCGTGAGGAACACCAGCTTGCCGGAGTCACGCTTGAGCAGGATCCGGCCGGCCACGGCCACCGGGTCGTCGGTCTCGACGCCGGGTTCGAGGTGGCCCCAGCCCTCACGGACCTCCGCCACGGTGTGCGTGCGGTCGAATCGGTAGGGGTACGGCTCCCTGCCGTCGGCGCGCATGGCCTCCAGCAGCGCCAGCCGACGTGCCTTCTCGGCGGCCAGACCGCTCCCCGACGGGGAGACCTCCCCGTCGCCGTGTGGTGCGGCGTCGGGTTCGGCGTCGCTCGCGTCACCGCGCGGGGCGAGGTCGTCGTTGCTGGTCAAGTCGCTCACGGTGCTGTGACGGTAGCGAACCGGCCCCGGAACTGCTCCGTCGGTTCCGCGATCGGTGACGTGCAGCCCCGGTCACCGAACCGTAACCTCGACGACGTGCGTCTCCGACCGGTTCTCGTGCTCGCAGCGCTGATGGCGGTGGCGTCGACGGTGACCGTCATCGCCGCCGGCGGCCCGGAGTCGATCGACGATCCCGCGACGGCCACCGAGGCTGCCGAGCCCGTCACGCCGCTCGCCGCCGACGTCGTCACCGTGTACAACTCGGGCGAGCTGCGACGCGACGTGGCCCAGCGGGCCGTCGCCGCCGCGCGTGATGCGGGTGCCAGCGCCGCCATCGGTCGGGCGGCCAGCATCGGCATGGTCGCCCTGCGCCGCGGGGGTGCCGCGGTGCAGCTCCCGCCCGCCGGGTTCGCCTACCCGATGGGCACCACCGTGCTGCCGCCCGAACTCGTCGGCCACACGATGGGCCGCGACGTGTCGAAGCACCTGGGACCGGACACCGTCGTGATGAGCGCGCTCACGGCGAGCCTGCGCGGGGCTCGCGCCGGCGACACCGTCGACCTGGTGTCGTCGTCCGGACGTGTGGTCCGCTTGCGTGTCGCGGCCGTGATCGACGACACCGTCACCGGCGGAACGGAACTCCTGATCTCGCCCGAGGCCGCCGACCGGCTGGGCGTGGCGCGTCTGAGCCGTGTCGTCATGTGGGGATTTCCCACGCGTGCGGCGATCGACCGGGCGATGGCCGACGCGGGGCTGGTGTCGACCAGCATCCGCATCCGCCGCAGCTGGGATCCCGCCGACCCCGACAGCGGCATCGGCATGGCGGAGACGAAGTCGAAGCTCGGCGAGTTCGCCTACCGCGTGAACAGCAACGGCTCGGTGTCGCAGTCGAGCGACTGGGTGTCGGCGAGCCTGCCGGGCGGCCGGGTGGTGCTCAACCCGGCCATCCCGATCCGGGCCCGCTGCCACGACGTGGTCGAACCGGCGATCCGTGCCGCACTCGACGAGGTCGTGCGCACCAACCCCGGCCACAACATCAACGTGTACCACGCCAACATCGCCGGCGGCTGCCACTACGCCCGCTTCAACCGGCTCACCCCCGACAGTTCGGTGGGCTTCCTGTCACGCCATTCGTGGGGGATGGCGCTCGACACGAACACGGTCGGTTCGTGCCAGGGCTGCGCCCCTCCCGACATCGACTGCACCACCGTGCGCATCTTCCGCAAACACGGTTTCGCCTGGGGCGGCAACTACCTCACACCCGACGGCATGCACTTCGAGTGGGTGGGCGAGCCCCGGCACCAGTTGCCCTACCCGTCCCGGTTCTGCCCCAACGTGGGGCCGTTCCCGTCCTCGCTCGGCGTCGAGGACACCGAACGGGCGGCCCTCTTCGCCGGTGACGGCCTCTACGCCGGCGACCACTGACGATCCTTCCCGCCGCGAGCCGGCAACGTGGACCGATTCGTGACCCGAGCATCCACCGCGGCGCCGGTTTTCCGTGGGGCTGCGGCGGGTCAACGTAGCCTGGTGGGCGTGAGCACGAGATTCGTCATCATCGGCGGCGGTCCCGCCGGCAACGTCGCCGCCACCACCGCAGCCCGCCTCGGCGCCCAGGTGACGATGATCGAACGCGACATCGTCGGCGGCGCCGCTCACCTCTGGGACTGCATCCCGTCGAAGTCGATGATCGCCACGGGCCGCGCCATCAGCCGTACCCGGGCGATCCCCGGCATGGGCCTGGCGAGCGTCGACACCGAGATCGACGTCACCAGCCTCACCGGGCGCATCGAGTCGATCGAGAACAAGATGCGCGACAACACCTCCAACCTCCTGCAGAGCCAGGGCGTGCGGATGGTGCGGGGCACCGCCCGATTCGTGGACTCCCACACCGTGGTCGTCGACGGGCCGGCCGGCGCCGAGACGATCCCGTTCGACGCTGCCCTGGTGTCCACCGGTTCGCGGCCGCGGATCCCCGACTGGTGCGAGCCCGACGGCGACCGCATCCTCACCACCCGTGACTGCTACCCGCCGAAGGTGTTCCCCGAGAGCATCACCGTGGTCGGCTCCGGCGTGACCGGCGTGGAGTTCGTGCACATGTTCTCGTCGTTCGGGTCGAAGGTGACCCTCGTCGTGAGCCGCCAGCAGGTGCTGCCGGGCAAGGATCCCGAGGTGGCCGCGGTACTCGAAGACGAGTTCATGCGGCGCGGCGTGAAGCTGGTGATGGGCGCTCGGGCCGAGGCGATCGAACGCACGCCCGACGGCGTCCACGTCGTGGTGCGCTGTGACGACGGGCGGGCCGTCGAGTCGACCCACGCTGTGCTGGCGATCGGCTCGATCCCCAACACCGAGGACATCGGCCTCGACGCGGCCGGTGTCCTCGTGAACGACTGGGGCTACGTCGACATCAACAACCACTGCGTCACCAACGTGGGTCACATCTATGCCGCCGGCGACATCTCCGGCAAGCTGCCCCTGTCGTCGGTGGCCTCCATGCAGGGCCGCAAGGTGGCCGAGCACGTGATGGGTGGCCACACCCGCAGCCACCGCCACCTCGACTACGACAAGGCGGCCTCGGCCATCTTCACCGAGCCCGAGATCGCCGACGTCGGCCTGGCCGAGGCCGAGGCGTTCAGCGTCGGCCGGAAGATCCGCGTCACCAAGGTGCCGTTCTCGTCCACCGCCAAGGCGATGATCAACAACGACACGACCGGCTTCGTGAAGATCATCTCCGACCCGGCCACCGGTGAGGTGCTCGGCGGATCGATCGTGGGTCGTCAGGCGGCCGAGCTGATCTCGGTGATCGCCGTCGCCGTCACGGCCGGCCTCACGGTGACCGACCTCGCCGAGAGCATCCTCGTGCACCCGGCACTCAGCGAAGCGCTCGCCGAAGCGGCCGAGTAGTCGCCGGCGCAGTGCGTCCAGAAGCGACAGGGGGTCTGACCCCGGCTGTCGCTTCTGGTGGGCTATTCGATGACGGCGAGGATGTCGCCGCCGCCGACCGTGTCGCCGGCGGCGACCTTGATCGCCGTCACCGTGCCGGCCTTCTCGGCGTTGATCTGGTTCTCCATCTTCATCGCCTCGAGCACCACGATCCCGGCGCCGACCTCGACCTCCTGGCCGACCTCCACCAGCAACTTCACGATCGTGCCCTGCATCGGTGCCTCCACCGAACCCGACCCGGCCGCACCGCCACCGCCGCCGGATCCGGCACGCTTGGCCTTCTTCTTCGCCGGGGCGCCGCCCGCTACGGCGTAGGCGGGCGTCTCGGGCACCCACATGTCGACGGCGAACCGCTTGCCGTTGACCTCCACGGTGGTGGACCGCTTCACCAGCGGGTCGGCGTCATCGTCGCTCGGATCGCCGGCGGGTGCGGTCGACTCGGTCTTGCCGCCCACGCCGGTGAGGTCGAGGGTCTCCTCGACCCACTTGGTGGAGTGCTCGACCGCCTGGAAGTCGGGGTGCTTCAAGATCGCCAGGTCGGCGGGGATGGTGGTGGCCACGCCCTCCACGACCAACTCGTCGAGTGCCCGGATGGTGCGGGCGATGCACACGTCGCGGTCACGGCCCCACACCACCAGCTTGCCGACCAGGTTGTCGTAGAACTGGCTGATCTCGTCGCCCGAGTGGTAGCCCGAGTCGAACCGCACTCCGAAGCCGTCGGGCGGCAGGAGTTTGGTGATCGGCCCGGGGGAGGGCAGGAACTTGCCCTCGGCGACGTCCTCGGCGTTGATGCGGATCTCGATCGAGTGCCCGCGACGAGCAGCGTTCACCTCGTCCTGGCTCATCGGCAGTTCCTCGCCGGCGGCGACGCGGATCTGCCACTCGACGAGGTCGATGTCGGTGATCATCTCGCTCACCGGATGCTCCACCTGCAGACGGGTGTTCATCTCGAGGAAGAAGAAGTCGCCGTCCTGGTAGATGAACTCGACGGTGCCGGCCCCGTAGTAGCCGACCGCCTTCGCCGCCTTGACGGCGGCCTCGCCCATGGCCTCCTCGACGCCGTCGGGCAGGCTCGGTGCCGGTGCCTCCTCGACGAGCTTCTGGTGGCGGCGCTGGGCCGAGCAGTCACGCGTGGAGATCCACACGCAGTTGCCGTGCTTGTCGCCCACCAGCTGCACCTCCACGTGGCGCGGCCAGGTGAGATAGCGCTCGACGTACACCTCGTCGCGACCGAAGAAGCTCTTCGCCTCGCGCTGCGCGCTGGCCATCGCGTCGTCGACCTGCTCGGCGCGCTGCACCACCTTCATGCCGCGGCCCCCGCCACCGAAGGCCGCCTTGATGCACACGGGCCAGCCGTGCTCGTTGCCGAAGTCGCGGATCTCGTCGGGGCCCTGGGCGAACTCGGTGGTGCCGGGCACGATCGGGGCGCCACCGCGGACCGCCGCCAGGCGGCTCGACACCTTGTCGGACATCTCGTCCATCGCCGACGGCGGCGGCCCGATGAACTCGACGCCCATGTCGCCGATCGCACGGGCGAAGTCGGCGTTCTCGCTGAAGAACCCGTAGCCGGGGTGCACCGAGTCGGCGCCGCTGCGCCGGATCACGTCGAGCATCACGTCGGTGTTGATGTAGCTCTCGGCCGCCGTCTGTCCGCCGAGTGCGTAGGCCTCGTCGGCGAGGCGCACGTGGAGGGCGTCGCGGTCGAGTTCGGAGTACACCGCGACGGTGGGAATGCCCATCTCCCGGGCGGCGCGAATGACACGGACGGCGATTTCGCCTCGGTTGGCGATCAGGATCTTCTGGAGCACGGGTGCCAATGTAGGTGCCGTGACCTCGCTCGGGGACATCTGGTCGGAAACCGAATGGCCCGCGGGCTGGGACGTCCGCCACGTCGCCGAGACCGGCAGCACCAACACCGACCTGCTCGAGGCGGTGGCAGCCGGTACCGCAGGAGCGGGAACGGTGCTCGCCGCCGACCACCAGACGGCGGGCCGGGGCCGCCTCGATCGCCGGTGGGACGCGCCGCCGGGGGCCAATCTGCTGGTCTCGATCGCCTTCGTGCCCGTGCCCGCCGTGCCGGCCGAGGCGACCCAGCGCGTCGGGCTCGCCGCCGTCGCCGCGGTCCGGGAGCACCTGGTGGACGCCGTCGTGGGGCTGAAGTGGCCCAACGACGTCCTGCTCGACGGCGCCAAGCTCGGCGGCATCCTCGCCCAGCGCTCGTCGGCCGCCGACGCCGTGGTCGTGGGCATCGGGCTCAACGTGGCGTGGGCGCCGCCCGGGGCGGCATCACTCGACGGTGTCGTCACCTCGCCCGAGTTGTTGGCCCGACTGCTCGCCGAACTCGACGCGCAACCGTCCGACGTCTCCGACCGGTACCGGTCGGAGCTGCTCACCCTGGGTGCGACGATCCGTGTGGAACTGCCCGGTGGCGAGCTGTTCGGTACTGCCGTCGACGTGGGTGACGACGGTCGCCTGGCGGTACGTGACGACCGGGGGACGGTCCACCGCCTGGACGTGGGTGACGTGGTTCACCTCCGGGTGCACGAGGCGTGACGCCTGCGCCCGCGAGTGCACCATTAGCGTTGTAGCGATGTCGTACCGCCGTCGGAGCTCTGCACCGTTTGCACTGGTCCTCGCGATCATCGTCGGTGGGCTCGGCTCGTTCGGTGTGATCCGTGCGGCGAACGACCGGACCTCCGACGTGGAGCGGATCGACGGCCTCGAACTGGTGCTCACACCGCAGGAAGGGCCCGCCCGGAACTACCTGCTGATCGGCTCGGACACCCGGGAGAACGCCGACCCGGACGATCCCGACTTCGGCAGCATCGGCGACACCAGCGTGGTGCAGGGTCGCCGCAGCGACACGATCATGATCCTGCGCCAGGAGGAGAACGGCAACGGCGCCTCGATCGTGAGCCTGCCCCGCGACCTGTGGGTGGACATCGCCGGCGAACGCGGTGAGAGCCGCATCAACTCCGCCTACAACGAGGGCGCCGACGTGCTGGCGGCCACCATCACCCAGGAACTCGGCATCCCGATCAACCACGTGGTCGACGTGGACTTCAGTGGCTTCAAGGACATCGTCGACGCGATCGGCGGCACCGTGGTGTGTTTCGAGTACGCCACCCGCGACGCCAACACCGGCCTCGACCAGCAGCCGGGCTGCAACCGTCTCGACGGTGTCGCCGCACTGCAGTTCGCCCGCAGCCGCTACTACGAGGAGTTCCGCGACGGTGCGTGGCGGACCGATCCGCGTGCCGATCTGGGGCGCATCGAGCGCCAGCAGAACTTCGTCCAGGCCACCGCCCAGGCCGCCAGCGACACGATCCGGTCGGATCCGTTCGCGGCGTCCAACCTGATCGACGCCGGCACGGTGGCGGTGCGGATGGATCCGGGTCTCGACCCGGTGGCCGCCGCCGGCACGCTCCGCCAGACGTTCGCCAACGGGTTGAACAAGTACCAGCTCCCCGTCGTCGGCGTGACACGCAACGGCAACGCCGTGCTCGTGCTCGACGACGGGTCACAGCCGATCCTCGACTACTTCCGCGGTGTGGCGCCGGCGCCACCCGTCGAACCACCTGTCGAGGCCGGGTCCTGACGGTCACTGCGTCCGGTCCTCTAGGCTCCGGCCTGCGATGAAAGCCCTCATTCTCGCCGGCGGTGCCGGTACCCGGCTGCGGCCGATCACCCATACGCGCGCCAAGCAACTGGTGCCGGTGGCCAACACGCCGATCCTGCACTACGGCATCCAGTCGATGGTGGCCGCGGGCATCACGGAACTCGGCGTGATCGTCGGCGACACACGTGCCGAGGTGATGGCCGACCTCGGTGACGGGTCGCAGTTCGGTGCTGAGATCACCTACATCCCGCAGGACGAACCGCTGGGGCTGGCGCACTGCGTGCTCATCGCTCGAGAATTCCTCGCCGACGACGAGTTCGTGATGTACCTCGGCGACAACCTGCTCCAGCAGGATCTCGCGGCATTCGTGAAGGCGTTCTCCGACGCCCGCGGCAGCGGCCGACCCCCGTCGGCGCAGATCCTGTTGAAGCCGGTCGACGACCCGCACCGGTTCGGGATCGCCTCGCTCGACGGAGACGGTCACGTGGTGCATCTGGTGGAGAAGCCGGCCGATCCGCCCTCGAACCTGGCGTTGGTGGGTGTGTACCTGTTCGATCGCAGCATCCACGAGGCCGTGGCGTCGATCGAGCCCTCCGACCGCGGCGAGCTGGAGATCACCGACGCCATCCAGTGGCTGATCGACCAGGGACAGCGGGTGCGTACCGAGATCCTCACCGGCTGGTGGATCGACACCGGCAAGCTCACGCCACTGTTGGAGGCCAACCGGTTGATCCTCGAGACGATCGAGACCCGTATCGAGGGCACGGTCGACGCCGAGTCGGTGATCGACGGGCGCGTGGTGGTGGGGTCGGGCGCCGAGATCGTCAACTCCACGATCCGCGGGCCGGTGGCGATCGGGGCGGGCACGAAGGTGGTCGACAGCTTCATCGGGCCGTTCAGCGCCGTCGGCGCCGCCTGCGAGGTGCGCCACTCGGAGATCGAACACTCGGTGGTGATGGACCGCAGCCGCGTCATCGACATCCCCCGGTTGGAGGACAGCCTCATCGGTAGCGACGCCGTGGTGTCGCGCACCCGACGCAAGCCCCGGGCGGTGCGGTTGATGGTGGGCGACCACTGCCAGATCGACGTCGAATGAGGGAGAACCACGATGCCTGACATCCGAGAGAGCGACCGTATCGCCGGCGTCCACATCGTGGAGCCGACGATTCACGGTGACCAGCGGGGACTCTTCATCGAGACCTACCGGCGAGAGTGGATCCCGGGCGCGCGCGAGATGATCCAGTCGAACCGGGCCAACCGTCAGGCCGGCGCACTGGTCGGCCTGCACTACCACCTCCACCAGGCCGACTACTGGTACGTGCCGTTCGGTACGGCACGTGTGGTGCTCCACGACCTGCGCGAGGGTGGCCTCACCGACGGCGCCACGCACTGCCTCGACCTGTCGGGTGAGAACCACATCGGGGTCCACATCCCACCGGGCGTCGCCCACGGCTTCGCTGCGGTCACCGACATGGTGATCACCTACCTCGTCGACGGCTACTACAACCCGGCCGACGAGCTCGGTGTGGCGTGGGACGACCCCGCCATCGACGCCGACTGGGGCGTCACCGACCCGATCCTGTCCGATCGGGATCGGCAGAACCCGCGGCGTGCCGACCTGCCGGCCGGTCGTCGGCCGTACTGGCCGATGCGCACCTGACACCACCGATCCGCGACCGACCACAGCACCCCAGCCACAGGACCACGACATGAAACTCTTCGTCACCGGCGCGGCCGGCTTCATCGGCTCCAACTACGTGCGCCACGTCCTCGCCACCACCGACCACTCGGTGACGATCTACGACGCGCTCACCTATGCCGGCAACCTCGAGAGCATCCGCGACGTGCTCGACGACCCACGCGCCGAGTTCGTGCACGCCGACATCTGTGACGCCGACGCCGTCACCCGGGCCATGGACGGCCACGACGCCGTGGTGCACTTCGCCGCCGAGAGCCACGTCGACCGCTCGATCGTCGACGGTTCGACCTTCGTGCGCACCAACTGCACGGGCACCAACGTGCTCTGCGACGTCGCCAACACCGTCGGGGTCGGCAGGTTCCTGCACATCTCCACCGACGAGGTGTACGGGTCGGTGGAGGAGGGCTCGTCGAAGGAGACCGACGTGCTCGCGCCGCGTTCGCCCTACTCGGCGGCGAAGGCCGGTTCCGACCTGATCGCCCTGTCGTACCACTCCACCTACGGGCTGCCGGTGGTGGTGACACGCTGCTCCAACAACTACGGGCCGTACCAGTTCCCCGAGAAGGTGATCCCGCTGTTCACCACCAACCTGCTCGACGGCAAGCAGGTGCCGCTGTACGGCGACGGGCTGAACGTACGCGACTGGATCCACGTGGAGGACCACAACATCGCCGCCCAGCTGGTGCTCGAGCGGGGGGTGCCCGGCGAGATCTACAACATCGGTGCCGGCAACGAGGTCACCAACGTCGACCTCACCCACCGCCTGCTCGAACTGACCGGCCGCGACGAGTCGTTCATCCGGCCCGTGGAGGACCGCCTCGGCCACGACAGGCGCTACTCCGTCGACATCGACAAGGTGTCGGCGCTCGGCTGGTCGCTGGGTCGGAGCTTCGAGGAGTCGCTGGCCGACACGGTCGAGTGGTACCGCACCAACCGTGACTGGTGGGAGCCGCTCAAGGCCAAGGCCGGTCTCTGAGCCCGTGCGGACCGAGCGGACGCGGGCGTGACGTGAGGCTGCTGTGGGCGTGAGGGTGCTGTCGGAATGAGGGTGCTGTCGGAATGAGGGTGCTGGTGACCGGCGCTGCGGGCCAGCTCGGTGTCGACGTGGTGCGCCACTGCACCGGCGCCGGCGACGACGTGGTCGCCCTCGACCGGGCCGATCTCGACATCACCGATCGGGATGCAGTGGCCGCAGCGGTCGCCGCAGCCCGGCCCGACGCCGTGGTGAACACCGCGGCGTACACGGCGGTCGACGCCTGCGAGACGAACGTCGACGTGGCCCACCTCGTCAACGCCACGGCGGTCGGCCATCTGGCCGAGGCGTGCGCGGCCTCGGGCGCTCACCTCGTGCACGTGAGCACCGACTACGTGTTCGACGGCACCCTCGAGCGGCCGTACCGGGAGGACGACGAACCCGATCCGCAGTCGGTGTACGGGCGTTCGAAGCTGGCGGGTGAACGCCTGGCCGGCTCGGATGCGTCGATCGCGCGGACCTCGTGGGTGTGCGGCGAGCACGGCGACAACATGGTGAAGCTGGTGCTCCGCCTGGCCGCCGACCCCGACCGCCGGCTGGCGTTCGTGGACGACCAGCGGGGATGTCCCACGTTCACGGCCGACCTGGCGCCCGCCCTGCGCCGCCTCGCGCTGGATCGCCGCAGCGGTGTCCACCACCTCACCAATGCGGGTGCGGTGAGCTGGTACGAGTTCGTCCGCGACATCCTCGCCGCAGCCGGACACGACCCTGCACGCGTGCGGCCGATCGCCACCGCCGACCTCGACCCGCCGCGGCCGGCGCCCCGCCCGGCCAACAGCGTCCTCGACAACGCAGCGTGGCGAGCCGCCGGCCTCCCGCCGCTCCGCGACTTCCACCACCCCCTCGCCGAACTCGTCGCCCGCCTCACCTGACACGTCCGTTCGCCAGGGGACGCTCCTATGTTTGTCAACCGGTTGTTGGGGTTGGTGGGTGCTGGAGTTGTCGGAAGAGTTGGCGGGTGATGTAGCTGCGGAGGCAGCGGCGGATTTCTCGGTTGGTTTTGCCTTCGGCTCGTTTCCGGTTGCGGTAGGCGCGGGTGGCGGGGTCGGTGCGGAGTCGGCAGAGCACGATGGTGTCGATGTGGCGGTTGAGTTGTCGGTCGCCGGCGGGGTTGAGTCGGTGCCGATGAGTGAGCCCGGATGAGGCGGTGATGGGTGCGGTGCCGGCGAACATTTTGAATGCTGCGTCGGATCGGAACCGGTTCGGGTGGGCCCAGGCGCACAACACGACAGCAGCGACGACGGGGCCGACGCCGTGGTTGTCGAGCAGGTCGGGTCGCCATTGGTTGACGATGGTGCGGATGTGTGTGGTGAGTTCCTTGGTTTCGTGCTGGTTGGTGTGGATCCGGTGAGCGATCGAGCGGAGAGCTCGAGCGGTGTCGGCGCAGACCGGGTCGCGATAGTTGTCGGGGCGCAAGTTGGCGGCGAGTTTGATTTTTCTGCTGGTGGAGAGCGCCCGGAAGCGGTCGCGGAGTTCGTCGGGGGCGACGAGGATGGCTGCGTGGAGTTGACGGGTGGCGTCACCGGCAGCGTCGACGGCTGCTCGTCGGGCCATCACGAGCACCGAGAGGCGGTCATGATGGGGGCTGAGACGCGGCGACGCGAGTTCGGTGTGGTCACGGCTGAGCACCTCACGTGCGGCGCGGATGGCGTCGAGACGGTCGGACTTGGCGGGAGTGTTGTCGCGATGCCGTTTCGGTCGTTCGACTTCGACGATGCGTTCACCGGCTGCTTGTAGGACTCGAACGAGTCCGGCGGCATAGCTGCCGCACCCTTCCACTGCCCACACCCGCTGTTGCGGGCCGGCTTCGGCAAGTTCAACAGCACGGTCATAGCCGGCTGCGTCGGTGGTGATCTCGAGGTCCTCGACGACACCACCGGTGGCGTTCACCACAGCGATGTGGCAGGTGTCTCGGTGCGAGTCGACGCCGTATACGACGTCGACATGTTCTGACATGATGGTCATCTGCGTTCCTTTCTGGGACGTGGACTGTGAAGTTCCGGTCCAGTTCGGGAAACGGCAGGACTGTGATGGGACACGCCTGGGCGGTCAGGCCCGAGCGGTCAAGCTCCTGATCAGGCCAGTCACCCCGGACTGGGCCGGGCATCAACGACCGTGAACGGACAAGTCCCCGAAAGACACGACCACAGCCGGTCAGTCAGACCCAGGGTCACGAACACGATCATCGACACCAGCCCAGCAGGACCAACCCCCACACTCACAGTCAGACCCCGATCGTGATGTCAGTCGGATTCGCCCTGGGCGCGGCGCCAGCGGAGGTAGCCCTCGACGAACTCGTCGATGTCGCCGTCGAGCACACCC
>JAWLEC010000070.1:0-11477 GCA_041686315.1 Ilumatobacteraceae bacterium
TCATCGCCGTCGTACACGAGGATCTCCCGGCGACCGTCGTGGTGCACCAGCACACCGAGGTCGTATCCCGTCTCGGTGGTGAACTCGTGCCGTACCCCGACACCGGGCAACTTCGTCTCTCGCACCTCGGCCATGTGCCCATTCTGGCAGTCGGGGGCGGGCGCGCCACCTGGTGCCCGGAGCACCAGGCTTGCCCCGGGACGGCACCACTACTCTGCAGGCCATGAGCGAGCCGTCAGCCAGTGGGACACCCGTCGACGTCAAGCCCCGATCCCGCGACGTCACCGACGGCATGCAGAAGGCGCCGTCACGGGCCATGCTGCGCGCCGTCGGCATGGGCGACGACGACTGGGAGAAGCCTCAGGTCGCCATTGCATCGTCGTGGAACGAGGTGACGCCCTGCAACATGACACTGCGCAAGCTCGCCGAGCACGCCAAGGTCGGGGTGCGGGGGGCCGGCGGCTTCCCGATGGAGTTCGGGACCATCACCGTCAGCGACGGCATCTCGATGGGTCACGAGGGCATGCGGGCGTCGCTGGTGTCGCGGGAGGTCATCTGCGACTCGGTGGAGACGGTGATGCACGCCGAGCGGTTCGACGGGTTCGTCGGCCTGGCCGGCTGTGACAAGTCGATCCCCGGCATGCTCATGGCCGCGGCGCGGCTCGATCTGGCGAGTGTCTTCGTGTACAACGGCTCGACCATGCCGGGCGAGTACCACGGCACCGCACTCGACATCACCAGCGTCTTCGAGGCCGTCGGCGCCTGTGCCGCCGGCACCATCAGCGAGGACGAGCTGCACGCCATCGAGTCCCGTGCGTGCCCGGGTGAGGGCGCCTGCGGCGGCATGTTCACCGCCAACACGATGAGCTCCATCGCCGAAGCGATCGGCATGAGCCTGCCCGGCACGGCCTCGCCGCCGGCCATCGACGGCCGCCGCGAGGGCGACGCCGAGCGTGCCGGTGCCGCCGTGGTCGAGCAGTTGCGTCTCGGCATCACGCCGCGCCGGATCATGACCAAGCAGGCGTTCGAGAACGCGATCGCCGTCACGTCGGCGCTCGGTGGGTCGACCAACGCCGTCCTGCACCTGCTGGCGCTGGCCAACGAGGCCCGCGTCGAGCTGGACCTCGCCGACTTCAACCGCATCGCCGACCGGGTGCCGCACATCGCCGACATGAAGCCGGGCGGCAAGTTCCACATGAGCGACCTCGATCGGGTCGGTGGCGTGCCGGTGGTGATGAAGCTGCTGCTCGATGCCGGGCTGCTGCACGGTGACGTGCTCACCGTGACCGGCAAGACGATGGCCGAGAACCTGGCCGAGCTCGATCCTCCTGCCGCCGACGGCGTGGTGGTGCATCCACTCGATGCGCCGATCCACGGGGCCGGTGGCATCAACGTGCTCACCGGCTCGCTGGCCCCGCAGGGTGCGGTGGTCAAGGTGGCGGGTCTGTCCGACGCGCAGATGCACTTCGAGGGGCCGGCGCGGGTGTTCGACGACGAGTCGGGCGCGATGGACGCCATCCTCGCCGGGGACATCCATCCGGGCACCGTGATCGTCATTCGCTACGAGGGTCCGAAGGGCGGGCCCGGCATGCGCGAGATGCTGGCCATCACCGGCGCACTGAAGGGGGCGGGACGCGGTTCGGACTGCGCGCTCATCACCGACGGCCGGTTCTCGGGCGGCACCTGGGGCTTCTGCATCGGCCACGTCGCCCCGGAGGCCACCGACGGCGGTCCGATCGCCTTCGTCCGCGACGGCGACCCGATCCGCATCGACGTGCCGACGAAGTCGCTCGACCTGCTCGTCGACGACGCCGAGCTGGCCCGCCGTCAAGACGGCTGGACACCGAACGCCCCGCGCTACACCGCGGGGGTCCTCGGCAAGTACGCCCGCCTCGTGCAGGGCGCCGAGACCGGCGCCATCACCAACACCCTGTGACATCACGATCGGGGTCTGACCCCGATCGTGATGTCAGTCGACGAGGGACTGGTGGACCAGCTGGAGGAATTCGGTGCGGATCGGATGGGTGCTCGACGGGAGCAGCTGCGTGAGGAACACGGCCACGATCTCTTCGACCGGGTCGACCCAGAACGCCGTGCTCGCTGCGCCGCCCCAGGCGAATTCGCCCGGTGACCGCATCACCTTGTTCGCCGCCGGATCGACCACCACCGAGAAGCCCAGCCCGAAGCCGATGCCGTCGTAGCTCGTCTCCGCGAACAGCGGCCGGCCGAACTGCTCGAGGTCGGCGCCACCGGGAAGGTGGTTGGCGGTCATGTAGTCCACGGTGCGCGGGCCGAGCAGGCGCACCCCGTCGAGCTCGCCCTTGCCGAGCAGCATGTGCGCGAAGCGCAGGTAGTCGTGGGCGGTCCCCACGAGCCCGCCTCCTCCGCCGAGCATGGTGGGGCGACGGTCCATGCCGCGCCCGAGTGCCGGTGGCGCCGTCACGGCGGTGCCGTCGGTCGGATTCGGGATGTAGAGGGTGGCGAGCCGTTCGATGCGATCCTCGGGTGCCCAGAAGTCGGTGTCGACCATGCCGAGCGGATCGAGGATGCGTGTCCGGAAGAACTCGTCGAGCGGCATCTCGGAGATGACCTCCACGAGCCGGCCGAGCACGTCGGTGGAGACGCCGTAGAGCCACTCGGCGCCCGGTTGGAACGCCAGCGGCAGCTCGGCCCAACGGGCGCAGCACTCGGCGAGATCGGCGCCCTTCGGCACGCCCCACTCGAAGCCGGCCTTGCGGTACAGGGCGTCGGTGACGTGGCTGTTGTGGAAGCCGTAGGTGAGGCCGGAGGTGTGGGTCAGCAGATGCCAGACGCGGATCGGCTCGGTCTGGTTGTCGGTGACGGGCTTCACGAACGACCCCGAGCGGTACACCGGCGTGTCGGTGAACTCGGGGAGCCACCGGGTGATCGGGTCCTTCAGCTCGAAGGCCCCCTCCTCGTACAGCATCATCGCGGCCACCGACGTGACCGGCTTGGTCATCGAGAACAGTCGCACGATCGTGTCGTCGGCGAACGGCGTGGAACTCTCCTGGTCACGGTGGCCGCAGGTGGCGCTGTGGACGACCTCGCCGGCGCGGCTGACGGCGATCTGCCAGCCGGCGAGCCGCCCGTCGTCGACGTAGCGCTGGAAGTGGCGGTCGATCCGGGCGAGGCGGTCGGCGGACATGCCGACATCGGACGGATCGGTTTCGACGGTGACTCCGGGCATCCGCCGAGCTTGCCTCACCGCGACCGCCGTCGACGAGCCCGCGCCATCGGGTCTACGGTCATGTTCCATGAGCGACATGCCGCCACCCGTTCCGTCGTCCGATCCCACGCCACCGCCGCCACCCGGTGCGGCGCCGGGCGCCAGCCTGGGAGCGCCCGCACCCTCGACTCCCGCAGCGGGTGCGCCCGGCCCGCTGGGCAAGCCCCGGTCGCCGTGGCTGGTGCTGCTGCTGTCGATCGTCACGTTCGGGGTCTGGACGATCGTGTGGTCGTTCCAGAACGGCGACGAGATCAAGCGCCACACCAACACCGGCCTCGGCGGGGTCGCCTACCTGTTCATCACCCTGCTGCTCTCGCCGGTGACCATGTTCCTCATGGCGTCGGAGGTCGAGCAGATGTACCGGCGTGAGGGCAAAGAGCCCCCGATCACCACCATCTGGGGTCTGTGGTTCCTGCTGCCGCTGATCGGCAACCTGATCTGGTACTTCCGGATCCAGCGGTCGATCAACGACTACTGGGCCGGCCACGGTTCGACGGTGTCGCCCGGTCTCTGAGCGACATCACGTCGAAGAGCAGGCTCCGAAGGTCCGAAGGTCAAGGTCCGAGGGTCAGGCTCCGAGCGCGTCGAGCAGTTTCGTCGGCGTGTCCTTCGGGCTGATCTTCGGCCACGACTCGACGAGCTTGCCGTCCTCGTCGACGAGGAAGGCAGACCGCTGGACTCCCATGTACTTCCTGCCGTACATGTTCTTCTCCACCCACACCCCGTACTTCTCGGCGACGGCGTGGTCGGCGTCGGACAGCAGCGTGAAGCCCAGCCCGTACTTCTCGTCGAACTCGGCCAGCTGCTCGGGCGTGTCCGGGCTGATGCCCACGACCACCGTGTCGGCGATCTGGTCGGCGATGTCGCGCAGGCCGCACGCCTGGGTGGTGCATCCCGGCGTGTCGGCCTTGGGGTAGAAGTACACGAGCACCTTGCGGCCCTTCAGCGACGACAGCCGCACCTTCGTGCCGTGCTGGTTGGGGAGGTGGAACGCTGGAGCGCGACGACTCGGCATGGAGCCGATGGTAGCGATCGTGGCCGGTCCGCGGAGCGTGCGTCAGGAGTCGCTCAGGCAACGGTGGTCGGTGTCTGCGTGCCGCTGCTGGTGGCGCGGCGGTCGATCACCCCGGCGATCAGACGCCAGCCGATCAGCGATGCCGCCAGGAACGCGGCGGCGACGACGACGAACGACGTCGCGGTTCCGTCACCGAAGACGAGGTTGCGCAGCACCATCCCGCCGACGAGCGTGCCGGCCCAGACACCGACGCCGGTCCGCAAGGCGACGGGCGATCGCCACACCCGCAGCACCAGCCACGTGAGGGCCAGGGCGATCACGAACGGGGCGGCGGTGTCGACCAGCCCCGCAATGGCGCTGTCGCGCTCGTGTTCGCGGCGCCCGACCGCCACGAACAGCACCACGAGTGCCGTGTCGAGCCCCGCCGCGAGAGGTGTCCGTCGGTCCATCACGTCAGTCTCTCGCTGCCCGGTCGGACCCGCAACGCGTGAACGAATGGCCACCGCAGAGGGGCATGAGTTCACGCATTGCCCGTTCGGGGAGGGTTCGGGAGGGCGGGTGGTCAGCCCTCGGCGGCGAAGCCACCGATGGTGCCGCGGTAGAACACCAGCGGCTGGGGCGGCAGGCCGTCGTGGTCGGCGTCGGCGTCGAGCGCCGTCACCCGGCCGAGGACGAAGTAGTGGTCGCCCATCTCGTACACCTGCTCCACCTGGCAGTCGATCCAGGCAACGGCTCGTGCGAGCACGGGCGCGCCCGACGGGGCCTCGTGCCACTCGACGCCGTCGAACCGGGTCGACTCGGTGCCGCTCTTGGCGAACTTCCAGCAGAGATCGCTCTGCTTGTCGCTGAGCACGTTCACGCAGAAGCTTCCCGCGTCCTCCATCAGCGCCCACGTCTCGCTGTCGGTCTGGGGCAGGAACCCCACCAGCGGCGGGTCGAGCGAGACCGACGTGAACGATCCGATGGTGAAGCCGTGCGGCCGGCCGTCGGCCGCCTTGCCGGTGACGACGGTGACTCCGGTGGGGAAGTGGCCGAGCACCGTGCGGAAGTGCTTCGAGTCGAAGTCGGCCGTGTGGTCGGGGTTCGTCGAATCGCTCATCGACGTCAACTGTACGCTTCGAGGCGATGTCGGATCGCATGACCGCGGGTCGAAGTACGTCGGGTGGCACCGGACCGTCACGTCCGACCGGGTCGCACGGCAGTGACGACATCGCCACGGTGAAGCGCCGGCTGCGCAGCGAGATGCGCCGGATCCGGCGGGAACTCACCGACCGCACGGCCCGCAGCGAAGCGCTCTGGCGGCACGTGTCGGCCATCTCCGAGGTGGCCGGTGCGCGGCGGATCATGGGGTTCTCCCACGTGGCGGGAGAGCCCGAGATCGACGGGTTCCGGGCGCGATGGCTGGCCGATCGTCGTGAGTGGGCCGTGCCCGAGTCGGAGGTGGAGCCGGAGTGGCCCGACGTCGTGCTCGTTCCCGGGCTCGCCTTCACCCGCGCGGGCGACCGGCTCGGGCAGGGCGGTGGATGGTACGACCGGTTCCTTCCCGGAGTGCGTCCCGACTGCGTGGTCGTCGGCGTCGGGTTCGCCGAACAGGTGGTCGATCGTCTCCCGACCGAACCCCACGATGTCGTGCTCGACCACGTGGTGGTCGACACGGGGCCGGTCACGCCGTGACGGCCCCGGATGCGACGGCGGTACCGTCGTTCGATCTCGACGAGTTGGCGGCGGCCACCCGGGTGGTGCGCCGGCACGTGCCGGCAACGCCGCAGTACCGGTGGCCGCTGCTCGACGAGGTGGCCGGTTCGGAGGTGGTGGTGAAGCACGAGAACCACACCCCGGTCGGCGCGTTCAAGGTGCGCGGCGGCCTCGTCTATCTCGATCGGCTGGTCCGCGAGCGGCCGCACGTGGAGGGTGTGGTGAGTGCCACGCGTGGCAACCACGGCCAGAGCCTGGCGTACGCCGGGCGGGTCCACGGTCGCCGCGTGGTGATCGTGGTGCCGCACGGCAACAGCGTCGAGAAGAACGCCGCGATGCGGGCGCTCGGTGCCGAGGTGATCGAGCATGGCCACGACTTCCAGGAGGCCCGCGAGCGCTCGCTGCTGCTCGCCGAGGAACGTCGGCTCGAAGCGGTGCCTCCGTTCCACCCCGACCTCGTGCTGGGGGTGGCCACCTATGCGGACGAACTGTTCGACGGTGCCGGCCCGCTCGACACGGTGTACGTCCCGGTGGGCATGGGGTCGGGCATCAACGCGCTGATCCGGGTGCGTGACCTGCTCGGGCTGCGCACCGAGATCGTCGGCGTGGTGTCGGATCGGGCCGTCTCGACGCTGTTGTCGTTCGAGCGCGGTGAGGTGGTGGCCACCGAGTCGGCCGACACGTTCGTCGACGGTGTCGCCACCCGCAGTCCCGATGCCGCTGCGATCGCCGGCATCGTCGCGGGTGCGGCGCGGATCGTGGCGGTGTCCGACGACGCTGCGGCCGAGGCGATGCGCATCGTGTTCCGGACCACCCACAACGTCGCCGAGTCGGCCGGCGCCATCGCTCTCGCCGGGCTCCTGTCGGAACCCGTCGAACGCCGCGGTGGGCGCAGCGCGTTCGTGTTGTGCGGCGGCAACGTCGACACCGACCAGTTCCGCCTGGTGCTCGGCGGCGCTGCTCCCACGGTGTGAGCGCCCGCTGGGCCGGTCGCAAACCGCTGCACCGCGGCCGCGCGGGATGTCACAATGCCGCCCATGGGAACGACGCTCCGAACGACCGCGGCGGCGCTGGCCGCTCTTGTGCTGATCGCCGGCTGCGGGAGCGACGACGAGGCCGCCACCAGCACTGCCTCGACGGTGACGGAGGCGTCGGAGAGCTCGACGGCCTCGACGACGTCGACGACCGAAACCGGCGGGGTCGCCGCAGCCGTGGCCACCACCGAGCCGCCCGCCACCGAGCCGCCCGCCACCGAGCCGCCCGCCACCGAGCCGCCCGCCACCGAGCCGCCCGCCACCGAGCCGCCCGCCACCGAGCCGCCGGTCGACGACGGGAGCTGTCTCGTGGGCGACTGGATCGTCACCGAGGACCAGATGAACGCGTACTACGCGGCGGTGACGTCCACGTTCGACTCCCCGGTCGGCATCTCCGTCGTCGGTTCGGCGCCGCTCACGTTCGGTGCCGACGGCACCTACGGTTGGGCACCCGAGTTCACTCTGACTCTCGACGTCGTCGGCCAGACCGGCACGGGCGTCACCGGTGGCACGATCACGGGGGATTGGTCGGTGACGGACGGTGTGGTCACCACGGCGAGCGACGTCAACGCCCTCACCGTGGAGGTGACCGTCGCCGGGGCCACGTTCGACGGCGACGACTTCGCCAACGGCCTGCTCAACGCCTCGCCGGTGAACGGCGTCACCTACGACTGCAGCGGTGCAAGCCCAGTGCTCGACTTCATGACGGCCGACCCCGGCGTGACGGTGCCGGTCGCCCTCACCCCCGCCTGAGAGGACCCGCCGGAGTCGCGGCCGCGAGTGGTCGCCCACGCCGCCCCACCGCTGAATGCGTGAACTCTGTGCGCCGACCCGGCCCAGGCTGTTCACGCGTTCGGGGAGTGGTCAGGCGTCGGGGGAGTGCCGGCGGAGGCGGTCCGCCAGGAACTCGACCGCTGGGTCCGTGACCGCTCCCTCCCGGCGGGCGAGCACGAGCCGCCGTTCGGTCAGTGCCCGCCCCCGCTCGAGAGGCCGGTCGCCGTGTTCGGCCTGGGAGGTGGGCAGCACGGTCCATCCCGTGCCGAGCCGGACCATCTCGCGCAGCACTTCCGGTTGGTGGCTCTCGGCAGCGACCTCGATCGGTGCTCCGAGCGCGGCCAGTTCCTCGACGACCACCGTGCGGGTGTGGGACCCGGCCGGGAACAGCACCCATGGTCCCCAGAGCCGCGGTTCCCGCACCGGTTCACCGGGCGGGGCGTAGACGGCGAGCGTCTCGGTGAGCAGCGCCTCGGTGGCGATGCCGCTGCGTGGCGCGGCGAGTTCCACGCACACCACCACGTCGAGTTCCCCGGCGGTCAGCAGGTCGAGCAGCGGCGCCGACGGCGCGACACGCAACAGCAGGTCGACGTCGCGATGGTCGTGGCGGAAGCCGCGGAGTGCTTCGGGGTAGTGCACCACGGCCGCGGCGTCGATCATGCCGATGCGGAGCCGGCCCGTCCGTCCGGTGCGGAGACGCTCGCTCCACGCCGCCAGATCCTGGGTCAGCCCCAGCACCTGGCGGGCATGGCCCACCGCCGGTGCGGCGCTGCCGCGCACCAGACGCCGCCGCCCCTCGCGTTCGAACAGCGGCACCCCCAGCCGTCGTTCGAGTTCGGCGAGACCCTGTGACAGTGCCGAGGGGCTCACGCCGACCCGATCGGCGGCGACGGCCCATGTGGGCGACTCGGCCACGGCCACGAGATACTCCAGTTGGCGGATCGAGAGGTCGGGCAGCGGCTGCACCCGGACATGATACTTCAGTCTTGCTTCACGGTCGCATGCCGTCCCCCTGTATCGCTTATTGTTGCCGGAATGACTGCTCGAGAGATCGCTCCCGCCACCGGCAAGCTCGGTGTCCTCACGCCCGGCATGGGTGCCGTGGCCACCACCTTCATCGCCGGTGTCATCGCCGCCCGGCGCGGCCTGCATCCGCCCATCGGTTCGCTGACCCAGATGGCACACATCCGTCTCGGCACCAAGGAGGAGAACCGCAATCCGCTGATCCGTGAGTTCGTGCCGCTCGCCAGCCTCGACGACATCGTGTTCGGCGGCTGGGACCCGATCTCCCCGAACGCCCTCGAAGCCGCCCGTACCGCAGGCGTCCTGGAGGGCGAGGACCTCAGCTCGATCTCCAGCGACCTCGAGGGCGTGGTGCCGATGGAGGCCGTGTTCGACCAGCGATGGGTGTCGCGGCTCGACGGCGTCCGCGTGAAGGACATCGCGTCGAAGTGGGACCAGGCGATGGCGCTCATCGACGACATCGCCAGCTTCAGGTCGGAGAACGGTTGTGACCGCCTGGTGATGGTGTGGTGCGGCTCGACCGAGGCCTACCAGGAGCCGTCGGAGGTCCATCAGACCGTCGCTGCGTTCGAGCAGGGCCTGAAGGACGACGACGCGAACATCTCGCCGAGCCAGATCTACGCCTACGCCGCGCTGCAGTCCGACGTGCCGTTCGCCAACGGCGCACCCAACCTGTCGGTCGACCTGCCCTGCATGATCGAGTTGGCGAAGAACCGCGGCGTGCCCATCGCCGGCAAGGACTTCAAGACCGGCCAGACCTGGATGAAGACGTTGCTCGCCCCCGGCCTCAAGGCCCGGATGCTCGGCATGCGCGGCTGGTACTCCACCAACATCCTCGGTAACCGCGACGGCGAGGTGCTCGACGATCCCGAGAACTTCAAGAGCAAGGAGGCCTCCAAGCTCGGTGTGCTCGGCACCATCCTGCAGCCCGAGGTGTACCCCGACCTGTACGGCAACATCGACCACGTCGTACGCATCAACTACTACCCGCCCCGGGGCGACAACAAGGAGGGGTGGGACAACATCGACATCTTCGGGTGGCTCGGCTACCCGATGCAGATCAAGGTCGACTTCCTGTGCCGTGACTCGATCCTGGCGGCGCCGATCGTGCTCGACCTGGCCCTGTTCATGGACCTCGCCCACCGTGCCGGTGAGTCGGGTGTGCAGGAGTGGCTGAGCTTCTATCTCAAGGCGCCGCAGGCCGCGGGCGACAGCCCCGCCGAGCACGACCTGTTCATCCAGCAGACGAAGCTCAAGAACACGCTGCGCGAGTGGATGGGCGAACAGCCCGTCACCCACTCCGAAGTCGGCTGACCCGGCCCTGAGCCTGCATCAGCGCTGACGCCGGTCTCCCGCGTCGGCGCTGATGCAAGCCGCAGGCCCTCAGTTGCGGTCGGCCTCGGTGAGACGGAGCGTCAGATCGTCGAGGGCCATGTTTGCCGCGACCCCAGTGGTCGCGGTCGTCGACACCTGCTCGCATGGTGCCGCTCTACAGGTGGTCGACCGGGGAGTCAAGGGGCTTCGGCGGTGGCGGCCGCAGATCGATGGGAATCCGACACGGCCCGGCGGCGACGTGCGCCGACCCGCTCGGGAAGGTGCCGATTCGGACGCAATGCCTCGTGTGAGACAAGATCTCCTCATCGACAGCAGTGTCTTCGACATCGTGCCGCGCGGCCCCGCCCCGCCGACGAGCCGATGGTCGCTCCTGAGCGGTGCGCCACGCCGTACGACGATCGTGCTCGTGCTGGCGGTGATCATCGGGGCTCTACTCGGCCCGTCTCCGGCGCACGGGCAGGAGAACCCGCTGGAGCCGTTGGACACGTCGAGCCCGCAGGCCACCTATCTGTCGTTCGTCGCACAGGTCGAACTCCTGGAAGAACTCCTGTTCGCGTACGAACGAGACCGCACCGAAGCGAACCAGGCGGCATTCGACTCGGAGTTGGAGAGGATGTCGCAGCTGTTCGACCTGTCCGAGGTGTCGAAGGCGAGCGAGAGAGAGGTGGTCGTCACCTCCTTCGCCAGTCTGGCCGACATCTTGAACCGGATCCCGCCGCCGGACGTCGACGAGATCCCCGACGCCGACGAGGTCGAGGCTGCCGCTCGCGCAACCGAGGAGTTCACGCTCCCCGGAACCGACGCTCCGCTCCGGCTCGCACGTGGAGGGATCACCTCCTACACCCTGCCCGGAACGGAGATCACGATCACGCTCATCGAGGAGGGGTGGCGCACCGGCGACTACGTCTTCTCCTCCGAAACGGTCTCCCGGCTTCCGGGTTGGCGCGACGCCGTCGACGGTCTCGAGCCCAACGAGGGGGTCGGAGTTCGCGACTGGGTTCACGAGGAGGCCGAGTTCACCGGCCATCTCGTCCCGCGCTCGCTCGTCGACGCTCTCCCCGACGGGTTCGACAGACCCTTCCTCGGTTCACCACTGTGGAAGCTCGTCGTCGACGTGTTCGTCTTCGGTTTCGTCGCCGTCACCGCCACGCTGTGGCACCGGTGGGTCGGGCGCCGGGGTCGATCCGGGACGCTCGGCGGATACGTTCGCCAGCTGACGACCCCGGTCCTCCTGATCCTCCTGATCGGTGTGGCTCGCCGATTCATGGACGAACAGGTCAACCACAGCGGCAGCGTCGCAACCATCGCCAGCCTCGTCGTGACATCGGTGATCTGGGTGTCACTGGCGTGGGCG
>JAWLEC010000070.1:11577-15729 GCA_041686315.1 Ilumatobacteraceae bacterium
CGCCGATTCATGGACGAACAGGTCAACCACAGCGGCAGCGTCGCAACCATCGCCAGCCTCGTCGTGACATCGGTGATCTGGGTGTCACTGGCGTGGGCGTTCTGGATCGTCGTCAAGCTCGCCGTCGAGTGGGTCATCGCCACACCGGCGATCAGCGACGAGAGCATCGACGCTCACCTGTTGCGTCTTCTCGGGAAGGTCGTGAGCGTCAGTGGTGCGTTCTCGTTCGCACTCGTGGGCCTGTCCCGAATCGGGGTTCCCACCGTCGGGCTGGGAGTCGGTGCCGGCGTCGCCGGCCTCGCCGTCGGGCTCGCCGCCACGAGCACACTCGAGAACCTGCTCGGTGGCATCACCGTCTACGTCGACAAACCGTTCCGGGTCAACGACGACATTCGAGTCGACGACGAGTTCGGTACCGTCGAAGCGATCGGTCCGCGCTCGACCCGTATCCGACGGTTGGACGACACTCAGGTGAACCTGCCGAACGCCGACATCAGTCGAGCCAAGGTCACCAACTACAGCGAGCGTCATCACATCCTCTTCGTCCACACGATCGGCGTGCGTTACGAAACCACGGTGGATCAGCTGCGGACGATCGTCGAGGCCGTCGACGCCCGATTCCGTTCCCACCCGATGGTGCTCGACAAGGAGGATTTCCCGCGGGTGCGCGTCTCCGGGTTCGGCGAGTCGTCGATCGACATCGAGATCCGCGCCCATGTCGACACGGCCAGATACGGCATGTTCACGCAGGTGCAACAGGAGTTGCTCCTGCTGATCCACGAGATCGTCGAGGCCGCCGGAAGCGGCTTCGCCTTCCCCTCCACGACGACCTACCTCACCGAGGACGCGGGGCTGGCCGAACCCCACGAGAGCGAGTCCGTCGGTGAGAACGACCGGAGTGCCGCCTCATCGGTCTCTCACCCGTGAGGGCCTGTCCGTCGCCGTCGACAGCTCCCGTCCGAACGAACCGGACATGCATGGGATCGTCGGTCGGTCTTCTCCGCGGCGCTGGAGAACGCAGCTACCCTCGACCGCGATGACTGCGATCCTGATGGACGGCAATGCGTTGCGTGACGAGATCGTCACCGGGCTGCGCGCCCGGATCGAGGCGGCTGGATCCCCGGAGATCTGTCTGGCGACGGTGCTGGTGGGTGACGACCCTCCCAGCCAGCGCTACGTGCGCAGCAAGCACAAGAAGGCGGCCGAGGCCGGGCTGGCATCGCGCCACGTCGACCTCCCGGCGACGGCCACCCAGGCCGAGGTCGAGTCGGCCGTCCGTGGTCTGGTGATCGACGATTCGGTCCACGGGATCCTCGTCCAGTTGCCCCTGCCCGACCGGCTCGACCCCGAGCCCGTCATCGACCTGATCCCACCGGAGAAGGACGTCGACGGCCTCACGGAGCGTTCGATGGGGCGCCTCGTGCGCGGGCGTGCCGGCCTGGTCGGGTGCACGCCGCTCGGTGTGATGCGCCTGCTCGAGCGCTACGAGATCCCCACCAGCGGTCGCCGTGCCGTCGTGATCGGACGATCCACGCTGGTGGGGCTCCCGCTGTCGTTGCTGCTCGCCCGCAAGGGCGTGGACGCAACGGTCACGATGGCGCACTCGCGGACTCCCGACATGGCCGCCGTCGTCCGGGAGGCCGACATCGTGATCGGCGCCGCCGGCCAGGCCAGGATGATCACCGCCGACATGGTGAAACCGGGTGCCGCCGTGATCGACGTCGGCGTGTCGCGGACCGAGGCCGGCATCGTCGGCGACGTCGACTTCGACGCCGTGCGCGAGGTTGCCGGCCACATCACGCCGATGCCCGGCGGCACCGGCCCGATGACCATCGCCTCGCTGATGGAGAACGCGGTCACGGCCGCACGGCTGCAGGGCGTCACCGTCTCCTGAAGGTTTCCCTCAGGCGCTGCTGATCTCGGCGGCGCCGGTTCGCTGGGCAATGCCGGTGTGTCGCTGCATGTCGGCGACGTAGGCGTGCCACCCGCCGATGATGCGGCTCGTGAGCACGGTCGTGAGCGCCGCCAAGGTCGCCGGGTCGTCGGTCGTCCGCACCACGCGTGCGACGGTGTGGCCATCGGCCTGGAACGATCGGGCGTGCGCCAGTTGGAGCTGCACGCCGTCGTCGTCGAGCGGGGCGTCCCACCCGGACTCCCTGCGCCAGCGGCGCTCGAGGAGCATCGCGATGGTCGTGCAGGCATCGCCGACGAGAGTGCGCACGGCCTCGCCGAGCGGACCGTCCACGAACTGCCACCGGTCGACCACGTCGTATGCAGTGCTCGACTCCTTCATCACACCCATCATCCGGCTCGCGAGGACGGAGATGTCGTCGGCGGTCTCGCCGTCGATGTCGGCCGACGTGACCGCAGTGGCGAGCGCACCGGCCAGGTCGGTCAGCACCCGCTCGCTGGCCAGTGCGGCGAGTTCCTCCATGTTGTCCACGTGCCGGTACACCGACGATTGGCTGATGCCGGCGCTCTCGGCGACGGACACCGAGGTGAGAGCGGTGGGGCCGCCCTCGCGCAGGATGCCGGCGGCCAGGGCGATGATCTCGTCGCGGCGCGAGCGCTTCGGCGGTGCCCGCAGCCCGTCCGCGGTCACGACGCCCACCCGAGTGCCGGTGCCGGAAGACCATGCGCGGCATTGAGGTCACGGACGTAGGCGAACCATCCGGCGCGGAGCCGCTGTACCGCCAGACTGCCGACGACATCCCGACGATGCGGTTCCGATCGGGCGAGGCGGGCCAGGGCGATCATGTCACCCTGGATCAACTGGGCGTGCAGCCGCTGCATCCGGGTCTCGTGGTCGTCGAGCGGGCGGGTCTGTCCGTAATCGTTCCGCCATCGACTCTCGAGGACGAGGGCGATCAACTCGCGCCCCTCGCCCAGCAGCTGTCGGATCCCGTCGCCGAGTTCGCCTTCGACGTAGCGCCACCGGTCCACGGTGGCGAACGTCGTGGCGCGGTCGACGGCGGTGTGGGCGAACAGTTGCCCGAAGCGGTCGACCGCGCCGGGTCGACTCCAGGCGTTCTGCGGGGCCAGCACCATCGACCTGAGCAACGAGTGCAACTCGGCCACGACCGTACGGCTGGCGATGGCGGTGAGTTCGTCCATGTCACCGATGTGCCGATAGATCGCCGACTGCGCCACGCCGAGCCCCGCCGCGACCCGCACGGACGTGAGCGCGCCGGGGCCCTCCTCGCAGAGCAGACGGACTGCCTCGGCGACCACGTCGTCCCGTCTCGCCACGTTTTCGACCGTAGTCGTCCTCATGACTTGCCCGGGACGTGCCGAAAGGGACTATGATGGCCCTCGTGTCTACGACCCCTGCGCTCCACACGCTCGTAGTACTCATTCAGTAGCGCGCCCAGCTCCCGCTGCGCGTGCCCCGACCTCCCACACGGGAGGTCGTTTGCTTTTTCCGGCTCGTTTCATCCCCACCGCCCCCGACCACACCTTCGAACACACCACCAGAGGAACCACTTCCATGGCAGAACGACTCACCGGCGCCCAGGCGCTCATCAGAGCACTCGAACTCGAACAGGTCGAGCTGATCTTCGGCTATCCGGGCGGCTGCATCCTGCCCGCCTACGACCCGCTGATGGACAGCTCCATCCGGCACGTGCTGGTGCGCCACGAGCAGGGCGCCGGGCACATGGCCGAAGGGTACGCCCACGTGTCGGGGAAGCCCGGCGTCGCCATGGTGACATCCGGGCCGGCCGCGACGAACCTCGTCACTCCGTTGATGGACGCCTACATGGACTCGGTGCCGATGGTCGCCATCACCGGGCAGGTGCCGACCGCAGCGATCGGCAGCGACGCCTTCCAGGAGTGCGACACGGTCGGCATCACCCGTTCGTGCACGAAGCACAACGAACTCGTCATGACCGCCGACGACATCCCCATGGCGATCCGTCAGGCCTTCCACATCGCCACCACCGGCCGTCCCGGACCGACGCTCGTCGATCTGCCGAAGGACGTGCTCCAGAACGAGATGACGTGGAACTGGCCGACCGACGAGGAGGTGCTCGCCTCGCTGCCCGGTTACCGCCCCAACGTGAAGGGACATCCACGGATGATCAAGGAGGCGGCCAAGATGATCCTCGCCGCCGAGCGCCCGATCGTCTACGCCGGCGGCGGCATCCTCAAGGC
>JAWLEC010000235.1:0-3566 GCA_041686315.1 Ilumatobacteraceae bacterium
CCCACCGTTCTCGTCGTCGATTTCGGCGCCCAGTACGCCCAGCTGATCGCCCGACGGGTCCGTGAGCTGAAGGTGTTCTCCGAGATCGTCCCCCACCGCATCACCGCCGCCGAGGTGGCCGAGCGCAAGCCGGCCGCGATCGTGTTGTCGGGAGGCCCGAAGAGCGTACACGTGGAGGGCGCCCCCGAGCTCGACGCCGGGATCTACGAGTTGGGCGTGCCGGTGCTCGGCATCTGTTACGGAGCTCAGCTGATCGGCCAGCAACTGGGCGGTGTGGTCGGCCGCGGCATGAAGGGCGAGTACGGACGCGCCCGCATGACGCGGACCGGCGCGTCGCTGCTGCTGCCGGATGACGCCCCCGAGGTGCACGACGTGTGGATGAGCCACTTCGACGGCGTCACGGAGGCGCCGGAGGGCTTCGCGGTCACCGCCTCCACGCCGGGGGCACCGGTGGCGATGCTGGAGAACGACGAGCGGCGCATCTACGGGGTGCAGTTCCATCCCGAGGTGGTGCACTCGCCGTACGGCATGGCGGTGCTCGGCCGCTTCCTCCACGAGCGCGCCGGGATCGGTGCGGACTGGGAGATGTCGTCGGTGATCGAGGAGCAGGTCGAGCTGATCCGTGAACGGGTGGGCGGCGACCGCGTGATCTGCGGCCTGTCGGGCGGGGTCGACTCGTCGGTGGCTGCGGCGCTCGTGCACGAGGCGATCGGCCATCAGCTCACGTGTGTGTACGTCGACACCGGGTTGATGCGCAAGGGCGAGAGCGAGCAGGTGGTGGAGACGTTCCGGCGCAATCTCGGCATCGAACTGATCCACGTCGACGCCGCCGACCGGTTCTTCGCTGCATTGGCGGGAGTCACCGACCCGGAGGACAAGCGCAAGGCGATCGGTGAGCAGTTCATCCGGGTGTTCGAGGAGAACACGGGCGGTCTCCGTGATGCCCGCTTCCTGGTGCAGGGCACGCTCTATCCCGACCTCATCGAGAGCGGCGGCACCGACGGGTCGGCGTCGGTGATCAAGAGTCACCACAACGTGGGCGGGCTGCCCGAGGACATGACGCTGGAGTTGATCGAGCCGCTGCGCGACCTGTTCAAGGACGAGGTGCGCAAGCTCGGCCACGAACTCGGCCTCCCCGACGAGATGGTGTGGCGTCAGCCGTTCCCCGGCCCCGGCCTGGGCGTGCGGATCATCGGCGAGGTCACGCCCGAACGGGTGGCGCTGTTGCAGGATGCCGATGCCATCGTGCGGGAGGAGCTGCGCCTGGCAGGGCTCGAACGTGAGATCTGGCAGTCGTTCGCCGTGCTCGCCGACATCCGTTCGGTCGGTGTGATGGGCGACGAGCGCACCTACGGTCACCCGATCATCATCCGCGCCGTCACGAGTGACGACGCCATGACCGCCGACTGGGCGCGGATCCCCTACGACGTGCTCGAGACGATGTCGCAGCGCATCATCAACGAGGTACCGGGCATCAACCGGGTGGCGTACGACATCACGTCGAAGCCGCCCGGCACGATCGAGTGGGAGTGACCGAAGTTTCGTCCGGTTTTCGCAACGCTTTCGTCATATTCGGTAGAGTTCGGACCTCGAACCTATGAAACGTCTGCTCCGTCTCGTCCCTGTCGCCGTCGCCGTGTCGCTCGTCGTGCCCGCGATGGGGTCGACGGTCGCCGCCCAGACCGTCGACCAGCAGCGAGAACGTGTCGAGCAGATCGTCGACGAGCTGGAACGTCTCCAGGAAGAGGCCAACCGCATCGCCGAGGACTACGTCGAGGCGATCGACACCAAGCGGCAACTCGACGCCGAGATCGTCGACGTCGAGGAGGCGGTGGCCGAGCAGGAGGCCGAACTGGCCGAGGTGCGCGACAGCCTGGGCGACATGGCGCTGCGCTCCTTCGTGGGCGGCGGCGCCACCCCGCTCGGCCCGCTCTTCGAGGACTCCTCCAACCTGTCCGACGCATTGCAGCGTGAAGAGCTGGCACGCGTCGCACTGAGTGCGGGCAACGTGACCACCGACGAACTCGACGCGATGGTGGCTGACCTCCAGAGCGACAAGCTCGATCTCGAGCGCAAGCGCGAGCAGGCCGACCAGTTGGCGGCCACGCTCACCGACGCGCAGTCCGAGACCGAATCGCTCACGGCGGAGTACACACAGGCCCGTACCGAGGCCGAAGCCAAGCTCGGCCAGCTCATCCAGGAAGAAGAAGAGCGCCGCGCCCGCGAGTCCGCGCGCCGGCTGCAGGCCGAGGTCGCTGCTGCCCAGGCCGCCTCGTCGAACTCGAGTTCCACCAGCTCCGGTGGCTCCGGTGGCGGTGGCTCCGGTGGGGGTGGCTCCGGTGGGGGTGGCTCCGGTGGCGGCGGGAGCGCTCCGGCGGCGTCGGGAGGTACGAGCAGCGGATCGGGTGGCAGCGGCGCCACGGCAGCGCCTGCGGTGTCGTCCCGCTCCGGCCTGGCGGTGCAGGCCGCCCTCAGCCAGCAGGGCGTTCCCTACCGCTACGCGACCTCCAGGCCCGGCGTGTCGTTCGACTGCTCGGGCCTCACCAAGTACGCCTGGGCGCAGGCGGGCGTCTACCTGCCCCACCAGTCCCGCGCCCAGTACGCCTCCATCCCCCACGTCCCGAAGGGGTCGGCGCAGCCCGGCGACCTGATCTTCTTCTACAGCCCGATCAGCCACGTCAGCGTCTACCTCGGCAACGGCATGCAGGTGCACGCCCCCAACACCGGCAGCGTGGTCAACGTCGCATCGGTCAACTGGGGCAAGGTCACCGGCGTCGGTCGTCCGGGCTGACGCACCGCCACGTCGGGCATCCACTCACCTGCAGGGTGGCCTCGACGCTCGGCTAGGTTCCACCAGCGTGCAGGGCCCCATCGACCACGACCGCGTCAGCGCCTGGCTGGTCGAGCACATCGAGGGCGCCACGGCGCCGTTCGAGTTCTCGATCATCGCCGGCGGCCGCTCGAACCTCACCTTCACCGTCACCGACGCCAACGGTGTGAAGTACGTGCTCCGTCGCCCGCCCACCGGCACGGTGCTCGCGACTGCCCACGACATGGCGCGCGAGCACCGCATCATCTCGGCGGTCGGCCGCACGTCGGTGCCCGTCCCACCGGCGCTCGGCCTCTGCACCGACGACGAGGTGAACGGTGCACCGTTCTACGTGATGGGCTACGTCGACGGCGTCGTGCTCGACAGCCCCGAACGGGCCGCGTCGATGCGTCCCGACCTGCGACGGGCGGCGAGCCTGCACCTCATCGACGTGCTCGCCGATCTGCACGCCGTCGACGTCGACGCCGTCGGCCTCGGCGACCTCGCCAAGCGCGAGGGGTACGTCGAACGCCAGGTGAAGCGGTGGAGCACCCAGTGGGAACGGTCCAAGACCCGTGAGTGGCCGGCGCTCGACGTGGAGGTGCGCCGCCTCGCCGAGCGCATGCCGCAGCAGCACGGCGTGTCGATCGCCCACGGTGACTACCGCTTCGGCAACTGCCTCACCGACGTCGGTCACGGCCGCATCGCTGCGGTGCTCGACTGGGAGCTGTGCACGCTCGGCGACCCGCTCGCCGAC
>JAWLEC010000236.1:0-3564 GCA_041686315.1 Ilumatobacteraceae bacterium
CCTCGTCTCGAACACGGCGAAGGCGCGGCCCTGGTTGGCGTCGGGAGCGTCGCGCTGCACGATGCTCTCGAAGCTGAGCCGTCCGAGGGCGGCCATCAGGTTGAGCACGGCGGCCAGGATCACGGCGCCGACGGGCCCACCGAGCAGGGCCACCGTCACCCCCGACGCGCTGCACACGATCAGTGCGACGGAGAGCATCGTCTCCTCGCGCACGCGGTCGCGGATCTTCGGTGCGATGGCGTTGCCGAACATCGCCGCCAGGGCCGAGACCCCGACGACCGCCGCGAACCAGATGGTGCCCTGATCCTGCTCGCGCAGCCAGAACGCGAGATGGAAGAACGTGAAACCCACCGAGGCCCGCAGCACGGTCATGGCGATCGCTCCGAGCGCGATGTTGTCGGAGCGCAGGTCGCCGACCTCGGCGGCACCCGCCGCTTCGGTGGCCACGACCTCCGGCGGGAGCCGGGTGGCAGCGACGAAGGCCGCACCGAAGATGAGCGCCCCGTACACGAGCGTCGCCGAGGCGCCGGCGAGCTGGAGCAGGATCCCGGCCGGCACGACGGCGGCGGCCCCGGTCAGCCCGGAGATCAGGCCCAGCTTGGAGTTGGCTTCCACCAGCTCGCGTTCGGACCGCACCGTCGACGGCACGATCGCCGATTTCGACACCACGTAGGTCTTCTGCAGCACCAGTGAGGCGAACACGAGCGGGAACAGCGCCAGTGCGTCGAGATACCGGGCCATCAGCACCATCAGCACCACGCGGGCCACGGCCACCAGCTGGATCACCAGCCGGCGCCCGCCGGCCACCCGGTCGATCATGGGGCCGATCAACGGCGCCACCACGAGGAACGGGGCGAAGCCGATCGCGAGGAACAGCAGCACCCGCGAGCGGGCGGCGTCGAGGTCGATGTCGAAGAACAGCGAGTCGGCGAGCGCCACCACCATGGCCGCGTCGCCACCCATCATCAGAGCATGGGTGAGGGCCAGCCGGCGGAACCGGGACGCCGGCGGACGGCGTTGCGTCGGGGCTCGTTCCACCGAGCGGATCCTACGGCCCGAGTTCGCAGCCCGGTGGCCGGTCGCCGGATGCGGCCGTGTTCAGGTGCGTTCGTACTTGTAGCCGAGCCCGCGGATGGTGACGATCCTCGACGGATGGGCCGGATCGGGCTCGATTTTCGAGCGCAGGCGCTTCACGTGCACGTCGAGCGTCTTCGTGTCGCCGACGTAGTCGTTGCCCCACACCCGGTCGATGAGCGTCTCACGGGGCAGGACCCGGCCGGCGTTGGCGAGCAGCAGGTGGAGCAGCTCGAACTCCTTGAGCGGCAGGGTGAGGTCGGTGCCGTCGACCGAGGCCCGATGCTCCTCGGGGTCGAGCGTGACCCCGCCGACCTCCAGGGAGCCCGGTGGCAATCCGCTGGCCGAGCCGTTCACGTCGCTGCGGCGCAGCACGGCGCGCATCCGGGCGACCAGCTCGCGCAGCCGGTACGGCTTGGTGACGTAGTCGTCGGCGCCGACCTCCAACCCGACGACGGTGTCGATCTCGGCGCCCTTGGCGGTCACCATGATGATCGGGGTCTGTGTGCGCTTGCGGAGTTGCCGGCACACGTCGATGCCGCTGATCTTGGGCAGCATCACGTCGAGCAGCACGAGATCGGGTTGCACCTCGTCGAACCGCTCGAGCGCCTCGGCGCCGTCGACGGCGACGACCACCTCGAACCCTTCACGGCGCAACCCGATCGTGAGGGCCTCGACGAAACTCGCCTCGTCCTCGACCACCAGAACGGTTGCTTCACTCATGGGCTGCACTCATGGGCTTCATTCATGTGGTGGTGTCTCCTGCGAGGTGGAGTGCCCGGAGGCGGGGGATGTCGAACGCGACGTGGTCGGGTGTTCGCCCGACACGACGAGACCGGCGGGCAGGCGGAGCACGAACGTGGAGCCCTCGCCCTCCTGGGACGACACGAGCACGTCGCCGCCGTGGTTGGTGGCCACGTGGCGGACGATCGCCAGACCCAGGCCCGTTCCTCCGGTCTCCCGGCTGCGGGCCTTGTCGACGCGGTAGAAGCGCTCGAAGATGCGGTCGAGGTCACGGGCGGGGATGCCCACGCCCTGGTCGGCGACCATGATCTCCACGGCGTTGTCGTCGACCCGGGTGCGGATCTGCACCACGTCGCCGGCGTGGCTGTACTTCACGGCGTTCTCCACCAGATTGCCGAGCGCCGAGATCAACTGGCGTTCGTCGGCGCGCAGGTACACGGCCTCGGGGCCGGCGACCGTCTGGATCTGCACGCCACGCCCGCCGTCGACGATGCGGCCGCGGGCGATCGCCGACTGCACGACGGCGCCGAGCTCCACCACCGTGTCGCCGGGACGCGACGACTCGATCTGCGACAGCTTGAGCAGGTCGTCGATCGTGCGCACGGCGCGGTGGGACTCGTCGACGAGGTGGTCGGCGAGCCGCTGCACCACCTCCGGGTCGGTCTCGTCGATCAGTGCCTCGGCCAACACGGCGACGGCACCGACGGGCGTCTTGAGTTCGTGGGAGATGTTGGTGACGAAGTCGGTGCGCATCGCATCGGTGCGCACACGGTCGGTGACGTCGCGGATCGTGACGACGGCGCGCCCGTCGGGCATCGGCTCGGCGGCGATCTCCAGCCACCGCTTCGGCGGCCCCTGCAGTTCGACGACCCGCTGTGTCGGCCCGCCGTCACGGGTGTCCTTCACGGTGTCGGCGACGTGGTCGTCGACGATCACGCCGATGTGCGTGCCCACGGAGTCGGAGGCGGCGGCGTTGCGGTAGACGGCGCGACCGTCGGAGTCCATCACCACCACGCCGATCTCCAGGTGATCCACGGCGTCGGCCAGCACCGGTGTGACAGGAGCGGGCTCGCCGTCCGCCGACGGCGTCGGCTCCGCAGGTCGCTCCGTGTCGAGATGCGACGGCGCAGCCTCCGGCCGCTCGGGGCGCGGTGCCGCCGGAACCGCCGGCACCGGATCGGCCGGCGCACTCCGGCGAGCCCACAGCACCGACAGGGCCACACCGACCACCACTGCGATCGTCAGTGCGACCACGGCCGTGAGGATCATGTGGCTGCCGTGTCAGGTACCGTCGGCCGACACGACGGCCGGCGGTTCGTTGTCGCTCTCGGCGTACGGACGCTCGGGAAGCCACCCGCTCACGATGTAGCGGGTGCGGTCACCGACGTTCACGGCGTGGTCACCGATCCGCTCGTAGAAGCGGGCGACGACGGCCAGCTGCACGGCCACCTGCAGGTCGATGTTGCCCGCTGCGTGGCTCTCGAAGATCACCTGGATGAACTGGCGGTGCAGGTCGTCGAGGTAGGCGTCCATGTCGTGCAGGGCGGCGGCACGGACGCCGTCGAGGTTGAGATAGGCCTCGGTGGCCTCCTTGAACAGCACCTGGGCCTGGTTGCCCATCTTCTGGATCACCCCGCGCAGGTGCGGGTCGAGGTCGTGGCCGTAGATGCGGCGCGCCGCTTTGCAGATGTTGACGCAGAGATCGGCGGAGCGTTCGACGTCGGCGATGATCTTGATGGCGGAAAC
>JAWLEC010000237.1:0-3563 GCA_041686315.1 Ilumatobacteraceae bacterium
GACCAGCAGCACGTCGACACGGCCTTCGGCGAGACGTGCCAGCACGTCGTCGGCCCGGGAGGCGGCCGTTCCGGTTCCGAGCCGGTTCTTGACCTCCTCCGCCAGCGCCGTCACGGCGGAGGCCACCCGATCCGACAGCGATCGCACGACGGCGTCGGCGATCCCGTCGGGGTCGCCGGCGTCGACGTTGACCACGCGGAGATCCTGAACCCCGGCCAGCGATTCGACGACGAGGTGGCGGGCGCGGGTCTCGCCGGCGACGAAGACGACATCGGCAGCGATCCTGCCGGCCAGTTTCGCGGCGGTGTCGGCGACGTCGTCGGCATTGCGATCCCAGGTGTTCTCGGCGCGCTGCTGGAACCGCCGGTGCGACCAGCCACCGAAGTGGCCGCGGTGGATGTGCTCGGTGTCGCCGTCGACCTGATCGACGGCGAGGACACGTCCACCCTCGAACGCGGTGATGTCGGCGCCGGTGCGGTCGGTCTCCACCACCACGTGGGGGATGGTCCGCTGGCGGGACTCGATGATCGTGGTCAGCCGGGGCGCCACGCTCTCTGCGACGACCGACTCGTGGACGGGCTCGTCGAGGAACTCGTACAGTGTCGGACCGTCGGCACGGTGCACGACCACGAGCGCTTCACCGCCGTCGTGGGGCAGCTCTGCGACCCGGGTGTCGATGTCGTCGAGTTCGTCGCTCCAGCGCTTCTCGAGCTGCCGGCGGGCGTTGGTCCAGCTGACCTGGAAGCGGTGGGCGGCGTCGTCGAGGCGGCTCGGGGCCGGAACGACCGCCGTGAACCAGGTGTCGCCTCCCGGCTGGTCGACCAGCCGGCGGAGATCGCCGACGTCGGCGTCGAGTTCGGTTGCCTCACTCATGCTCCGGGCTCCTTCGTGCGCTCACTGTCGGCCGACAGCTCGGGCTCCTCACGCCATGCCCGCTGCTCGACGTCGTCCGATGCCACGTCTCCTCCGGGCGTGTCGAGCGCCGGGTCGTCGACGCCCATCGGGGAGTCGGGCGGGTAGCCCTGATCGGCGGCGCGTTCGTCGTCGCCGACACCTTCCCCCAGCTTGGAGGGGTCGAGCTGTTCGGCGCCGGACTGCGAGTCGGTCGGAGCAGGGTCATCGGAAATCATGATGGTTCCCTACCCGATCACCGGGTCCCGAAACTCCTCCTGGCCGGGCGGCGCCGCATCGTCGGACGCACCGGGCAGCACCAACCCGCCGTCGGGCGGGCCCGCCGCGCGGATCGCGGCGACGCCCGCCACCGTGGCCGCAGTGACGGGCACGGCGACCAGCGCTCCGACGATCCCTCCGATTGCGGCGCCGATCCCCAGGACCACCAGCACCACCACCGGATGCAGGTGGACCTGCCGCTTCATCACCACCGGCAGCAGGACGTCGCCCTCGATCTGCTGCACCGCCAGCACCACGAGGCCGACGACGATGGCGCTGGCGACCCCCTCCGATGCCAGCGCGATGCCCACCGCGATCGCGCCGGCCACCGTGGCGCCGACGATCGGGAAGAAGGCCGCGAAGAACGTGATCACGCCCAGCGGCAGCGCTGCAGGAATGCCGAGCACGGCGAGGGCACCGCCGATGAGCACACCGTCGGCCACCCCGGTGATGGCCACACCGCGCAGCCACCCCTGCACGCTGTCGAGAGACGCCCGGCCCGCCGCATCCACGACGGTGCGGCGTACGGGCTCGATGCGATGCAGGATCCACGCCCACATCTCGGGCCCGTCCTTCAGCAGGAAGAACAACGTGGCGAGGGCCAGGAAGGCACCGCCGACGACCTCGGCCACGAGCCGCGCAGCGGTGGCGGGTTCGTCGAGCACACCCGAGACGAGCTGGTCGGCGCGCTCGCCGATCCGGTCGAACAGCTCCTCGACCCTCGATTCGCGGAGATCGAGCGGACCCGTCTGGAGCCACGACTCGAGGTCGGCGACGAGGGCGTCGAACTGATCGACGAAATCGTTCGCCGCCGACGCGATCGGTTGCGCCAGCAGCACACCGAGGCCGACGAGCAGCCCGATCGTCCCGAGCAGGGTGATCCAGGTCGCCACCAGCCGCGGCAGCCGGCGCGAGAGGCGGTTCACCAGAGGCGCGAGCAGCGCCGCCAGCACCAACGCGACGAACACGGGCACGACGACGATGCGCAGGATCACCACGATCCGCAGGAGCACGTACCCTGCTGCCGCCACCACGAGCAGTCGCCACGCCCACGAGGCGCCGTGGCGCAGGAACATCGGCACCTCGGCTCGCCCCGTCATGTCGCCGACGGTTCCCGAACGGCGACTTCACAAACGGTGGCGGCTCCCGGGCTGCGTCTGACACACTGTTCCAGACCGCGCGCAGGAGGATCCCCATGAGCAACGACACGACCGACTCGTCCCACACCGCAGACGGCATGCCGGTGACCGAGCCCGTCACCGACTGGGCGACCGACTACGACATCTTCGACCCGCAGTACGTGACCGATCCGTTCGGCATCTGGGACGAGCTGCGCCGGACGTGCCCCATGGCGCACACCGAGCGGTGGGGAGGCTCGTGGCTGCCGACCCGCTACGAGGACGTGTACGCCATTGCCCACGACATCGAGAAGTTCCCGTCGGGCAACGGCATCAGCGTGGTCCCCATGATCCCCATGGCACCGGGCGACGGCTCGCCGGCCCCGGCGCCGGTGCTCGCCTCCGGCGTCCCACCGATCAGCGCGGATCCGCCGCTGCACACCTGGACCCGCCGCCTGGTGCTGCCCACCATGAGCCCGGCGCGCGTCGCCGAGTACGAGGTGTTCACCCGTGAGCTGTGCCGCCGGCTCGTCGACGACGTGCTCGCCCGCGGCGAAGCCGACGCAGCCGCCGAGTACGCCCAGCAGATCCCGGTGCGTGTGATCGGGCACATCCTCGGCGTGCCCGAGGACATGGCGGGCACGTTCACCGAGTGGGTGCGCGACGTGCTCGAGTTCGCCCACGATCCCGAGCGGCGGCGGCGTGGCATCACCGGCATCATCGAGTACCTGCAGGGTGCGATCGACGAGCGCGAGGCCGAACCCAGAGACGACTTCATCACCGAGTTGATGCACGCCGAGCACGACGGCGAGCCGATCACCCGCGACGTGGTGATGGGCATGTGTGCCCTGCTGCTGATCGCCGGCATCGACACCACCTGGTCGTCGATCGGATCCACGATGTGGCATCTGGCGACACACCCCGACGACCGGCGCCGCCTGGCGACCGAACCCGACCTCATGCCCACGGCGATCGAGGAGTTCCTCCGGGCCTACGCGCCGGTCACGATGGCTCGCCGGATCGTGGAGGACACCGAGTACCAGGGCTGCCCGATCAAGGCAGAAGAGCGCATCCTGATGAACTTCCCGGCCGCCAACCGCGATCCCGAGGTGTTCCCCGACGCCGACAAGGTGATCCTCGACCGCGCCCAGAACCGCCACCTCGCATTCGGCGCCGGCATCCACCGCTGTGCCGGGTCGAACCTGGCACGCATGGAGCTCCGGGTGGCCGTGGAGGAGTGGCTCGCCCGCATCCCCGAGTTCGAGGTGGTCGACC
>JAWLEC010000238.1:0-3561 GCA_041686315.1 Ilumatobacteraceae bacterium
CAGGCGGTAGTTCATGCCGATCTCGTTGATCTCGTAGAACCACCCGCCGTGCTCGGGGCGCTTCTCGGTGCCGTGGGAGCGGAACCGGCGCAACCGGTCAGCGAGCTCGTCGTCGTTGGTGGTGACCACGCCGCCCTCACCGGTGGTCACCGGCTTGACGGGGTGGAACGAGAAGCACGTCATCTCGGAGTGGGCGCCGTTGCCGACCGGCCCGTCGGGCGTCCAGGCGCCGAGCGCGTGGGCGGCGTCCTCGATGACGACGCGGGGGCGGTTGACCATCGCCGCCAGATCGACCGGAAGCCCGGTGAAGTGGACCGGCACCACGGCGTCGAGCCCGGTCGGTACGGCCGCGACGTCGATGTTCATCGTGCCCGGATCGATGTCGACGAACGTCACGTCGGCGCCCTGGTAGCGAGCGCAGTTCGCCGAGGCGGCGAACGACAACGGCGACGTCGCCACGAGATCACCGGGGCCGAGGCCGGCAGCTGCGCAGGCCCCATGGAGCGCAGCGGTCCCGTTGGCGTAGGCAACGGCGTGGCGAGCCTCGACGCGCTCGGCGACGGCGCGCTCGAACGCCTCGAGCACGGGGCCCTGCGTCAGGAAGTCACCGCGCAGTGCTGCGGTGACCGCAGCGATGTCGTCGTCGTCGACGCTCTGGCGTCCGTAGGGGATCATCGGTCGTCGGGTCTCAGACCTCGCGGGCGATCAGCTCGCGGAGTTCGTCGACGGTCAGGAAGTGGTCGTTCGTCCCGCTGTCGTAGCTGAAGCCGGGCTCGCAGTACGTGCCGGGCTCGGAGCTGCTCGTCTCGCGGAACTCGTCGAGATCCCACTGTGGGTACGACGGCATGATCACGAAGTACGAGTCGAACTCGATCGTCGACAGCGAGTCGGTACTGGTGATCATCTCCTCGTGCAGCTTCTCGCCGGGACGGATCCCGACGATCTTCTGCTCGGCGTCCGGAGCGATCGCGGTCGCGATGTCGGTGATCCGGTACGACGGGATCCTCGGCACGAAGATCTCGCCACCCCACATCCGCTCGAAGCCCTCGAGCACGAAGTCGGTGCCCTCCTGCAGCGTGATGTTGAAGCGCGTCATGCGCTCGTCGGTGATCGGCAGGACGCCCGACGCAGCCCGGTCCTTGAAGAACGGGATGACCGACCCCCGGCTGCCCATGACGTTGCCGTAGCGGACGACGGAGAAGCGGATGTCGTGCTTGCCCCGGAAGTTGTTCGCCGCCACGAAGAGCTTGTCGGAGGCGAGCTTGGTGGCGCCGTAGAGGTTGATCGGCGCTGCCGCTTTGTCGGTGGAGAGCGCGATCACCCTCGACACGCCCCGGTTGATCGAGGCGTTGATGACGTTCTCGGCACCGATGATGTTGGTCTTCACGGCCTCGAAGGGGTTGTACTCGGCGGCCGGCACCTGCTTGAGAGCGGCAGCGTGGACCACGACGTCGACGTCCTCCATCGCCCGGGTCAGGCGCTGTTCGTCACGTACGTCGCCGATGAAGTAGCGCATGATCCGCTCGTGCTCCATGAACGGTTCGGCGTGCTGCATCTCGTACTGCTTGAGTTCGTCGCGGCTGTAGACGATCATCTTCGCCGGTGTGAATCGCTCGAGCACCGTCGCGATGAAGCGCTTGCCGAACGAGCCCGTGCCCCCGGTCACCAGGATCGTCTTGTCGTTCAGGGAGGTGTCGGTCACGAGTGGTCCTTCATCGGTGTTCCGCCGGTGGGCAGTAGGCTCCGGCTGGCCTCGAAACCCTATCGTCGGCGGGCGCGTGGGGACCCCGACCCGATGGCTCGAGACCCACCTCACCCATGTCGCACCTTCGAGTCACCGTTTCCGGCATCCGCAACCGAACGCACGTCGTGTACGTCGCGTCGTGGCTCCGTCACGCCGTCGACGAAATCAGGGTTTCGGTGGGCGGCGCGGCAACCCTGGTCGAGATCAACGGCGCCGGCCGCATCGCCGACGAGGTCGGGCGCAGCGACGGCCTGCTCGCCGACATCGACGTCCGGCTCGTCGACCACCATCCGACCACGTCGGGCCGGCACTACTTCGTGTCGATCGGCTCGCCCGGTACCCGGGCCTGGGCCCGGTTCCGGGCATCGCCGTCGGCCTGGCCGCTGCGGACCGTCGTCGTCGACGAGGGCATCGGTTCCTACGGCACCGTCGCCACCAAGCGGGCGGCGATGCGTCGCGAAGGTTCGCGTGAGCCGTGGGCGACGGTCCGGGCATGGGCGGGGGTGGCCGCTCGGCGGGTGCTCCCGGACGAATCGTGGCGGCTCTACGAGCGCAGCGGCGATCGCTGGGCGGTGAACGACGCCGTCGCCGCCGAGTTCCGGCGAGCGTCGCCGACCGGGGTGCACCATGACCGGGTCGTCTTCCTCACCCAGCCGTGGGTCGACCACCGGTTGGTCACCGAGTCCGACTACCTGGCGCATCTCGCCGAGGTTGCGGCGCGGGTCCGACACGCCGGTGCCGAGTTCGTGATCCGGCCTCACCCGACCGAGCCGGCGGGGAGGTACGGCGCGTTCCACGTGCTCGACTCGGCACTGCCCGCCGAACTCGACCCCGAGGTCCTCGGAGCCCGGCTGGTCCTCGGAGAGACGAGCACGGCGCTGCTGAACCTCGCCGCGGTGCACGGGCTGCCGGCTGCTCGGGTGGTCGGCCCGCTGGCCGACATCGGCTCGATCGCACTGAGCGACTCGCAGGCGGCGCTGTTCACCCAGTTCGTGCCCCGTTCACTGACCCTCGAAGAGATCGATGCGGTGGTGACGAGTTCAGCGCGCTGAAGAGATCGACGAACGCAGGATCTCGACCGCCCGCTGCACGCAGTGCTCGGGTGAGCGGTAGTCGTCGGAGACCGCGGCTCGCATGGTCCGGTGCCAGTGGTCTCGGTCGTCGTCGCCGCGTCGCCATGCCCCGATCAGGTTGGGGTGCAGGTACACCGTGGGCGTTCCGACCGCCGCAGCCAGCTCGGTCGTCGTGGTCCCGACGCCGACGACCGCAGCGCACGCAGCGGTGACCGCTGCCATCGTCTCGAAGTCGTCGCGGAGATCGAGGTCGTCGTGGAACAGCACCCGATCATCGAGCGCGTCGGTCAGCGCCGCCCGTTCCGCCGGGGTGGCGTCGTGTTGCAGGCAGAGCACGTCGACGTCGAGCGCCGACAGTGGCGCCAGGGCACCGGGCTCGACGAAGTGGATGGCGCGCATCGGGTCGACGAACTCCGAGCGCCAGACGACACCGATCGTCGGCCGCTCGAAGCGGAGCCGTTCGACGAGCAACGGGTCGGGCCGGAGATAGGGCGCGTACGGCGCCCCGTCGACGGTCAGCCTGATGAGCGAGCGTCCGAGTACGACCCGGTCGACGCTGTCGGCGTGCGTGGCCGCCTCGCCCGAGAGCAGGTCGTACATGTTGCCGGTCGCCCTCGGTGGCCGATCGTCGGCGAGGAACCCGAGCGCCGGTCGGCTCGGTTGGCGCAGCGTCGGTACGAAGTCGACCTCGGGGAACGACCGGCGCAGCAGCGACGCGAGCCGGGGATCGCACGCTGCGGCCAC
>JAWLEC010000071.1:0-15569 GCA_041686315.1 Ilumatobacteraceae bacterium
GGCAAGCGGCTGTCGACCCCCCTCCCCGACTCGATCCAGGAGGTGCTCACCGACGCCCGCTTGCGGCTGGGGCGGGCCAACGAGGTGGTCTCCGCCATCGACACGCCGGTGGAGGACGCCAAACAGCGCAAGTTGCGCGCCCAGACGATGACGGGCCGCGCGATCGAACAGCTCGACGTGGCGATCGAGGGCCGGGAAGGCTACGTCGCGTTCGTGTCCGGCTCACGCGAGTCGCCCCGGTTGGAGGTGGCGCCGCTCGACGTCGGCCCGACGATGGCCGAGGGCGTCTGGTCGAAACGCACAGCGGTGTTGACGAGTGCGACGATCCCGTCGTCGCTCGCCACGCGTGTCGGCATCGACGCCGCCGCCGTCGACGTCGCCGATGTCGGCAGCCCCTTCGACTACGAGGCGAACTCGATGCTGTACTGCGCCATGCATCTCCCGAACCCCAACAGTGAGGGGTTCCGGGCCGCTGTACACGACGAGCTCGAGGCACTGATCACCGCGGCGGGAGGCCGCACACTGGCGCTGTTCACCAGCTGGCGGTCGATGGACGAGGCAGCCGAGGCCCTGCGTGAGCGGATCGACCTGCCGATCCTCACCCAGCGGGACCTGCCGAAGACCGCCCTGGTCAAGGCCTTCGCCGACAGCGACGAGACCTGCCTCTTCGCCACGGCCGGCCTCTTCCAGGGAGTCGACGTACCCGGGCAGACGCTGTCGCTGGTGGTGATCGACCGCATCCCGTTCCCCCGCCCCGACGACCCGTTGCTCAGCGCCCGGCGTGAGCAGCTCGGACCCGCCGCGTTCGCCGAGATCGACATTCCTCGCGCGTCGATGATGCTCGCCCAGGCGTGCGGACGCCTGATCCGCTCCACCACCGACCGCGGGGCGGTGGCCGTGATGGACCCGCGGCTCGGCACGGCCCGCTACCGGTGGGACATCGTGAAGGCACTGCCACCGATGCGCCGGACCCGCCACCGCTGCGAGGTCGAGACCTTCCTCCGCGAGATCCGCTGATCGTCGTCGGTCCGTCGCCCGTGCGCTTCGGATCCGTGGGGCGGCAACGGGCTCTGCCACACTGACCGCTGGAAACAACACCGTTCAGGAGCGAGCAATGATCAAGGTCAGCGTCATGTACCCCGCCGGCGACGACATCACCTTCGATGTCGACTACTACGCCGACACGCACATGGAGATCGTGAACCGCACGATGAAGCCGTCGAAGACCAGCATCGACAAGCAGATCGACGGCCCGTACATCGCCGTGGGGCACCTCTACTACGACTCGATGGACGCACTCGCCGCCGGCATGGGGGACACCGACGAGGCGATGGGCGACATCGCCAACTTCACCAACGCCACACCCGTGATGCAGATCTCCGAGGTGGTCGCCGACTGAGCTCGGGCGGTGCGCGCCCGCCGGCGCGTCAGGCCAGGGTGTCGACGTTGTGCAGCTCGGCGAAGGCCTGCTCGAGCCGGGCGACGAAGCTCGTCTCACCCTCGCGCAGCCACACCCGGGGGTCGTACTGTTTCTTGTTCGGCGCGTCGGGGCCGGTGGGGTTGCCGAGCTGACCCTGCAGCCAGTCGTGCTTGTCGGCCTCGTAGCTGCGCACGCCGTCCCAGAACGCCCACTGCAGGTCGGTGTCGATGTTCATCTTGATCACGCCGTAGCTCAGCGCCTCGGCGATCTCGTCGGCGGTCGAACCCGACCCACCGTGGAACACGAAGTTCACCGGCTTCGGCCCGGTGGAGAACTTCTCGCTGATGTGGACCTGTGCGTCACGCAGGATCGTGGGGGTGAGCTTCACGTTGCCGGGCTTGTACACACCGTGCACGTTGCCGAATGCAGCGGCGATCGTGAAGTTGGGGCTCACCTCCGACAGCCGCTCGTAGGCGTAGGCCACCTCTTCGGGCTTGGAGTAGAGGTCGGCCGGATCGGCGGCGGTGTTGTCGACGCCGTCCTCCTCGCCGCCGGTGATGCCCAGTTCGATCTCCAGCGTCATCCCCATCTTCGACATGCGCTGCAGGTACTCCACGCAGATGTCGATGTTCTCCTCCATCGGCTCCTCCGACAGATCGAGCATGTGCGAACTGAACAACGGATCGCCGGTCTGCTCGAAGTGCTGCTCGCCCACGTCGAGCAGGCCCGAGATCCAGCCGAGGTTCTTCTTCGGGCAGTGGTCGGTGTGGAGGATCACCCGGGCGCCGTACGCCTCGGCGAGCGTGCGGACGTGCTTGGCACCTGCCACGGAGCCGAGGATCGACGCCTCGTCGCTCGACACGCCGACGCCCTTGCCCGCCACGAACGCGGAGCCACTGGACGAGAACTGGATGATGACCGGGCTGTTCACCTTCGCTGCCGTCTCCATCACGGCGTTCATCGAGTTGGTCCCGATGCAGTTGGCGGCCGGGAGCGCGAACTGCTCCGCCTTGGCGAGTGCGAACACCTCCGACACGGAATCACCCGTGAGCACACCGGCGGGGAAATCGTTGCGAAGTGAGTCAGCCATGCCCGCAGTGTAGGAGAGGTGCCGCCTCCGGGAACAGAGCCCGACGGCCCCGCCCACCCGGTCGGCACCGCCGACCCGGTCCGGCCCCGCCGGCGACGGTCCGGCCCCACTACGGTCCGAGGCAATGGACCAGCACGATCCGACATCCGTCGTCCGCCTCGAGCTCCGAGACGGCGTGGCCACGATCACGCTCGACTCGCAGCACAACCGCAACGCGCTCTCCCGGCAACTGCTCGACGAGCTGCACGGGGCACTCGACCGGGCCGAGGCCGCCGAGGCCCGGGCGATCGTCCTCACCCACGCCGGCCCCGCGTTCTGCGCCGGCGCCGACCTCAAGGAACGCCGCGACGGGCCACCGGACTCGGGGCCGATGGTGCACGTGCTCGAACGGCTGATGGACATTCCGGCACCGACCGTCGCCGCCGTCGACGGAGCGGTCCGTGCCGGCGGCATCGGCCTCATGGCGTCGTGCGACCTCGTCGTAGTGGCGTCGTCCACCACCTTCGCCCTCACCGAGGTGCGCATCGGGGTGGCGGCGGCCATCATCTCCGTGCCGATCCTGCGGCGGGTGCCCGCCGGCCGTATCGCCGCGGCGATGCTGACCGGAGAGTCGTTCGACGCTCAGGAGGCCCGTTCGATGGGTCTCGTCACACATGTGTCCGACGACGTGCGCGCGACCGCCGCATCGCTCACCACCGGAATCCTCGCCGGCGCACCACGCGCGGTCGCCGAGACGAAGCGGCTGCTCCACCGGGTGCCCACACTCGATCGCTCGACCGCCTTCGCCGAGATGCAGGCGCTGTCGGAGGAGCTGTTCCAGGGCCCCGATGCCGCCGAGGGCATGGCGGCATTCGCCGACAAGCGCGCACCCGTGTGGTCGACGCGGCCATGAGCACCGGTTCCACCGACGAACACGACGGAACGACGGGGGAACCGACGACCGTGTCGATCGAGTCGCCGACCGGCGTCACCATCGTCGCCGACGTCTACCCGCCGCACGAGGACGCCGGCACCGGCACCGGCACGGGACGGTCGCCCGTGGTGCTCGCCCACGGCGGCGGACAGACACGGCACTCGTGGGGCGGCACCGCACGGGTGCTCGCCGCCCGTGGGAGGCCCGTGGCCTCGATCGACCTGCGGGGCCACGGCGACTCGTCGTGGGCGCCCGACGGCGACTACCACATGTCGGCGTTCCGTGACGATGCCCTCGCCGTGAGCCGGTGGATGACCGGCCGCGACGGTGCGCCCCTGGCCTGGGTGGGTGCCTCGCTCGGCGGCATGACCGGCCTGCACGCCATCTCCGCCGAACCCGCGCTCTTCGGTGCTCTCGTGCTCGTCGACATCACCCCTCGGCCGGCTGCGGCCGGCGTCAGCCGCATCCTCGAGTTCATGGCCAAGGACGCCGTCGACGGGTTCGCGTCGCTCGACGAGGCGGCGGACGCCATCGCCACGTACCAGCCGCACCGGCCACGGCCCACCGACCTGTCGGGCCTCGCCAAGAACCTCCGGCGCGGCGCCGACGGCCGCTGGCGCTGGCACTGGGATCCCCGCTTCCTCAACATCCGCAGCGGCGATGGCAGCGAGCACGCCCGCGACGCCCACCACGGCGAGCTCGAGACGTTCGCCCGTGGTCTGCGGGCGCCGACGCTGCTCGTGCGCGGCAAGCTGTCCGACCTCGTCACGCAGGCCGAGGTCGACGAGTTCCTCGAGATGGTTCCCCACGCCGAGTACGTCGACGTGGCCGGCGCCGCGCACATGATCGCCGGCGACCGCAACGACGTGTTCACCGACGCGGTCGCCGGTTTCCTCGACCGCCACTGACCATCACGATCGGGGTCTGACCGTGATGGTGGCCGTGTCGGCGGTCACAGGGGGCGTCATGTGTACCTAGACTGGACACATGACCACCAGCCAGGAACTGCACGAACGAATCGCCGGCCAGAACCTCCCCCAACGGTTCCTGCGCAACGTTGCCGAACACGGCGACGTGGAGGTGCTCCGCTGGAAGGACGACGCCGGCGAGTGGCACGGCTGGACACTGCAGGAGGTGGCCGAACTCACTGCCCGCCTCACCGCTGCGCTCGCCGACCTGGGCGTCGGGCACGGCGACCGCGTCGTGCTGATGCTGCGCAACCGGCAGGAGTTCCACCCCCTCGACATCGCCGTGCTCTTCTGCGGCGCCACGCCTGTGTCCATCTACAACTCCTCGGCCCCCGAGCAGATCGAGTACCTCGTCAACGACTGCGGCGCCAAGCTCGCGATCGTGGAGAACGCCGACTTCCTCGAACGCTTCCTGAAGGTGCGCGAGCAGTTGCCGTCCATCGAGCACATCGCCGTGCTGGAGGACTCCGAGGCGATCGGCGACGACATCGTCCGCTACGCCGATCTGGCGGCGTTCGAGCCGGCCGACCTCGCCACCGAGGCCGAGACGGCCAACCTCGACGACCTCGCCACGATCATCTACACCTCTGGCACCACGGGCCCGCCCAAGGGCGTCATGCTCACCCACCGCAACGTGGCCTGGACCCTCGAGTCGGTGGGCCAGTCCATGCGCGACCAGACCGACATCGACGACTTCGCCGGCAAGCGCCACGTGTCCTACCTCCCGATGGCGCACATCATGGAACGGCTCCTCGGCCATTACTACATGGTCGACTTCGCCACCCAGATCGCCTGCTGCCCCGAGACGTCGCAGGTTGCGGCGTACTGCGGCGAGGTGCACCCCAACGTGTTCATCGGCGTCCCCCGGGTGTGGGAGAAGCTCTACGCGGGCGTCAACGCGGCGCTGGCCGCCGACCCCGAGAAGAAGCTGAAGTTCGACGAGGCCGTCGCCGCCGCGCTTCCCATCGTGGAGAAGATGACCCGCGGCACGGCCACCCAGGAGGAGATCGACACCTGGAACTTCCTCGACCAGGTGGCGTTCTCCACCGTGCGCGGGTTGATCGGCCTCGACGAGTCCGAGATCTGCATCACCGGCGCCGCCCCGATCCCCGACGAGATCCTGGCTTGGTTCCGCGCCGTCGGTGTCCCGCTCACCGAGGGATACGGCATGTCCGAGACCACGGCCGTCCTCACCTGGGCCAACGACCCCAAGCCGGGCTACGTCGGCCGCCCCGCCACCGGCGTCGAGGTGAAGATCGCCGACGACGGCGAGGTACTCGCCCGCGGCGGCAACATGTTCATCGGCTACCTCGGCCAGCCCGAGAAGACCGCCGAGACGATCGACGACGACGGCTGGGTGCACACCGGCGACATCGGCCAACTCGACGAAGACGGCTACCTGAAGATCGTCGATCGCAAGAAGGAGCTGATCATCACCGCCGGCGGCAAGAACATCAGCCCCGCCAACCTCGAAGCCGAGCTGAAGATGATTCCCCTGGTCGGCCAGGCCTGCGCCGTCGGCGAGAAGCGGCCCTTCGTCGCTGCGCTGGTGGTGCTCGATCCCGATGCGGCAGCCGCATGGGCAGCCGCCCACGGCCTGTCGGGCGACGAGGCCACCCTGCCCGCACTCGCCGGGAACCCCGACGTCATCGCGGAGATCGAGGCGGGCCTGAAGGACGTGATGGCCGGCTTCAACAACGCCGAGTCCGTGAAGAAGGTGAAGGTGCTGGGCGAGGAGTGGCTGCCCGACTCCGACCTCCTCACGCCGACGTCCAAGCTGAAGCGCCGCGGCATCCTGAACCGCTTCGCCGACGAGATCGAGGAGGTCTACGCCGGCTGAGGTGCCCGACGGCGCCGTGGCCGGCCCGGCACCGCTGCGTCAGCCGGCCATCAAGCGATAGCCGACCCCGCGGGCCGTCACGATGAGCCGCGGATCGTCGGGGTGGTCCTCGACCTTCAAGCGGAGCCGGCGCACATGGGCGTCGACGAGGCGGGAATCGCCGAGGTACTCGTAGCCCCACACACGCTCCAGGAGCTGGTCACGCGACAGGACGGCACCGGCATGGTCGGCGAACTCGCACATCAGGCGGAACTCGGTCTTGGTGAGGTTCACCTCCTCACCGGCTTTCAACACGATGCCCTGTTCACGCCTCACCTCGACGTCGCCGAACCGAACCGGTGCCGATGCGGCCGGGGGGCCCTGCAGCTGTACTCGTCGCAGTGCCGCCCGGATCCGCGCCGCCAACTCCTTGGGCACGACGGGTTTGGTGACGTAGTCGTCGGCGCCGGCCTCGAGCCCGGCCACCATGTCGACCGTGTCGGTCTGCGCCGTGATCATGATGATCGGGACGATGCTCTTCGACCGGATCGACCGGCACACGTCGAACCCGGAGATGTCGGGCAGCCGCAGGTCGAGCAGCACCAGATCGGGGGGCTGTTCCTCGAACGAGGCGAGACCGTCACGACCGTTGGGGGCCTCGCGCACGGTGTATCCCTCGTCCTCGAGCGCCATCGACAGCGCCAGACGGATCCCGTCGTCGTCTTCGATGAACAGCAGCGACTCCATGACCCGGCCAAGTCTGGCCAGCGAACGGGGCCAACGGCGCACTTTGTTACGGAAATCGCACAGTTCCCGCAACGCGCCGTCACAGAGCCCCGTCATCATCATGACTGTTCACGCTGCCCCGGTGGGGCGCCTTCCTCCCCCTGGCGCCTCACCGGCAGCGTGTGAACCACGACCCGGGCGGGGTCACCGCAGAGGAGTCGACCAGTCGGGTACACGGCCGCTACACGGTTCCCCACCGGGTACGGGCTCCTCGGGTCGGCCGTCCGGCGAGCCGTCGGGAATTCCACTCGACGAACAGAGGCGACCAACGTGCACGACCGACGGGCTGCAACACTGACGCCCGTGCCCCGTCGCCGTACGCTGCGTCTGCGAACCCGCGTCACGCTGTTCTTCGCGTTCATCGCACTGCTCGCCGGCATCGTGCTGCTGGGCGTCACGTACGGATTCGCCCGTAACGACCTGCTCGACGACGAACTGACCTCGGCGCGCACGCAGGCGTTCCGCAATGCCGACCTCGTCCGGACACAGCTCACCGTGGATCCGAATGCGATCGGTGTCTTCTTCGACGACGAACTCCGTACCGACTCGGGCGGCTTCGCCGTGCTCACCTACGACGACCCCACCCGAGCGCGGCCCGTCACCGATCTCCGCCACCCGATCACCGACTTCCCGGATCGGCTCGTCGATGCGGTGCTCGCCGGACGCACGGCGTCGCAGAACGCGTCGATCGACGGGTCGGACTACGTGACGGTGGGCGTCTACATCGCCGAGTACGACGCGGGATACTTCGAGGCCTTCCCACTGGAGGACACCGAGGCGACGCTCACCGCGATCCTCACGGCCCTCACCCTGGGCGCCGCCGGCACGATGCTGCTCGCCACCCTGTTCGGGCTCGCCACCAGCCGGAGACTCCTGCGTCCGCTCAGTCAGGTGGCCGACGCCGCCGAGGAGATCGCGTCCGGCGGTCTCGGCACGCGCCTCGAGCCCGAATCCGACCCCGACCTCGACCGACTGGCGGGGTCGTTCAACGAGATGGCCGACGCCGTCCAGACGCGGATCGAACGCGAGGCGCGCTTCGCGTCCGACGTGAGCCACGAGCTGCGGTCTCCCATCACCGCCCTCACGGCTGCGGTCGAGGTGCTCGACGCCCGGCGCGACGACATCCCCGAACGCACCCAGCAGGCGCTCGACGTGGTGGTCGACCAGGTCCGCCGCTTCGACATCATGGTGATCGACCTGCTCGAGCTCGCCCGGCTCGACGCCGGCGTCACCGACTTGAACGTCGAGTACCTCGACCTCGTCGACCTGTCACGTCGCGTCGCATCCCGGTTCGGAGAGCCCGACGTACCGATCGTGCTGGCCGGCGGCACGCCGACGGAGGTCGCGCTCGACAAGGTCCGCTTCGAACGTATCCTCGGGAACTTGCTCGAGAACGCACGCAACCACGGCGGCGGCGCCCTGCGCGTCGAACTCACTCCGGCGCCGGGACAGCGCTTCCGGTTGGCCGTCGAGGACGGCGGTCCGGGCGTGGCCCACGGAGAACGCGAACGGATCTTCGAACGGTTCGCCCGGGGCAGCGCTGCCCGGCACCGGATCGGGACGGGCCTGGGCCTGGCGCTCGTGGCCGAGCACAGCGCCGCCATGGGCGGCAGCGCCTGGGTCGAGGACCGCGTGGGCGGGGGCGCCCGATTCGTCGTCGAACTGCCCGTCGAGGTCCGCCGACCCAGCGACGCGGTGCATCACGAGCGCACGCCCGACGACACGGGCCCCCACGAGCGGCAGCCGGCCACATGAGCGTCTCGGCCCGCACGCGCCGGGGCGGAGCCCTCCTACCGGCATCGGTGGCGGCACTGGTGGCGGCCGCCGTCGCAGCCGGGTGTGGGGTGCCGACGGGAGACAACAGCTTCCGGGAGGTCCCACCGGCAGAGATCCAGTTCGGACTGAACGCCACCTCCACGAGCACCACCACCACCACGACGACGACCACGACCACCCTGCCCGAGGCCCCCGACACGACTGCGCTCGCCACCACCTCCACCGTGCGCCTCGAACCGGTGGAGATCTACTTCGTCACCCGGGGCCGCCTCCTGCCGGTGGTGTTCGAACTCCCACCGGACTCGTCGCCCGAGCAGATCGCAGAGGTGCTCGTCGCCGGCCCGCCGCCGCCCGGCGTGACCCTCGACACCCTGATCGAGGAGGGGCTGATTCTCAGCGCCGTCGAGTCGGGGGGGCTCCTCACGGTGGACCTCGACGAGGAGACGTTCGACCGGATTCCGGCCACCGAGCAGACCGAGGCGATCGGCCAGATCGTGCTCACCATGATCAGCAGCCTGCGGCGGGTCGGCCAGGTCACGTTCACGCTCGACGGCGAACCGATCGCCGTGAAGAGGGGCAACAGCCTGCCGTCGGCCGTCGGCGAGGAACTCTCCTACGAGGACTACTCGGTGCTGTTGGTGAACACACCGACGCCCGACGACACCGACGGACCCGATTCGGCGACGACCACGACGAGCGACGTGCCGGCCGGCGCGTCCGATTCCGGCGCCGACGAGTAGGCCGCGTCAGTAGCCGAGCCGCTCCACCCGGTCGGGACGGCGCTGCCAGTCCTTGTCCACCTTCACGCGCAGCTCGAGAAAGACCCCCTCGGGCAGCTGTGCCCGGGCGCGCTCGCCCACCTGTTTCAGCACGCTACCGCCCTTGCCGATCACCATCCCCTTCTGACTGTCACGCTCCACGAGGATGTCGACGCGGATCCGGGGCCACTCCCACTCCACCACCTGCGTGGCGATCGAGTACGGCAGCTCGTCGCGAGTCACCGCCAGCAGCTGCTCGCGCACCAGTTCGGCCACCCAACGCTCCTCCGGCAGGTCGGAGACCTCGTCGTCGGGGAAGTACTTCGGCCCCGGCGGGAGCCGACCCACGAGATGCTCGACGAGTGCAGAGATCCCGTCACCGCTCGTCGCCGACACGGGGAAGTACTCGGCCGCGCCGAGCTCGGACGCCGCCGTGAGCATGGCCAGTACCTGTTCACGACGGGCGATGTCGATCTTGTTGACGATCACGACGGAGTCGGCGATGTCGATGCGGTCCGCCACCCACCTGTCACCCTTGCCGAACGCCATGGTGGCGTCGAGCACCAGGCAGGTGACGTCGACGTCGGCCGTGCTGTCGAGTGCCGTGGCGTTCACGCGTTCGCCGAGCGCCGTGACCGGCTTGTGCAGGCCGGGCGTGTCGACGAAGACGACCTGGGCGTCGGGCCGGGTGAGCACGCCCATGATCCGGTGGCGCGTCGTCTGCGGCTTGTCGGACACGATGCTCACCTTGTGACCGCAGATCGTGTTGACGAGCGACGACTTGCCCACGTTGGGCCGGCCGACGAACGTGACGAAGCCCGACCGGAATCCATCGGTGGTGGCCACCTGGACTGTTTCGGCCGCCTGCTCTGTTTCGTCGCTCACCCGACCAGTTTGCCAAGCTCGCGCCCATGACCCGCACGATCAACGGCATCGACGAACTCAAGACGCTCGTGGGCGAGCACCTCGGCTACTCGCCCTACGTGGAGATCACCCAGGAGCAGGTGAACACCTTCGCCGACGCCACCGGCGACCACCAGTGGATCCACGTCGATCCCGAGCGCGCCAAGGCCGGCCCGTTCGGGGGCCCCATCGCGCACGGCTATCTCACGCTGTCGCTCGGCCCGATGCTGTCGCCGCAGATCTTCAACGTGTCGGGCATCTCGATGGGGGTCAACTACGGCGCCGGCAAGGTCCGGTTCCCGTCGCCCGTGCCCGTCGGCTCGAAGCTGCGTCTCGGCGCCACGCTCGCGTCGGTGGACGACATCGCCGGCGGCGCCCAGGTGACGATGGAGTTCGTGTTCGAGGTGGAGGGTGCCGCCAAGCCCTCCTGCGTCGCCGAGGTCATCTTCCGCTACTACGCCTGACACGCCGCGTAGCCGGAACAGCCATGAGCGTCGGCCGAGGTCGATGACGGTGCCGCTGGCGTCGTACACGACACGGCGGACGTGGCCGATGAGCGCCGCGTTGACGGCGTCGTCCGGGTGCAGACGCCGCCCGGAACGGGTGCGGCACACGACGTTGCGGTACCGGTGGGTGACGGTGAACCGCCGGCCAGCCACGTCTCGAGGGAGTCCTGGTCGACGAGCACGTCGACGGTCGGCCGCGGCGTGGCGCCGGGTGCGGTGGTGTTCGTCACGGCCGCTCGCGCCATCGCGACGAGGGCGTCGGCGCGCCGCTGGGCTCGGTGCGTGGAAGATCCGTCGGCGAGGCGGCGTCGCCCAGGCGGGCGCGGGCGTCGGCCCAGTCGGCCTGCCATTCGGCATCGACGAACCGGCCCCAGATCTCGACGAACTCGGCTCCGTCGAGTTCGGGCAACATGCCGGTGAGCGCCCAGCCGCCCTCGGGACGGGGCCGCATCGACACGTCACGTGCCGCCTTGTGCCGTTCGTTGCGGTCACGATCACCGTCGGGATCCGCCAACGCCTCCCAGGTGCGCACGTTGCGTTCGAACTCCGTGTACGGCAACGTCATGGCGTCGTCGAGCAACATGCCCGCATCACGCCGCAACACGTCGCGATCCACACGCGGGTTGGCCACCACCCGCGCCATCAACTCACACTGGGCGACGCCGACCCGACCGCAACGGACACCGCATCTCCGACCGCCTCGCTCACCACACCCGACGATGCTGCGGTCGAGGTTGCGGTCGAGGCGATCGCACCCGGATCGAAGCCCGCCGACGGTGGCACCGAACCCGGCACCGGCCGCAACTCCCGACGCCACGCATCGAGATACGCGATGCCCGCCAGCGGCTCCCCGCAGTCGACCTCACGCACCTCGGTCATGCATCCCATCATGAACAACCGGTGTCACAGAGTTCGGCGCCGGCACCGTTCGTGATCCGCACGACGCCTGATTTGAGAGCGGGCGACGGTGCGCCCTACGTTGCCGTCGTGCCGAACGTCACGACCTCGGACCCGTCGGTCGGGCCGCTCGCCGAACTCCCGCTCGCCGGGGTGCACGAGGCGATCGCCGCCACCCGCCCCGACGAGGACTGTCTCGTGTTCCGCGACCGGCGACTGTCGTGGGCCGAGGTCACCGAGCGCACGCGCCGACTCGCCAACCACCTGATCGCACAGGGCCTCGGCGTGCACACCGAGCGCCACGAACTGCCGGGCCACCTGAGCGGACAGGACCATCTGGCGATCTACCTGCACAACGGCAACGAGTACCTCGAGTCGATGCTCGGCGCGCTCAAGGCCCGCGTGGCATCGCTCAACGTGAACTACCGCTACGTCGCCGAGGAGCTGCAGTACCTCCTCGCCGACTCCGGCGCCCGTGCGGTGGTGGTCCACTCCTGCTTCACCCCCACGTTGGCGGAGGTGTTGCCGCACCTGCCCGGCCTCGAAGTCATCCTGCAGGTACCCGACGACTCGGGCCATCCGTTGCTGCCCGGTGCCGTCTGGTACGAGGATGCGCTCGCCGGTGCCTCCCCCGACCGGCCGGCCGTGGAGTGGAGCCCCGACGACCTCTACATGCTCTACACCGGCGGCACCACCGGCATGCCCAAGGGCGTGATGTGGCGCAACGGCGACGCCATGGTGGAGTGCTTCGGCGGCTCCAAGACCGCCACCACACTCGACGAGTTCGTCGCCGAAGCCGACACCGGGCTCAAAGCCCTGCTCGCTCCCCCGTTCATGCACGGCGCCGGCCACTGGATGAGCTTCCGGACGTGGCTCGGCGGCGGCACCGTGTTCGTCCAGTCGCAGCCCGACCGGCTCGACCCGGTCGACATCTGGACCACGGTGGAACGTGAACAGGTCAATTTCCTGCTGATCGTCGGCGACGCCTTCGCCCGACCCCTGCTCGACGAACTGGAGCGGCCCTCCGACGGGCGCAGCTACGACCTGTCGTGCCTCACCGTGGTGCTGTCGGGCGGTGCGCCGCTGTCGGCCCACTTGAAAGACGAGTTCCTGCGGCACCTGCCCACACTGATGATCGTCGACGGCCTCGGCTCGTCGGAGGCCGGCGGCCAGGTGTCGCACGTCTCCACCAGCGGCGGCGCCACCACCGGCACCTTCGAGATCACGCCCGGCAACGTGGTGCTCTCCGCCGACCTCGACCGGGTGCTCGAGCCCGGGGCTCCCGAGGTGGGCTGGCTGGCCAAGACCGGTCGTCTCGCACTCGGCTACCTCGGCGACGCCGACAAGACCGCGCGTACCTATCCCGTCGTCGACGGCGTCCGCTACGCGGTGCCGGGCGACCGCGCCCGTCTGCTCGACGACGGCATCGTCGAACTGCACGGCCGCGACTCGGTCACGATCAACTCCGGCGGGGAGAAGATCTTCGCCGAGGAGGTCGAGGCGGCCATCAAGTCCCATCCTGGGGTGTACGACTGCATCGTCGCCGGCCGACCCAGTGAGCGGTGGGGCAACGAGGTGGTTGCCATCGTGCGTGTCCGCGACGGCCACCACGTCGACGATGCCGCCATCCGTGAGGCAGCCGCGGCGCACATCGCCCGGTACAAGCTGCCCAAGGAGATCCGCTACGTCGACGAGATCGTGCGGTCGCCCGCCGGGAAGGCCGACTACCGGTGGGCCCGGCAGGTCGCCGCCGGCCCGGCGACACGGTCCTGACGCCAGGACGACCCGCTCGCGGCCCGGACGACGCAGTCGCCGCCGCCCCCGGGCCGTAGCCTGCGGGCCGTGAGTTCGAACCGCCCCTCCTGGGACACCGACGACCTGCCCGAAGGCGAGGAGAAGGTCGCCGCCGTGCAGGGCATGTTCGACGCCATCGCTCCGAAGTACGACCGGCTCAACCGCATCATCTCGTTCCGGCTCGACGTGCGGTGGCGCAAGCGGGCCGTCCGTGACCTCGCACTCCCGGCGGGCAGCCTGGTGCTCGATCTGGCCAGCGGCACCGGAGACCTCTGCATCGACCTGGCCGCGGGCGGCGTCCGGCCGATCTCGATGGACCTGAGCTTCGGCATGCTGTCCGCCGACCGATCGGGGGTGCCGCGGGTGCAGACCGACATCCTCCGACTCCCGGTGCCGGACGGCTCCGTCGACGGGGTCACGTGCGGATTCGCGCTCCGCAATCTGCTCGACCTGCCGACCTTCTTCGAGGAGCTCGGCCGGGTGGTCCGACCCGGCGGCCGCATCGCGCTGCTCGACGTGAGCGTGCCGACCAACCCCCTGGTGCGCTGGGGAAACGACATCTACTTCGGCAAGGTGGTGCCGCGCATCGGTGCTGCGCTGTCCGACGGCGCCGCCTACCGCTACCTGCCCAAGAGCGTCGCCTACCTGCCGTCACCCGAGGAGATGCTGGCCTCGCTACGAGCCGCCGGCTTCGCCGACGCCACGCACGCTCAGTTGTCCGGTGGCCTCACCCAGCTGATGGTGGCCACCCGCTCGTGAATGCCGTCGTGAACACCCTCGTGAGGCTGGCGTGAGGCTGTCGTGAGGCTGTCATGAAGGCGCTGACCCGGCCGTTGTCGGACTGGACCGACACGGTTCCCGACCTGAACGACGTCGCCGCCGGCGACGGCTACCTGTTCGTCCGCAATCGGGTCGGCCTCGCCGCACGTGGCGTCGCCGCCCGCGTGCCGATCGACGACGCCGTGGAGTTTCTCGCCGCCATCGACCACGACACCACCGTCGACACCGTGCGGCCGCTCGCACTCGGCGTGGTGCCCTTCGTGCCGGGCTCCGCCGGCGAACTCGTCGTGCCCGAGGTGACCGTCCGCAAGTCGGCCGACGGCGACACCACGGTGACGCTGGTGGGAGAACTCGCCGATCGGCCCGACGACCCGGCGGTGACGGCGGCGATCGCCGATCGTCCGGTCCAGCAGGCTCGTGCATCCAGCTGGTCGATCCGGCCGCTCGTGGAGGTCGATCGCTACCTCGACGCCGTGCGCACGGCGCGCGCTGCCGTACGCGCCGGCGACCTCGTCAAGGCGGTGATCGCCCGTCCGATCCTCGTCGAGGCCGACGCCCCGATCGACGTGCATGCCGTGCTGCGCCGGCTGCGGGCCAGCTTCGGGTCGAGCTACCGCTACTCGGTCGACGGGTTGATCGGTGCCTCCCCCGAACTGTTGGTGGAGGTGGACGGGCCCGTGGTGCGTTCCCACCCGTTGGCGGGCACCGCGCCACGCACCGGTGACGTCGACAACGACGCACGCATCGCCGAGGATCTCGTGGCCAGCACCAAGAACCAGGTCGAACACCGGGTGGTGATCGACGTCGTGCACGACACCTTGCTGCCCTGGGCGAGCTACCTCGACTGGGAACCCGAGCCGTCGATCGTCACCGTGGCCAACGTGCAACACCTGGGCACCCGGATGGAGGGGATGCTCTCCCAGCCGTCACCGTCGGTGATCGAGCTCGTGCGGGCCCTGTGTCCCACCCCGGCGCTCGGCGGCCATCCCCGCGAGGCGGCGATCGACCTGATCCGGCGGGTGGAGGGGTTCGAGCGGGGCCGCTACGGCGGTGCGGTGGGCTGGGTCGACGCCGAGGGCGACGGCACGTGGGCGGTCGCCATCCGCTGCGCCGAGCTGTCTGACGACCGGCTCTCCGCCCGCCTCGTCGCCGGGGGCGG
>JAWLEC010000072.1:0-15499 GCA_041686315.1 Ilumatobacteraceae bacterium
GCCACGTCCCAGGCCCAGTTGCGCCGGCCGAGCGACCCCACCGGTGGTCTGGCCCGCCCCGACGAATCCATCGACACCGAGCCCGGTTCAACGGAACCGGCCGACGCCGAGTCCACCGCAGGGGATCCCGTCGACAGTGAGCCGGGTGCCGCCGAGCCCGAGCGGGAGCTTGCGCCGACGGAGCCGGTGGACACGGTCGACGTCGAGCCCGAGCGGGATCTTGCGCCGACGGAGCCGGCGGTCTCGGTGGACGCGGAGCCCGAGCCGGATCTTGCGCCGACGGAAGCCGTGGACGCAGCGGAGACCGAATCCGATGTGGTCCCGACAGAGCGGCTCGACACGCCGTCGTCGCCGGCGCCGCCTCTCGTGATCCTCAGCGATGTCGCCGACAACCCCACGGGTGCCGTGGAGGCCGGCGGTGGCTCGCCGACCCAGACGGCGGTGATGCCGGCAACGGCGCCGCCGCCCGACGCCACGCCACCGGGCATCCTCTATGACGCCGAACGCGAGTCGAGGCCGTGGGGCAAGTACTTCCTGATCACGCTCGTCGCACTGGTCGGTGTGGCGCTGCTGGGATACGCCGGCTGGTTCCTGCTGCGGACCGAGTCGTTCGAGGTGCCCGACCTCACCGGTGTCGACGAAGCCGTCGCCCGCAACGAGATCGCGGGCAACAACTGGGACGTCGTCACCGAACGAGAACGCAGCGACGAGGTACCCGAACTCAACCATGTCGTCCGCACCGCTCCGGTCGCCGGGGTGATGCTCGACGAGGGCGAGACCTTCGTCCTCGTCGTGAGTGACGGCCCCGAACTGCGGACCCTGCCCGAACTCGAGGGCCTCACCCTCGCCGACGCGGAGGCCACGCTCACCGAGCTGCGCCTCGTCCCGCAGCAGGCATCGGTGGAGTACTCCGAAACCGTTCCCGACGGCAGCATCATCAGCTGGGAAGTGCAAGACGATGCGTCTCTCGGCGCCGGAGCCCGGGTCCTTCCCGAGACGGTGATCGAACTGACCGTGTCGCAGGGCCCCGAGCCCCGCCCGGCGCCCACGCTCGCCGGGTTGCCGATCGATGAGGCGACGACCGAGGTGGAAGGGCTCCAACTCGAGCTGGTCCGTGGCGAGGACGTGTTCAGCAACGATGTGGCGGAGGGGCTCGTCGTCAGCCAGGAACCGGCCCCCGGCACGCCGGTGGAACGTGGCGGAACCGTCACGGTGCAGGTGTCGAAGGGCCCCGACCTGGTGCCGATCCCCGACCTCGACGGTCTGTCGTTCTCCGAGGCCGAATCCGTGCTCACCGAGGCGGGCTTCGTGATCGACGGCCTGCTCGGCACCACCGACGGCACCTTCGTGTCGATCTCGGTCGACGGCGAGGAGGTCGCTGCGGGCGACACGTTCCTGCGCGGCACCGGCGTCGACCTCGTCTTCCTCTGATCCCGTCCTGGGGCGCCGGTCGAGTCGAGCGCCAGATCCTCTGCGATGAGCGGGCGGCCAGAGGGGTTGGCGCTTCGCTCATCGCAGGTGGTGCGTCGCGGCGGCATCTCCTCTGCGATGAGCGGGCGGCCAGAGGGGTTGGCGCTTCGCTCATCGCAGGTGGTGGCCCCGTCGCCGCCGGCCCGGGAATCGACTCGGGGCGAGTCAGATCGCTACGGTTCCGTGACCGCGCGGGACGCCGACGTCCCGCCATCGAGTTCGTTGTGGAGAAGGAGCCGACATGACCTCACTCGAGGGACGAGTAGCGATCATCACCGGTGCCGGTCGAGGCATCGGGCGTGAGCACGCCCTCTTCTTCGCGGGTGAGGGCGCCAAGATCGTCGTGAACGACCTCGGTGGGGCCAACGACGGTGAGGGCAGCGACCAGACTCCGGCCCAGGAGGTCGCCGCCGAGATCAGGGCCCAGGGCGGCGCCGCCATCGCCAACGCCGACGACGTCGCCGACTGGGAGGGCGCCCAGCGGCTCGTCAACGCTGCCATCGCCGAGTTCGGCGACCTCGACATCCTGGTGAACAACGCCGGCATCCTGCGCGACCGGGTGATCGTGAACATGACCGAGCAGGAGTGGGACGCCGTGATCGCCGTGCACCTCAAGGGCCATTTCGCGCCCACCCGGTGGGCGGCGGCGTACTGGCGAGAAGAGCACAAGGCCGGTCGTGGCAGACGCCGCAACCTCGTGCACACCTCGAGCACGTCGGGGCTGTTCTCCAACCCCGGACAGGCCAACTACGGCGCCGCCAAGTCCGGTATCGCCACCTTCAGCCAGATCGCCGCGAAGGAGCTCTCCCGGTACGACGTGGTGAGCAACTGCATCGCTCCCGGTGCCCGGACCCGGCTCACGTTGGCAACGCCCGGCCTCGAGCAGATCATGTCGCCGAAGGACGGCGCATTCGACGAGTGGGACCCGGCCAACATCTCACCGCTCGTGGCCTATCTCAGCACGGCCGACTGCCCGTTCACCGGCGAGACGTTCTTCGCCCAGGGTGCCGTGGTGAAGCGGGTGCGGTCGTGGGAGATGGCCGAGACCGTCGAGCAGTCGGAGAAGTGGTCGGTGAGTCAGCTCGCCGAGGCGTTGACCCCGCTGTCCGAACCGGCCTGAACCGGGCGGCATCCGAACCGGCCTGAGCCGCTGGGCGGTCAGGACACCGCCTGAGCACACCTAGTCGGTGATGGCCTTGATCTCCTCGGCGATCTTCTCGGAGGACTCGTTGGCGGGGATGGCCGTCTGCATCTGCATCATCTTCATCATGTCGCCCTGGACCTTGATCTTCCCCGACATGAACGCCTGCATCGCCACCTCCTGGTTCTGGTGCACGAACAGCGCCTTGGCCGTCTCGTAGTCGGTGGTGACGGTGACGTCGGCGTCGTCGAGTTCGCCCAGCTCCATCGTGACGGCACCCGACGACGTGTCGAGATAGCTCTTCACCTCGCCGTCGCCGAACGGCACGTCGGTGACGACCTGGTTCATCTTGATCACGGCGGCGACCTCGGGTACCTGGTCCGCGTACTTCTCGCGGATCGCCCGCGCCTCGGTCATCCACGCTTCGGACAGGAATGGGTGCGTCATAGTGAGGGTGACTGTAGCGAACGACCCGGTGCCCTCAGGGGCGGATCGCGGTGGCGTCGACCACCGAGGTCGTGACCTCGTCGAGGTAGTCCCGGTCGAGATCGAAGCCGAGACCGGGGGAGGTGGGGACCGCCACGTGGCCGTCCTCGACGGTGATCGGATCGGTGACGATGTCGCGCGCGTAGAACCTGGTCGAGGCGCTGATGTCTCCGGGCAGCGTGAAGCCGGGCAGCGCGGCCAGCGTCGCGTTGGCGGCCCTGCCGATCCCGGTTTCGAGCATCCCTCCGCACCACACGGGAACCCCCTGCGCCAGGCACAGGTCGTGGATGCGCACGGCCTCGAGATAGCCGCCCACACGACCCGGCTTGATGTTGGCGATCTCGCAGGCGCCGAGTTCGATCGCATCGGCGGTGCCACGCGCCGACACCAGCGACTCGTCGAGACAGACGGGGGTGGCGACCTCGGCGGCCAGGCGGGCGTGGCCGATGATGTCGTCCTCGGGCAACGGTTGCTCGATGAGCAGCAGGTCGAAGTCGTCGAGCCGCGCCAGATGGGCGCCGTCGGTGCGGCGATAGGCCGTGTTGGCGTCGACCTGGAAAGGGGTGTCGGGCCCGATCAGATCCCGCACGGCGGCCACCTGGTCGATGTCGGAACCCGGCTCGATCTTCAACTTGATGCGTACGTAGCCCTCGTCGACGTACCCCTGGACGGCGGCCAGCAGCTCCTCGGTGGAGTCGTGGATCCCGACGCTCACGCCGCTCGGGATGCGGTTGCGCTCGGCGCCCAGAAACGACGCGAACGACCGGCCCTCTGCCCGGAGCTGGGCGTCGAGGACGGCCATCTCGAGCGCCGCCTTGGCCATGGGATGCCCGTGCAGCTTGGCGAGGCGCGGCGCGACGTCGGCCGCCTCGACCGGTCCGGCGGCGAGCAGCCGCGGCAGCAGGTGGTGCACGATCACGTGTTGGGCGCCGTCGACGTACTCGGGCGAGTAGCTGGGATCGGACAGGGCGACGCACTCGCCCCACCCCTCCACGGTGTCGGCGGGCTGGTCGGCGTCGGCGAGCACGACGCGCACGAGCAGGATGTCGCGGGCCGTCTGGCTGCCGAAGCTGGTGCGGAACGGCGTGACCAGCGGCATCGCGATCCGTCGCAGTTCGACGTGGCGGATGGTGAAGCGCGTGCTCATCGGGGGTCTCCCACGACGTACTGACCGTGGCGGGTGAAGCCCTCGATCGGGCGGCCGGCGTCGAGCGCCGACATCAGTGCGTCTCGGGTCTCCGACCGCCACTCGGCGACGGCGGCCGGGTCGGTGCGGCGGAGCGACACGATGTCGTCGGGCGTGGGGATGAGCAGACCGCCCTCGAGGTGGTGGCCGTCTCGAGGGTCGGACGGCAGGTCGGCGTGGACGTCCCAGGCCATGAGGAGACGGTCGCTCTCGTCGCCGGCGTTGATGGCGTCGGACATCTCGCCGTAGAAGGCCGGGAGGTACTCGTGGACGTCGGCGCCCAGCACGGCGATGTTGAACCAGGCGTTGCGGCGCACGAGCGGGTCGAACGTCCACACGATCCAGTCGAGGCCGTGGTCGAGGGCCCACTGGCGCTGGTGCAACTTCATGGCCCGCCCCAGACCGCTGTGACGCACTCCGGCGAGCAGACCCGTGACGTGGCTGTGCAGTGCCGGTCTGGCCTGGTGTCGGGCGAGGATGCCCACCGATGCGCCGAGGATGGCGTGACCGTCGCCGGACGATCGGCCCGTGTCGTAGGCGGCGCTCACGTAGCCCTCGGCGTGGGAGATCGCCATCAGCATCTCGAGCGGGACCACTGCGGTGGACGAGCCCCAGACCTGCTGGAAGATGGCGCCGACCTCGAGCATCTCCTCGGCGCTCGACAGGGTACGGATCTCGATGTCGGCGTCGCGGTGGTTGTCGAGGTCGAGATGGTTGTCGGGGTCGGAATGGTTCATGGGGCTCCGGTCACGAGCGTCGGTCGGGCGACGGGCGGATGTCGGGATCTGTGTCGGGTTGGGTGCCGCGTGCGATGCGCTGGGCCGAACGTACCGCGAGTACCTGGTGGATCTCGGGGCCGACGTCGCCACCGGGACGAGAACGCGAGGCCGGACCCGTTCCGGGGTCGACGGCCGGTTCCACGCGCCGGCCCGGCTCCTGGCTCTGCTCCACCGGGAGCAACGTACCAATGGTCGGCGGGCTGCCTGAACGGTTCGTCAAACGTCGTGGAACTGCGGGCCCGATCCCGATAGGCATGGAGCCCTATGGCTCGCATCCTGGTCACCGAAGAGATTGCCGAAGGTGGCCTCGACCGCCTCCGTGCGGCCGGTCACGACGTCGACGTCCGTCTCGGGCTGTCCCCCGACGAGCTGCTCGCCGCGATCGCGGGTGCGCATGGGCTCATCATCCGCTCGGCGACCACCGTCACCGAGGAGGTGCTCGCAGCCGGGTCCGCCCTGATGGTGGTGGGCCGGGCGGGCATCGGGCTCGACAACGTCGACGTCGATGCGGCGACCCGCCGGGGTGTGATGGTCGTCAACGCCCCGCAGAGCAACATCGTGTCCGCGGCGGAACACACCATGGCCTTGCTCATGGCGTCGGCACGCAACGTTCCCCAGGCGCATGCGGCGCTCGTCGACGGCCGCTGGGAGCGCAGCCGCTGGGAGGGCGTCGAACTCTGCGACAAGACCCTCGGCATCGTCGGTCTCGGCCGGATCGGCAAGCTCGTGGCCGACCGCGCGAAGGGGTTCGGGATGCGGCTCGTGGCGTTCGATCCGTTCGTGTCGGAGGACCGCGCCAAGAAGATGGGGGTCGAGCTGCTCGGCCTGGATCAGATCGTGGCCGAAGCGGACTTCCTCACGATCCACCTGCCGAAGACGCCCGAGACGCTCGGCCTCGTGAACCGCGACCTGTTGATGAAGGCCAAGCCCGGGCTGCGGCTGATCAACGTCGCCCGCGGTGGCATCGTCGACGAGGAGGACCTGGCCGACTGCCTGCGCGACGGGGTCATCGCCGGCGCCGCGCTCGACGTGTTCTCCACCGAACCGATGACCGAGTCGCCGCTGTTCGGGATCGACTCGGTGATCGTCACGCCACACCTCGGGGCCAGCACGCGCGAAGCGCAGGACAAGGCGGGCGACACCATCGCCTCGATGGTCGAGCTCGCGCTCGCCGGTGAGTTCGTGCCGTTCGCGGTCAACGTGAACGCCGCCGAAGCGAGCGAGACCATTCGCCCCTTCCTGCCGCTGGCGGAGCGCCTGGGCGGTCTGTTCGTGTCGCTGGTGGGTGGCCTGCCGGACGACCTCGAGATCTGCACCGAGGGCGAGATCGCCGGGTACGACACCCGCATCCTCGAGCTGGCCGTGCTGAAGGGGTTCTTCGGGGCGATCTCCGACGAGCCGGTCACCTACGTGAATGCACCGCAGCTGGCGCAACAGCACGGTGTGACCGTGCGCGACGTGAGTTCGTCGTCGCCGGCCGACTTCGTCAACCTGCTGACCCTGCGTGGCGGTGGGCACTCGATCTCGGGCACCCTGGCGGGCGCCAAGGGCGAGCAGCGGATCGTGAACATCGACGACTCTCCGTTCGACGTCCCACCGGTCGACCACATGGTGGTCATCTCGAACGACGATCGCCCCGGTGTGATCGGCACCGTCGGCACGCTGCTCGGCAACGCCGGGGTGAACATCGCCGACATGGACGTCAGCCGGGTGGCGGGCTCGGGAACGGCGGTGATGCTGATCGCGCCGACCGCGGTGGTTCCGGCCGAGGTGATCGATCAGCTCCGTGCCGCTCCTGGCATCCTCGAGGTCACCACGCTCGACGCCTGACCCGCCACAACCCCGAAAAATGCCTCGATCCGTGCGCCAGCCGCAACGATCGGGGCAAGTTTCGGTACGTCAGGGGAGGCGGAGGGAAGCGGCGAGGCGCTCGGCCTCGGCGCGAGCAGCGTCGGCGAAATCGCTGCCGCCGCTCGCGTACGACACGGCACGGGAGGCGTTGACGACCAGCCCGCCGCCCTGGGCATCGGCGCCGGCGGCCACCACCTCGCCGGCATCTCCGCCCTGCGCCCCCACGCCCGGCACCAGCAGCGGAAGGCTCGGAGCGAGCGCGCGCACCTCGGCCAGTTCGGCGGGGTACGTGGCCCCCACCACCAACCCGCAGTCGCCCATCGGTGTCCACCGGGTGGCCACCATCTCGGCGACGTGCGCGTACACGGGCTTGCCGTCGGCGACCAGCGACTGGATGTCGGCCCCGCCGGCATTGCTGGTGCGGCACAGGGCGATCACGCCCCCGCCGTGCTCGAAGTACGGGGCCACCGCATCGGTGCCGAGGTACGGGTTGACGGTGACGGCGTGGGCGCCATACCGACCGAACGCCTCCCGGGCGTAGTGCTCGGCCGTGGAGCCGATGTCGCCCCGCTTGGCGTCGAGGATCAGCGTGACGTCGGGACACGTCTCACGGACGTAGCTGCAGATCCGTTCGAGGGTCTCCTCCTGTCCCTGGCTCGCGAAATAGGCGATCTGCGGCTTGAACGCGCACACCAGGTCGGCAGTCGCGTCGATGATCGCCTTGCAGAACGTCTCGGTGGCGCCGTGGGCGCCGTCGAGCGGTAGGGGCATGCGCGCCGGATCGGGGTCGAGGCCCACGCACAGCATGGACCCGGACGCCGCCCACGACGTGGCCAACTGCCGGTGGAAGCTCATGTGGGTGGATCCGGCCGTCGGTGACGGGCGTCAGTCCTCGACGGTGATGGCCCCGGTGGGGCACATCTCGGCGGCCTCGTGGACCTTGTCGGCCAGCTCGGGGCCGGGTTCCTCCTGGAGGACGTAGAGGTAGCCGTCGCTGCGGACCTCGAAGACCTCCGGGCACACCTGCATGCACGCACCTGTCGATGCGCAGAGGTCGAAGTCGACGCTCACCTTCATCGGGATCCCTTTCGTTCGAGACGGATGGTTCAGGACCGACGTCCGAGACGTGGCGTCCGGACTCAGGTCTTCGACCGACGGTAGCCGTCGGCCTCGGCGGCGTCGGCACTGGCGTAGCACCGATCGGGTCGCGTGCGCTCGTGGAACCGTCCGCCGGGCACGTGGTAGATGCCCGACGAGTTCTTGGCCTTCACCGGGAAACCGGCGGGCGTGCTCCCGTCGTCACCCGGCGCGACCCAAGCGGCCGCAGTCGCCGAGACCGCCGTGGCCGACGCAGCGGAAGCAGGCTCCGTCGAGGAGGTCGGACTCGGGGAGGTGCCGGCCGGCACCTCGGAACCCAGACGGTTCCGTGGCGGCAGCGGCGGCCACCGTGCGGGTTCGGCCGGCGTCGGCGGAGCGGTCTGCTCGCGCCACCACGACCATGCAGACGCAACGACGGCGGCGAACAGGGTGAGCAGCACGGCACGGCGAACGGCGGTGGCGAGGGGCTCCATCCGCACCGACACTAGTGGCCGGGCCCCCGTGCCGGGTGGGAACGGCCGTGGCACCGGTGAGCCGCGGACGTGCCCGTCACCGACGCCGAGCACGACGCCGAGCACGACGTCGGGACGTCTCAGCGGGTGTGGCGCTCGAAGGCCGAGAGCACCGCGCGCAGCGACGCAGTGGTGATGTTCGGATCCTTGCCGAGGCCCCAACGCACCGCTCCGCCGTCACTGACGGTCTCGACGTAGGCCACGGCCTCGGCGTCGGCTCCCTTGCCGATCGCATGCTCGGCGTAGTCGAGCACGTCGAAGTGCCCGTCGACCCGCTCGCCGAACTCGTCGAGCAGTGCGGCGACGAACGCCTCCACCGGACCGTCGCCCTCGCCTCGGACCGAGTGGGCCTCGCCGTCCACCTCGAGCTGCACCTGCACGGTGGTGATCCCACCGTCGTCGCCGGTGCGGGTGTGGAGTTCGTGGCTGCGGAGACGGAACGCCGGGTCGGCGGGCATGTACTCCGTCTGGAACGCGTCCCACATCACGGCCGGACCGATCTCGGAGCCGGAGTCCTCGGTGATGTGCTGGATCGTCTTGGAGAACTCGATCTGCAGTCGCCGCGGGAGGTCGAAGCCGTGCTCGGTCTTCATCACGTACGCGACGCCGCCCTTGCCGGACTGGCTGTTGACCCGGATGACCGCCTCGTACGAGCGGCCCACGTGGGCCGGATCGATCGGCAGGTAGGGCACGCCCCATTCGGGGTACTCGCCTGCGCTGTCACGCCGGGCGTCGAGCGCCTCGAAGCCCTTCTTGATGGCGTCCTGGTGGCTGCCCGAGAACGCCGTGTACACGAGGTCGCCGACGTACGGATGACGCGGGTGCACGGGCAGACGGTTGCAGTACTCGGCGGTGCGGCGCAGCCGGTCGATGTCGGTGATGTCGAGCTCGGGATCGACGCCGTTCATGAACAGGTTCATCGCCAGGTTCACGATGTCGACGTTGCCGGTGCGCTCGCCGTTGCCGAACAGGGTGCCCTCCACCCGGTCGGCACCGGCCATCACCCCGAACTCGGCGGCGGCCACGGCGCAGCCGCGGTCGTTGTGCGGGTGCAGGGAGACGATCACCGAGTCGCGCTGCTTGATCGTGCGACCGAACCACTCGATCACGTCGCCGTACACGTTGGGGGAGTAGCACTCCACGGTGGCGGGAAGGTTGAGCACGATCGGGTCGTCGGGCGTGGGCTCGATCACGTCCATGACGGCCTCGCACACCTCGATGGCGAAGTCGGGCTCGGTGAGCGTGAAGCTCTCCGGTGAGTACTCGTAGCGGATCCGGGTGTCGCCGGCGGACTCCTCGAGCTTCTTGCACAGCTTGGCGCCGTTCACGGCCACGTCGAGGATGCCGGCCCTGTCGAGCCCGAACACCACCTCGCGCTGCAGCGGGTTGGTGGAGTTGTAGAAGTGCACGATCGCCCGCGGTGCGCCCTGGATGCACTCGTAGGTGCGCTCGATCAGCTCCTGGCGGCACTGCACCAGCACCTGGATGGTGACGTCGTCGGGGATCAGGTCGTCCTCGATCAGCCGCCGCACGAAGTCGTAGTCGGGCTGACTCGCCGAGGGGAACCCCACCTCGATCTCCTTGAAGCCCATCGCCACGAGCTCTTCGAACATCCGCAGCTTGCGGGTGGGGTCCATCGGGTCGATGAGGGCCTGGTTGCCGTCACGGAGGTCGACCGAGCACCACAGGGGCGCGGAGTCGATGACGACGTTCGGCCACGTGCGGTCGGTGAGCACGATCGGGACGAACGGTCGGTACTTGTCGAACGGCATCTTCGTGGGGGTGGTGTCCGAGGGAGGCATCTGAATTCTCCTGGTGGGTGATCGGGTGGTGCAGCGGCGTGGGGGTCAGGGGTTCGGGCCGGAAAAAGCAAGAACCCCCCGACCGGTTCGGCGGGGGGTGCGGACGAACGCGGATATGTGGCGCTCGCCCTACGTAAGCAGAAGGAGGTCGCGGCGCAACATCGACAACGGACGTTAGCAGGAATGCGGGCGGTGCGCACGGGCCATCTCCCGATCACCCCGGTACGGCCGGTCCCGCCGGTACGCTGGAACCCAACATGACTGAATCAACTGCCCGGCGGGGAGCCCCCCGTCGCCGGCGTAGCCGCCCCCGGCCGTCCGACGGCCAGCACGACGGCGGCCACGTCAACAAAGAGAACCTGACCTCGATCAACGCCCTGCCCCCTGTCGAGGCGCCCACCGGATTCGCCGACCTCGGTGTGCCGAGCCGGATCGACGACGGCCTCGCCGCCTGCGGGTTCGCGATGCCGTTCAGCATCCAGACCGAGGCGATTCCCGTCGCCATCACCGGCAAGGACGTCTGCGGACGCGCCAAGACCGGGTCCGGCAAGACGTTGGCGTTCGGGGTTCCGATGCTCGCCCGCATCACCGACGCCGCGCAGCCCTCCCGGCCCCACGGCCTGGTGCTCGTGCCCACGCGTGAACTCGCGGTGCAGGTCGCCGAGGTGCTGGCCCCCGTCGCCGAGTACGCCGGGATGACCGTGCTGCCGGTGTACGGCGGCGCATCGCGGCATCACCAGGTCGACGAACTCGCCAAGGGCGTCGAGATCGTGATCGCCACACCGCTGCGGCTGATCGATCTCATCAAGTCCCACGAGGTGAGCCTCGACGACATGCAGATCGTCACGCTCGACGAGGCAGACCGGATGGCCGACGACGGCTTCACCCCCCAGGTCGAGTGGATCCTGCGCCACTGCGGCAGCCGGAACCAGACGATGTTGTTCTCGGCCACCCTCGACGGCGACGTCGGTCACCTCATCAAGCACTATCAGACCGACCCCGTGACCGTGGCGATCGACGAGGCCACCGACACCGTCGGCACGATGCACCACCTCTTCCTCGCGGTGCACCACATGGACAAGGACAAGGTGATCGGGTCGATCGGCAAGTCGATCCCCAAGGTGCTCGTGTTCTGCCAGACCAAACGCAACTGCGACCGTGTGGCACGCAACCTCGACGACCTCGGGGTCGACGCCGCTCCGCTGCACGGTGACATGCAGCAGAGCGCCCGCGAGCGGGTGATGCGCAAGTTCGCCGAGGGCAAGCTGTCGGTTCTGGTGGCCACCGACGTGGCAGCCCGCGGCATCGACATCGACGACATCGGCGCCGTCGTGCACTACGAACCGGCCAAGGACATCAAGGACTACCTCCACCGGTCGGGCCGTACCGCTCGCGCCGGGCGCGACGGTTGGGCGATCACGCTGGTGGAGTACAACCAGCACACCCAGATGCGAATCCTGCAGCGGGGGATGCGACTGCCCACCGAGAAGCCGATCGAGGTCTTCTCGAACGACCAGCGTCTGCTCAACCTCGCCGAGTTCGAGACCGACCGCTGATCCCGGCGCATCGGGCGCCACGTGCTCGACGCCCTCGTCTCCTGACTCCCGGCCGCCCCGTCGGGGCGCGCACCCGCGTGCCTGCCGCTCGGCAGGCGCCGGTCGACGGGCACCGAGAGCCGGCGGTACCTTGAGGCCGTGACGATCACCGACTCCGCTGTCTCCGACCACTGCGCAGCGACCTGGGACGGCATCGTGCCCCTCCTGCACGACTACATCGCGATCCCCAACGTGTCGCCGGTGTTCGACCCGGAGTGGAAGTCGAACGGTCACATGGATCGAGCGGTGGCCTTGATCGCCGACTGGTGCCGGGCCCGGCCGATCCCGGGCCTCACCGTGGACGTCGTCGAGCTCGACGGCCGCACGCCGGTGATCCTCGTGGAGATCCCGGCGACCGGTGGGGCCGACGACACCGACACCGTGCTGCTGTACGGACATCTCGACAAGCAGCCGGAGATGGAGGGATGGCGTGAGGGTCTCGGCCCGTGGACACCCGTGCTCGAGGGCGACTGCCTCTACGGCCGAGGTGGGGCCGACGACGGGTATGCGGCGTTCGCCAGCCTGACCGCCGTCGAGGCGGTCCATGCAGCCGGCGCCGGCCACGCCCGCAGCGTCGTGCTGATCGAGGCGAGCGAGGAGTCGGGGTCACCCGACCTCCCGGCGTACGTCGAGGCGCTGGCCGACCGCATCGGTACACCCAGCCTGGTCGTCTGTCTCGATTCTGGATGCATCGACGACCAGCGGATGTGGGTCACCACGTCGCTGCGAGGCCTCGTGTCGGGAACTCTCACCGTCGACGTCGTCACCGAGGGCCTCCACTCGGGCGACGTGTCGGCGATGGTGCCGTCGACGTTCCGGATCGCCCGGTCACTGCTCGACCGGGTCGAGGAGGCCTCGACCGGAGCGATCCTGCTGCCCGAGTTCAACGTCGACATCCCGGCGGACCGCGTCGCCGAGGCGGAGCGCACTGCTGCGGAGATCGGGCGCATCGGCGATCACTACCCGTTCGTTGACGGCGCGGGGCCCACGACCGACGATCCGGTCGAGCAGTTGCTGCGCCGCACCTGGCAACCCTCGCTCAGCGTGGTGGGTGCCGACGGACTGCCACCCACCGCACGTGCCGGCAACGTCCTGCGTCCGAGTACCTCGCTGAAGCTGTCGTTCCGGATCCCGCCGACCGCCGACCCCGAGGCTGCAGCCGCCGCCGTCAAGGGTGTGCTCGAGGCCGACCCGCCCTACGGAGCGCGCGTCTCGTTCTCCGAGGCCGAGTCGGGGCCGGGCTGGAACGCACCGGCAACCGCTCCCTGGCTCGCCGAGGCGCTCGACCGGGCCTCGTCGGCGACGTTCGGTGAATCAGCGCGCACCTTCGGCGAGGGCGGGTCGATCCCGTTCATGGGGATGCTCGGCGAGCGTTTTCCCGACGCCCAGTTCGTGATCACCGGCGTGCTGCTCCCGGACAGCAACGCCCACGGCCCGAACGAGTATCTGCACCTGCCGACCGCCCGCCGGCTCACGGCGGCCGTGGCCCATCTCCTGACGGCCCACGCCACTCGCTGATCCTCCATCCGTTTGCGTTGCAGTCCTGTCGGGGCGTCCCAACGAAAGCGTCACGCAAACGAGCTTCCGTCCAGCGGCGGCGGCAGCTCATCCGTTTGCGTTGCAGTTTCGTGGGGGCGTCCCAACGGAAACGTCACGCAAACGGGGTTGCGCGGGTGGCGACGAAGACGGGGATGACGCGCTCGGTCGCCTCGGCGTACTCGGCGTAGCGGGGGAACACCTCCACGGCACGGTCCCACCACACCCGGCGCTCGTCGCCCTCGGCGATGTGCGTGGTGTAGTCGTGTGGTTCGGGCCCGTCCTGGATCATCACCATCGGCTCGGCGACCAGGTTGTGGTACCAGCCGGGGTTGCTCGGTGCGCCGCCGATCGACGCGATCAGGGCGTACTCGCCCTCGTGCTCCACGCGCATCAGCGCGAACTTGCGGAGCTTTCCCGACTTCGCGCCGCGGCTGGTGACGATCACCACCGGGATGCCCGTCGAACCCAGCGTGTTCGCCTCGCGCCCGGCAGTGCGCTCGTAGGTGTCGACCTGCTCGCGTACCCAGTCGCTGGTGCTCGGTTCGTACTCTCCCTCGAGTGGCATGGAGCGAACGGTAGACGCTGCTGTGACCATCGCGTCGGCCCCCGTCCCGGTTAGTCGTCGCCACCCCAGATCTCGTCGATCTCGCCGGTCGGTCGTTCGTCGCCGTGGGCGAGCCACGCCTGCCAGTACCCGCCGAGCCGCTCGACGTAGGCGGACTCGGGCTCGGTGTACAGCCGGGCGCCGAGCGACACGGCCCGCCGTTCGAGCACCGACCGGAAGCCGCCGAGCAGACGGTCGATCGGGGTGAGGTCGGGGAGGTCGACGAGGTCCGCCTCCTCGGCGTGGAGCACGTCGTGCAACACGACCATGTCGTGGGCGTCGCCGAGTGCATCGGAGAGGTCGTGGAAGGCCGACGCCAGAGGCGAGAGAACCGTCGGCGAGGCGTCGGCGACGAGGCGGACGTGGTGCCAGGAGTACTTCGTCCGCTTGCGCCACTCGTGGAAGTTGGCACCGGTGGGCGCCTCCGACGCGGTCTCGAACGCCGCCCTGCCCCGCTCGTAGGTCTTCGCCGTGCCGGGTCCGATGGCATCCCAGCCGTCGTCGTCCAGCGTCCACGACACCGACGACGAGCGGCAGCCCACGACCAGGTCCTGCGCTCGTCGAACGGCAGGATGATCGTGGTCCAGTTCGTCGACGGCACGACGATGTCGGGAGCGCAGCACGTCGCCGACCGCCCGCACGGCCGCACCCGCCTCGTCGTCGGCGTCGCGATCCATCTCGGAACGGTCCACCACCAGGTCGAACGTCTCCATGAGTGCGGTGGCGTCGCGGAGGTCGGACAGGTGACGGGCGGCGTCCCGTGCCGTGTCGTTGGCGACCCGGTACGTGTCCTCGCCGAGCGACGGCCGGACCAGGCGAACCAGTCCGCGGACCTTCTTGCACCGCTTCCGCACGTCGTGGACGGCTTCGGCGGGGTCGTCGTCGATCAGGTTCTCGAGGTCGTCGACGGCGTCGTCCAGTTGCTCCCGTGCGATCCGCCGTACTCCGTCCTCGACGGACTCGTCGGGTTCCAGTACGTATCCCATGTCGCCGGAGCCTTCCCGAAAGGTCGGGGCGGCACTCCCGCGGGCTGTCATCGCCTGGTGGACGGTTCGAACTGCGGCGGTGCCGGGTAACGATGATCCATGGCCGACGTTTGTCGCACAGACACCGTCATCGACGACGATCGGGTGCCCGAGCTGTCGGTGGAGGCGTCGTGACCGAGTTCTCCGACGGCGAGCGGGTGGAGATCCGCAAGGAGTTCCGTGAGGTGGTCAACATGTCGCCCCGCGAACTCGAGCGGTGGCTCGACACCGAGGAGTCGGCCCGGGTCGGCGACACCGCGCAGCAGGGGGATCTCGATGCCGAGTCGACCGGGCATGCGTCGGGGCGGCGGATCGTGGAACTGAAGCGCAAGCGGGTCGACGCGCTCACCGATGACGACCACGAACACATGCGCAAGGTCGTGGGCTACGTCCACCGCCATCTCGCTCAGC
>JAWLEC010000073.1:0-15471 GCA_041686315.1 Ilumatobacteraceae bacterium
GCCAGTCGGTGACGTCGGTGATGATGCTGGCGAGCATGCGGTGCTGACGTTAGTGGTCAGTCACGCAGCCAGACGGTCGAACACGGTGGGATCGTCGACACGTCTGCATGGTCGATCGCATCGCCGGTCACGTCGTCGGTGATCGTCTCGCTGGCGAACACGCGGCGGATGCTCGCCCGTACCGTCGACGAGTCGAGGCGTACGTCCCGGTCGGTGACGTTGAGCACCGCCACGAGGCTGCCGCGACGTACCGCGACCAGACCGTCGCCGGCGGGCAGCAGTTCCGCCTCGAGTGGCTGGGGTGTGGCGTGCTCGCTCCGCGCCACGGCGAGCCGCCGGTACAGGGCGAGCATCGGGTTGCCGGCGTCGGCGCCTGTACCGGCGTCGGCCGCGTACCGGCCCCACCAGTCGGGTTGTGGCAGCCACGGCGCAGTCGGATCCGGCCGCGGCGAGAACCCGAACGACGTCGCCGGATCGGTGGTCCACGGCAGCGGTACGCGGCAGCCGTCCCGGCCGAGCTGTTGGCCGTGGGTGGACAGGAAGATCGGATCCTGCCGTGCCTCGTCGGGAAGGTCGAGCACCTCCGGCAGGCCGAGTTCCTCGCCCTGGTAGAGGTAGAGACTGCCGGGCAACGCCGACACGAACGCCACCAGCGCCCGGGCGCGCCGGGTGCCCACCACGAGGTCGACCGGCTCGTCGGGCAGCCGTTGCGGGTTGTTCGTCCACGACGCCGGGTCGGCGGCGCTGCTGCGGCCGAGACGCGTGACGATCCGTTGGATGTCGTGGTTGTTGAGCACCCACGCCGGTGGGGCGCCGGTGTCGGCGAACAGCTCCAGCGGCTCCCGCAGCGCCCACTCGATCGACCCGGTGTCCCACGGCGACATCATGAGGTCGAAGGTGAAGGCCTGGTGGAACTCGTCGGGCCGGGTGAACTCGCGGATGACGTCGGGCTGGCGGACGGCGTAGGCCTCGGCGACCATCATCGGGTCGCGATCCGGGTGGCGTTCGGTGTAGCGATCGATCACGTCGCGCCAGCGCCGCCAGACGTCGTGGCCCTCGGGCCGGAACACCGTGTACGGGTTCTCCCAGGTGATGTCGAGTTCGTGGGTGTCGGGCGGCACCGGCGGCTGGTCGGGCAGGTCGGGATGCTTGCCCACCGGTGACACGGCGTCGACCCGGAAGCCGTCGACGCCCCGGTCGAACCAGAACTCGAGTGCGTCGGCGAACAACTGCTGGACGTCGGCGTTGGTGTGGTCGAAGTCGGGCTGGTGCGGTGTGAACGTGCCGAGGTACCACTGGACATCGTCGGGGTCGGCGCCGGGAAGGTCGCCGACGCGGGTCCACGCCGAACCGCCGAAGCCCGACATCCAGTTGTTCGGTGGCTCGCTGCCGTCGACCCCGCGGCCGTCGCGGAACCAGAAGCGGGCCCGTTCGTCGCTGCCGGGAGCCGCCGCGAGCGCCGCCCGGAACCACGGATGGTCACTGCTGCAGTGGTTCGGAACGATGTCCATCAGGATGCGGATGCCGTGCCCGTGGGCATCGGCGAGCAACCGGTCGAACGCATCCAGCGTCCCGTAGTCGGGTTCGATGTCGAAGTAGTCGGCGACGTCGTAGCCGTGGTCGCGCTGCGGCGACGGATAGCACGGGTTGAGCCACAGGGCATCGACGCCGAGCGACGCGATGTGGTCGAGTGACGACCGCAGGCCCTCGAGGTCGCCGATCCCGTTGCCGGTCGAGTCGCGGAACGAGCGCACGTAGGCCTGGTACACCACGGCGTCCTGCCACCAGCGTCTGCCGTTCTCCCCGACGGTGGGGCGCAGCGGCGTCGGGTCGTCGGGTGTCGCAGGTGGTGCGATCGGGTCGTTCACGGCGGGCCAATGTACGCAGTCAGATGTGGCATCCGGTGTCTGACACCGGATGCAACGTTCAGGTAGCGGGGTCAGGTCACGGTGATGCGGACGCGGTGGACCTCGGCGACCGCCGACTCGGCGAGCACCAGGTCGTAGTCGCCGGGTTCGACCGCCCAGGCACCGGTGGCGGTGTCCCAGTGGTGGAAGGCGTCGGCACCGAACCGCAGCGACGCCTGCACGGTCGTGCCGGGTTCCACGACGTGCTTGGCCCACGCCTTCAGCTCCTTCGGCGGCCGCGTCGCCGCAGGCGCCACCGGGGCGACGTAGCCCTGGACCACCACGGTGACCGGGCGTGCTCCGGTCGAGGCCACCGGCACCGTCAGCGTGACGGCTCCGCCGTCGTCGAGGTCGGCTCGGCTGATGGTGGTGGTCGACGGCGTCGGCGTCGCCCAGTCGGCGGAGCCGTAGCTGAGCCCGTGACCGAATGCGAACCGGGGGGCGATGCCACGGGCGTCGCCGGCCCGGTACCCGACGAAGAGTCCCTCGCCGTACCGCTGTGTGACGTGGCCCGTGCTGTCGCGGTCGGGTCGGTGGTGCAGGAATGCCGGGCTGTCGGCGAGCCGCACCGGAACCGTGATCGGGAGCCGGCCACCGGGGTCGGCCTCGCCGACGAGCACGTCGACGAGCGCCTCGGCCTGCTCCTGGCCCGCGAAGAACGAGGTGAGGATCGCCGGCGCCGCGCCATCCGGGTTGCCGGGATGATCGGGATCGGCCCAGTCCATCGTCACCGGCGAGCCGGCGTTGACGACCACGGCGGTACGCGGGTTGGCAGCGACGATGCGCCGGACCAGGTCGTCCTGTTCTCCCGGCAGGTCCATCGTGGCGCGATCGTGGCCTTCCGTCTCCCACTCGTCGTTGGTGCCCACCATCACGACGGCGACGTCTGCCGCAGCGGCCGCTGCGACGGATCGCTCGAGTATGTCGGCCGGCTCGGGGGAACGGATGCCCACGCGGATCGCCGCGAACCCACTCACGCTGTGGGTCGCCCACTTGACCGCCAGCGGCACCGGGACGCCGGCGGTGCACTCGATCGTCGCCGTCGCCTCCACGCTTCCGTATCCGAAGAACTCCTCGCTGCGCGGCAGCGCCATGTCGGGGTCGGCGACCAGGTCGGTCATGCCGTTGCCCGTGTCGGCGGCCACGATCACCGGACCGGTGGAGACCACCCCCACCGTGTGGGGGCCGTCGGTGTCCGGCACGAAGGTGCCGTCGATGCGGGCCGAGAAGGCCTTCGGATCGACGCCGTCCGGGGTCGAACCGAAGAAGCGGACCAGTGACGTCGGCGACTGCTGCTCGACCACGGCCGGGCCGTCCCAGTCGGTGCCGTTCACGTACTTCACGCGCAGGCCGGGCTCGCCGTCGGGGCTGCGGAGCTGGCGTCGTCGCACGATGGGTGTGAGACGGTCGATGCGGACGCCGGGTTCGTAGGTGACGGCGGCGTTGGTGGCCGTCCCGGGACCCAGCCGATCCGTGATCGCTGCGAGGAGCGTGCGTGTGGCCAGCGGCATGAGACTGGCCGAACCGCCACCCATCGACCGGTCGATCGACGCGTTGGGTCCGATCACGGCGATGCTGGTGACCGAGTCGGTGTCGATCGGCAGCACCGTTGCGCCGAGGGTGTCGTGAACCTCGTTGCGCAGCAGCACGGTGCCGGCGATCGCCGCCCGTCGGGTGAGTGCCCGCTCGGCGGGGTCGTCGACCGATCCCTCGGGCTGGTCGGCGGATCGTTCGTCGGCGCGCACGCGGTTGGCCAGCACCAGCAGATCGCGCACGAGTTCGTCCACCCGGCTCTCGGAGATGTCGCCGCTCTCCACGGCGGCGGCGAGCTTGTGTCCGTAGACCCGCACCGGTCCGGGCATCTCGAGGGACAGCCCGGCGTCGGCCGCGCCGACCGTGTCGTGCACGCCGAACCAGTCGGACACGACGAATCCGTCGAACCCCCACTCCTCGCGGAGGATGCCGGTGAGCAGCGGCCGGTTGTGTGCGCAGAACTCGCCGCGCAGGCGGTTGTAGGCGCTCATGACCCCCCAGGCGCCGGCCTCCTTCACGATCCGTTCGAACGGGCGCAGGTACAGCTCGCGCAACGGGCGCTCGTCGACGCGTACGTCGACCCGCAACCGCTCGATCTCGGTGTCGTTGGCCACGAAGTGCTTCACCGTGACGGCGACGTCGTTGCCCTGGACGCCGCGGACGAAACCGACGCCGAGTGCTCCGGAGAGTTCGGGGTCTTCGCTGTAGCACTCGAACGTGCGACCCCCGACGGGCGTGCGATGCAGGTTGACGGTGGGGCCGAGCAGCACGTGGGCGCCCTTGCGGATCGACTCGCGGCCGAGCAGGTCGCCGATCTCCTCCAACAGGTCGGGGTCCCACGTGGCACCGAGGGTGATGCCCGACGGCACCACCACGCCGGGCACACCCGACCCTCCGTGGCCTTCGCCGCGGACGCCGTTCGGGCCGTCGGACGTCTTGATCTGCGGGATGCCGGCCTCGGGGAAGGCGCGGGTCCGCCAGTTGGTCTGCCCGGCGAGCAGCTCGCACTTGTCCTCGAGCGTGAGCGCGCCGATCGCGGCGTCGATGTCGATCATCGGCCCATCATGGCGTACGCCAGGGGTCAGACCCCGCACGAACCGGCCGTGGCCGACGGACCGCGCCCGCGGGGCGTTCGTGCGGGGTCTGACCCCTGGCGAACACCCGTCACAGGGAGGCGCCGGCGCGTTCGCCCTCGACCACGGCGGCGTGGGCGCGGCGGGGAGCGACGCAGTCGCCCACTCGCTCGACGCTCACGCCGGCGGTGCGCAGATCGTGGTACAGCCACTCGACGGGGTCGGCGTGGGTGGCGAGCACCACCCAGTCGGGAGTGCGCGTCTCGTTGCCGCCGGTGGGATGGTGCAGCAGCTGCAGCTCGCGGCCCTCCATGGCCATCGGCACGAGGTCGGTGGTCTGCACGATCCCCTTCTCGCCGGCACGGATCCACCAGTTCTCCATGTCGAGGGTGACGCCGAGATCCTGCCCCACCACCATGCCGGGGGTGATGATCTCCACGTCGCAGCCGCGGTCGGCGAGCACCTCGGCGGTGGAGGTGGCGTGGTGGAAACCGATCTCGTCGATCACCACCACGTCGCCGAACGGCTGCGCCGACCCGTCGAGCACCTCGCGCACGTCGACCACGTTGTCGGCGTCGGCGGGCACCCAGTACGGCCGTTGCGGCTCGGCGCCGGTGGCCACGATCACGTGGTCGGGCTGCTGTTCGTCGACCAGGCCGGGCCACACCCCGATGCGGTAGCGGATCTCGACGCCGAGACGGCGGCACTCGGTGAGCTGGTTGCGGATCATGTCGCCGAACTCGGCCCGGTTGGGCACCGACGCCGCCAGCGCCACCTGGCCTCCGGCGCTCTCGCGCTGCTCGAACACCGTGACGTCGTGGCCGTTGCGGCGTGCAGCGATCGCCGCCTGCAGCCCGGCCGGGCCGGCACCCACCACCATCACCTTGCGGGGCTTGGCCGTGAGCCGCACCGACCCGACACCCTCGGACTCGCGACCGGTACGCGGGTTCTCGATGCAACCCAGCCACCGGTTGAGGCCCATGCGCCCCACGCACTCCTGGTTGCACGACAGGCACAACCGGGTCTCGTCGGTGGAACCGGCGCGCGCCTTGGCCACGAAGTCGGCGTCGGCGATCTGGCCGCGTACCACCCCGACGAGATCGCAGTGGCCCTCGGCGAGTGCGCGTTCGGCCTGCAGCGGATCCTTGAAGCGGCCGACACCGACCACCGGCAGGTCGACCGCCTTGCGGATCGCCGACGGGATGAACATCGCATAGCCGGGCGGAACGTGCATCGACGCCTCGATCATGAACAGGCTCGCCGTGGCCACCCCGATCGAGGTGTTGATGTAGTCGACGTGGCCGGTCGCTTCGACGATCTCGGCGATGCGCACGGCGTCGTCGACCGTGGTGCCGTCCTCGATCAGCTCGTCGCCGCAGATCCGCACGCCGAGAGCCAGACGGCCGCCGATCTCGCGCCGCACCGCGGCCACGATGTCGACGAGCAGGCGGGTGCGGTTCTCGAGCGATCCGCCGTAGTCGTCGGTGCGGTGGTTGGTGGCGGGGGAGAGGAAGCCGCGCACGATCGAGCTGTGCGAACACTGCAGTTCGATGCCGTCGAAGCCGCCCTCGGCGCAGTGCTCGGCGACCAGCGCGTACCCGGCCACGATCTCGTCGATCTCGGCGTGGGTGACCGCCTTGGGCACCTCACGGAACAGCGGGTCGGCCACCGGTGACGGCGCCCAGACGGGCAGCCGCGAGTACATCGAACTCGCCTGGCCGCCGTTGTGGTTGATCTGGGCGAAGATCGGCACCCGGTGCCGGTGCACGGCCTCGGTGATCCGCTTGTATCCCGGGATCACGTCACGGTGGAAGCCGTGGATCAGCTTCTCGTACGGCCAGTCGGTGGGGTGGGTGGAGTGCTCCTCGGTGATGATCAACCCGGTGCCCCCGGCGGCGCGGGCCCCGTAGTAGGCCGCGTGCTGCTCGGTGGGGAGACCGTCGCGTGCGTAGTTGGTGAGGTGCGCGGAGAAGACGATCCGGTTGCGGACCTCGACGGGTCCGAGCTGCAGCGGGGTCCACAGGTAGCGGTAGGCCATGGCGCCGTCAACGGTACCCCTCCCGCTCCGGCGGTGCCCTGCCCGTCTAGATTTGGGCGATGACCGAGCCGCAGCCTGCCGTCGACGCGCCCCGGCTGCGTGCTGTGCCCTGCGTCGATCCCGTCGTCGAGTTGCCGGCGGGCTGACCGGTTCCCGATGGGTACCTCCACCTCGTCCTTCGGTGTCGGCAAGCGGGAGTCGCACGACTCGTCCGACTTCTACTCCCGGTTCGCTGCGCCCGAGGTGAGCGACGACGACCGCCTCGGCACGCCCGGTGAGGTCGACGTGATCCACGTGGGCTATCCCCGGCGCATGGAGGGCGTCCCCGACGCCTCGGTGGCGTTGGTGGTCACGTCACCGCCCTACTTCGCCGGCAAGGAGTACGAGACGGCGCTCGGTGAAGGGCACGTGCCGGGCGACTACCTCGACTACCTCGAGATGCTGCGCGACGTGTTCGCCGAGTGTGTCCGCACGCTCGAGCCCGGAGGCCGGGTGGTGGTGAACGTGGCCAACCTCGGCCGCCGCCCGTACCGCAGCCTCGCCGCCGACGTCACCACGATCCTGCAGGACGACCTGCGGCTGTTGCTGCGCGGCGAGGTGATCTGGCAGAAGCAGCGTGGGGCCAGCGGTTCGTGTGCGTGGGGCTCGTACCGGTCGCCGGCCAATCCGGTGCTGCGCGACACCACCGAGCGGCTCATCGTGGCCAGCAAGGGCCGCTTCGACCGCGTCGGCCGAGGTGCCGGATCGAGAGGCTCGGACACCTCGGCGGGCCTCGACGCGGTGGCCGCAGCCGACACCGGCACCGGTGACGCCACGATCCCCGGCGACGAGTTCATGGAGGCCACGCTCGACGTGTGGGAGATGCCCGCCGAGAGCGCCACCCGTGTCGGGCATCCCGCTCCCTTCCCGGTGCCGCTGGTGGAGCGCTGCCTGCAGCTGTTCACCTACTCGGGTGACGTGGTCCTCGACCCGTTCATGGGGTCGGGCACCACGGCGGTCGCCGCCGTCAACACGGGCCGCCACTACGTCGGCTACGACACCGACGACGGCTACGTGCGCCAGGCCCGCGAACGGGTGGCGTCGATGGTGCCCGCCGATCCACCCGATCGCCGCACGCTGAAGGAGATGGCCCGCTCCCTGCTCGACGACGCCGGCTACACCGACGTCCACGAGGCGTGGCGGATCGCTCCCGGCACGACCGTGTCGTTCCGCGCCACCGGCCCCGACGGGACCACCCGGCTGTTCGAGCTGGCGGGCAGCCACACACCGGCCCGCCCGGGCCTGCACCGCGTCGACGTGGTGTGGCGCACGATCGCCAAGGCGGCGATCGCGGCGCAGACGTCACCCGATCTGCCGTTCGTGGTGCTCACGTCGGGGTCCGTGCGCGGTGGCCCGCTCGCCACCGTGGTCGGCGAGGGGCGCCCGATCGCCGCGGTCGTCGACGTCGCGGGCGACGACGCCGTCGAGCTCGTCACGTGCTGACGCCGGCCGGCGAACCGGTGCGTCGATCCGTCCGATCCTGAGCCAGGCTGTGCGCTGATGGACACCTCCACCGACGCTGTCCGCGACCGTCGAGCGCTGCAGTCGGTGGCCACGCAGTTCTTCGCCAACGGCGTCGTGTACGCCACGTTCATCCCGCGGCTGCCCGAGATCCGCGATCGGGTCGGCATCTCCATCGGCACGCTCGGAGTGGTGTTGATGCTCGGCAGCTTCGCCGGGCTCGTCGGCAGCCTGTTCACCGGACGGGTGATCGCCCGTCTGGGCACGAGGCGCGTGATGATCTGGGGTGCGCTGCTGTCGGTCGGGTCGCTGCCGGTGGTGGGCTTCGCCACGTCGCCGTGGATGCTCGTGGCCGGCCTCACCGGCGTGTTGTTCTTCGACGTCTTCATCGACGTGGCCATGAACGTGCAGGGCTCGGCGTTGAGCGCCCGTCGCCACACGCCGGTGATGAACCGGCTGCACGGTCTGTGGAGCCTCGGCACGGTCACCGGCGGGCTGGCGACGGTGGTGCTGGTGCGCGCCGAGGTGGAGGCGCCGGTGCAGCTCACGGCCACGTCGCTGCTGCTCATCGGGGCGCTCGTGTTCATCGCGCCGGGTCTGCTCCGAACCGACGAGCCGCACCGGGTGGAACTCGCGCCCGAGGCATCCGATCGCATCGATGCGGGTTCCCGTGACGATGCGTCCCACGGTGCGCCGGCCGGCGACGCACGGCACGAGGCGCGCCCGAGCGGGTCGCATGGCCGCTCGCCACGGCGCCTGACGGCCGTGGCGCTGGGCGTGGGCGGGGCGACGGCGATGACGATGGAGGTGTCCAACGGCGACTGGGCGACGTTCCGGCTCGTGGACGACCTCGCCACGCGCGCCGGTGTCGGCGGGCTCGCCTTCCTCGGGTTCACCGTGGGCATGACCGTGGGCCGGCTCGGCGGTGACTGGGTGCAGATGCGCCTCGGCGCGGGCCGGCTGTTGCGAGTCGCCATCGTCGTCGCCGGTGTCGGGTCGGCCGCGGCCACGCTGGTACCGAATGCGGCGGTCGCCGTGGTGGGGTTCGTGGTTGCGGGTCTGGGCGTCGCCACGCTGTTCCCGCAGCTCTACGACCGCGCTGCCCGGGCCGACGGACCTCCCGGGTCGGGGTTCTCGGCGATGCTCGTGGGTCAGCGCTCCGCGGCCATCGTGTCGCCGTTGGTGGTCGGGGCGCTCGCCGACACCGCGGCCCTGGATGTGGGCGACGCGGTCGCCATCGTGGTGCTCCCGGCTGCGGCGCTGATGTTCCTCACGACCCTGCGTCCGGCCGCGGCGACACGGCGCACGAAGCCGCCGCCGAACGTGTGACCCCACGACCGAACGCGTGAACAGTGTGCGGTCACCCGCCACACACTGTTCACGCGATCGGCATCACCTCGAGCACGAACCGGTCGTCGGACCAGGTGTCGAGCGCGTCCAGGCCGTGGAGCAGGATCTCGCGGGCGAGTGACCCCTTGGCGGCCTTGGCGAAGTGACCGCCGGGCTTGCCGGTGGGGTCGACGAGCGACACGGTCACACCCTCCACGGTGCCCCGTCCCGAGGACCCGGGCGACCAGGCCGCCCGGTGCTCCTGGGGGAGCAGGTCGACCACGACGCTCCGCCGGGCCGCCCGGTCGAGTTCGGCGGAGAGGTCGTCTCGCCACCATGTCGACACCTTGCCCAAAGGTGGCAGGTTGGCGCCCATCTTCAGGCGGTAGTCGGGCACCGGGTCGTCGCCGCGCACCAACCCCAGCAGGCCCGACACCACCACGATCCGCCGGCGGGCAGCCGCCGGCAGGGTGGCGGGATCGAGGTGGTCCCACACGACCCCGGTGTAGCGCTGCCAGGCGGGAAGCACCGGTGCACCGACGAGCGAGCAGTTCGACGACAGCGCCCGCGCCAGGTGGTCGCCGCGGACGCCCAGCAGCTTCTCGTCGCCGCCACCGCGGGATGTCAGCGCCTCGACCACCTCGGCCCGCCTGCCGGCGATGGCGTCGCGCCGGCCGAACGCGCCGCTGTCGGGCGTCCATCCCGCACGCCGTGAGCTGCCTCCTTCGGCCTTGCCCTCCGACGGCGGGAGCAGCAGCATTGGAACATCGTTCGAAAAAGTTGCCGTGGCGTTGGTCACAGCCCAACTGTGGCCTCTAGGGTCGGGGCCATGCGAGTACACCTCGATGCAGAGAAGTGCCAGGGCCACAACCGTTGCTACGCGTTGGCGCCGGAATTGTTCGACGTCGACGACTACGGCCAGGCCGTACTGCTCGTCGAGGGCGACGTGCCCGCCGACCTCGAGGACAAGGCCCGCCTGGCCGCCTCGAACTGCCCCGAGTACGCCATCACCATCACGGAGAACGGCTGACATGACCGACACCGTCGACGAGAACACGACCGGGCCCGACATCCGGATCGACCCCGAGACCGGCAACAAGATCATCACCTGGGAACGCAGCGGCGAGACGATGGAGTTCATCGTCGGCAGCAGCCCCGACGGCACGGATGTCTGGCAGCGGGTGCCCTACGACGCCGCCGATTACGGTCCGGTCGAGGACTTCGCCACCGATTTCGATCACGCCGACCCGTCCTACAATCCCAACGCTCCCGAGGTGTGGAAGGCAGTGCGCGAGGGCGGGTGCCCCATCGCCCACTCCGATCGATACGGCGGCATGTGGGTGCCGCTGACGCACGACACCGTCCACGAGGTCGCCTACGACACCGACCACTTCTCGAGCCGTTCGGTCGTGCCCGGCGTCGGGCGACCCGGTGACCGGGCGTTGCCCGCCCCGATCGGCCTCGCCCCGCCGATCACCAGCGATCCGCCCTTCCACGCCATCGCCCGTCGACTGCTCCTGCCGGCGTTCGCGCCGAAGGTGATCGAGCCGTGGGAGTCCGAGATCCGGCTGCTCTGTCAGAAGTTGCTGGACGAGATGGGAGAGATCACGCCCGGTGAGACCGTCATCGACGCTGCGGTCCAGTACGCGCAGCACATCCCGGTGAACGTGATCCGTCGGATGCTCGGCTTCCCGGAGCAGGACGAGCAGATGTTCCGGGAGATGGTCCACGAGGTCCTGGAGCGCATCAACGAGGAGCCGGGGACGCGTCAGACGTCGAACGACTTCGGCGCCTACGTCCAGGAGCAGATCGCGGACCATCGTGCGAACCCTCGCGAGGACCTGACGAACTTCCTGATGAACGTCGAGCTCGACGGCAACAAGCTCGACGACCAGGTCGTCGAGGGCATGATCATCCTGCTGCTGGTCGCCGGCGTCGATACGACATGGTCGGCGATCGGTTCGTCGCTCTGGCACCTCGCCCAGCATCCGGAGGATCACCAGCGCCTGCTGGACGACCCCGAGGTCATGACCTTCGCGCTCGAGGAGTTCCTCCGGGCGTATGCGCCGGTCACGATGGGCCGACTGGTGACGGAGGACGTCGACTTCCACGGCTGCCCGATGAAGAAGGACGACTGGGTGCTGCTGGCGTTCCCCGCGGCCAATCGCGATCCGCTGCAGTTCGAGGACCCCGACACCTTCGTCGTCGATCGTGAGGAGAACCGGCACGCGGCGTTCGGGCTCGGTATCCACCGCTGCGTGGGCTCGAACCTCGCCCGCCTGGAGCTCAAGGTCGCCATCGAGGAGTTCATCAAGCGCTTCCCGCGGTTCGAACTCGCCGGTGAGACCAGGTGGAGCGTCGGCATGGTCCGCGGTCCTCGCGAGACCCCGGTCCGCATCCTCGAGGTCAGCGCCTGACAGCACGCCAGAAGCGACAGCGGGGTCAGACCCCGCTGTCGCTTCTGGGCGGTGCGGTCGTGATGGTCACACGAAGGTGGTGCCGATCGACGCGGCGCCGGCCGCACAGCCGATCGTCACTGCCGCGTAGAGACTGCCCCAGCGCCAGCCGAGCGCCCGCGTCTCCAGAGCGAACGACGAGAACGTGGTGAGCGCGCCGCAGAACCCCACCCCGAGCACCGTGGCGGCGTCGGCCGACAGGTCGCCCGAACGGGCTGCACTCACCACCAGGCCGAACAGTCCCGCGCCGGCGGTGTTGACCACCAGCAACGCCTGCCAGGTGCAGGCGAACCGCCCGACGAGTTCCCGCCCGATCGCACCGAGCCCGGCGGCGACCACGAACAGCACCGGCGTCACGGTCGGCCCCCGCCGGATGTGTCGGTTGCGTCCCCGCTCCCGTGCCGCCCTGCTGCACGGCCGAGCCCGGCGACCAGCGTTGCTGCCACGCCCGCGGCGAGGGTGACGGCACCGTAGGCGACGGCGACCGTCGTCCGGTCCGCCTCCACCATGTCGTTCAGCTCCACCGCCAGTGCCGAGAACGTCGTGAACCCGCCCAGCACACCGGTGACGAGCAGCGCCCACCGCAGCGAGTCACGCTCGACACCCCGGGCGGCGAATCCGATCGCCAGTGCACCGAGCACGTTGACGAGCAGGGTCGCCCACGGCCACACCCCCGGCTCGGCCGGGAACAGCTCACCGACCGCCCAGCGGCCGGTCGCTCCGACGGCTCCGCCGAACGCGACCGCGGCGAGCACGCGCGCAAGGGGAAGGGAGGTGGCCCCGAACAGTTCCACGGGGTCGTTCGTAGCAGCTGTGGCCGGCCGCCACGGCGTTCTCACCGATCTCTCAACCGTTGCGAGCAGACTGTGGGAGATGAGCGACGCGGAACGAGCACGGATCCTGGTCGCCGAAGACGATCGGGCGGCACGTGAGGCACTGGTCCGCGCCCTGCAGCTCGAGGGCTACACGGTGGTGGCGGCGAGCAACGGAGCCGAGGCCCTCGAAGCCGTGCGACAGGCCCGGCCGGACGTGTTGCTGCTCGACGTGTCGATGCCGCTGGTCGACGGGCTCACCGTGTGCCGTGTGCTGCGTGCGGAAGACGACCGTCTGCCCGTGCTGATGCTCACGGCACGTACCGAGACCAGCGACCGTGTGGCGGGGCTCGACGCCGGCGCCGACGACTACATGCCCAAGCCGTACGACCTCGACGAGCTGCTCGCCCGGGTGCGTGCACTGCTGCGCCGTTCGAGCTACTCCGACGGGGTCGACGCCCGCCAGGCAGGTGAGCTGGTGCTCGGCGACCTCCGGCTCGACCCCTCCGGTCGCCGTGCCTTCCGCGGCGAGCGCGAGCTGCAGCTGTCGAAGACCGAGTTCGATCTGCTCGAACTGCTGGTCGCCAACCAGGGCATCGTGCTCGACCACTCCACGATCTACGACCGCATCTGGCACTACGACTTCGGGCCCGACTCGAAGAACCTGGCCGTCTACATCGGCTACCTGCGCCGCAAGACCGAGGCCGAGGGCGAGCCGCGGGTGGTCCACACGGTGCGAGGCGTGGGGTATTCGGCGAGACTCGACTCGTGAACGAGCAGCAGGTGGTCGGCGCATGAGTCTGCGCTGGAAGATCGCGCTGTCGCTCGCTGTGATCGCACTCACTGCGACGACGGCTGTCGGGGTGATCAGCTACCGGTCCACGAGCGTGCGCCTCGTCGACGAGATCGACCGGTCGATCAACGAGGCGTCGGTGCAGATGCTCGGGCGCGTCGTCGACGGTCGCATGCAGGTACCCAACCGTGGGTTGCTCGAGGTGTACTCGGTCCGTGTGCTCGACGACGGTGCCGGCACGGTGGCGTCGTCGTTCGCCCGGAACCCGCCGGTGACGGACGGGGCGGCGTCGGTGATCGGGCGGCCGCGCGCGCTCGATCGCTCCACGGTGGGTGTCGACGGAACCGACCTGCGTGTCCACACGATCGGTGTCGCCGAGGGTGCGATCCAGATCGCCCGCCCGCTCGACGAGGTGGAGAGCGTGCTCGACGACGTCCGCCGACGCACGATCACCCTCGTGGTGGTGGTGTCGCTGGCCGCCGCCGCCCTCGGTTGGATGATCGCCGGCACGGTCGCTGCGCCACTGCGCCGGTTGACACGAGCCGCGGAGGACGTCGGGGCGTCGGGCCGGCTCGACGTGGCCGTACCCGGCACGGGCACCGACGAGGTGGGCCGCCTCGGCGGTGCGTTCAGGGGCATGCTCGGCGCTCTGGCGCAGTCACGCGCCGAGCAGCGGCGCCTCGTGCAGGACGCCGGCCACGAACTCCGCACGCCGCTCACCAGCCTGCGGACGAACCTGTCCGTGCTGCGTCGTCACCCCGACATGGATCCCGAGATGCGCAGCGGCGTGCTCGACGACCTCGACAGCGAGGTGACCGAACTCACCGATCTCGTCAACGAGCTGGTCGCGGTGGCGTCGGGCGAACTCGACGGCCAGCCGTCCGAGCGGATCGTGCTCGCCGATCTCGCGGCCGACGTGGCCGAACGTGTGAGTCGCCGTCGGGCCCGTGCGATCACGGTGTCCGCCGCCGACGAGGCCGCCGTCGACGCACCCCGCTCGGCGCTCGACCGCGCGATCACCAACCTCGTCGACAACGCGTGCAAGTTCGACACGTCGGGTGGACCCGTCGATGTGGTCGTCGGTGGGGGGACCCTGGCCGTGCTCGATCGTGGGCCGGGCGTGGACGCGGTCGAACGCGAGCGGATCTTCGAACGGTTCCACCGAGCCGAGTCGGCGCGCTCGATGCCGGGCTCGGGGCTGGGATTGTCGATCGTGAAAGACGTCGTGACCCGACAAGGCGGCTCGGTGTTCGCCGAGGCCCGTGACGGCGGCGGTGCCCGGATCGGGTTCACGCTCCCCCTGTCGCCCGACTGGCCGGAGCGGGCAGAGGCAACCCAGCTCGCGAACGGTGCTGCGAGGATCGTCGGGTCCCCACCCGGTCCGGGCGGCGATGCACCGACCGACAGCGCGCAGACGGGCAGCGCGCAGACGGGCAGCGCGCAGACGGGCAGCGCGCAGACGGGCGACACCGAGGCGCGGTCCACGCCGTGAGACGGCGGGCTGCGGCCGATCGGGTGATGCTGCCGTGACGTCGCCCGACGCCGTCGTGGTCGGGTCGGGACCCAACGGGCTGATGGCCGCCGTCGTGCTCGCCCGGGCGGGGCGGGAGGTGCTGGTGATCGAGGCGGCCGGCACCCCCGGCGGCGGGACGCGGTCGGCCGAACTCACGCTCCCCGGCGTGGTGCACGACGTGTGCTCGGCGATCCACCCGCTCGGCGTTGCGTCACCGGCGTTCCGGTCGCTCGCCGACGGCGGGTTGCTCTCCGGACACGGCTTGCACTGGGTGCACCCCGAGGTGCCGCTCACCCACCCGCTCGACGGTGGACGCGCCGCCGTGCTGGAACGGTCGGTCGATGCGACGGCCGCCGGTCTCGGCGAGGACGCGGCGAGCTACCGGGGCCTGTTCGGGCCGCTCGTGGACGCCGGCTTCGATCTGGTGGACGGCGTGCTGTCACCGCTCGACGTGCCCCCTCGCCATCCCGTCCACCTGGCGCGCTTCGGCCTGTCCGGAATCCGGTCGGCGCAGGGC
>JAWLEC010000074.1:0-15456 GCA_041686315.1 Ilumatobacteraceae bacterium
GAACGAGATGCTCGCGTCGACGCCGAGCGCCCAGGCGACGGCCGACTTGATGGGCGACACGTGGCTCACCACCACGACGTTGCCCGTCGAGGCGCGCCCCACGAGGTCCTCGCAGGCGGCGCGGGTACGCGCATCGAGGGCGGCGAACGACTCGCCGCCCTCGGGCGCCCAGTCGGGATCGAGGCGCCAGCGGTCCCACACCTCGCCGCCGACGTCGGCGTGTTTGACGCCCTCGTACTCGCCGTAGGCGAGCTCCAGCCAGCGCTCGTCGGTCTCGACGGGCAGGCCGAACGCGGCCGCGGTCTGCTGGGCACGCTCGAGCGGGCTGGCGACGACGGCGTCGACCTGCGCCGACGCACCGATGAAGTCGGCCACGGCGGCGGCCTGCTCGCGGCCGAGATCGTCGAGATCCTGGTCGAGACGGCCCTGCAGACGGCCCTCGGAGTTGGCGGTGGTACGGCCGTGGCGGACGAGGAACAGCACCGCACGAGTGTTCCACACGTCCCCGCCCCCAGCTGCGCTCCCCTCTTCCGTTTGCGTTGCAGAAATGTTGGCCCCTTCCAACATTTCCGTCACGCAAACGGTGGTCGCGGGGGTTCCAGCGAGACCGTCAGGCGAAGCGGTCGGGGACGGCGTCGAGGTGGCCGTCGGCGAGGAACCGGCGGCGACGGTCGGCCGAGCCCATGCCGTTGTGGCGCCACAGCCACACACACAGCCCCACCCCGATCACCTCGAGCGGGACGCTCCACCATCCCCGGTCCACCACCGGGATCGAGGCGTCGTCGAAGCCCCAGCCCGTGAACGGCCACCAGAACGTGTCGGTGTCGTTCCAGGCCGCATCGAACACCAGGTGCAGGATCATCCCGATCGGCAGGCCGAGCAACAGCTTGCGGATCGGCCGGCGACCCGACGTGGCGATCATCACCACCGCCAGCAGCGCCACACTCACGGTCACGCTGTGCAGGGCGCCGACACCGCCGAACACGAGCCCGTCGAGAATCGCCAGGACGGAGCCCACCACCACCAGCCGGTAGTCGAACCGCGGGTCGCGGAACACGAGCCCCACGGTGAGCACGGCCGTGCCGATGAACCAGAAGAACATGCCGCCGAGTCCCCGTGCGTCAGACCAGGAGCAGACGGCCGCACTGCGGGCAGTCGGTGACACCGGTGGCGGCTGCCTCGTCCTTCACCGTGTCGACCTCGGCCGCCGACAGCTCGAGATGGCACCCCTGGCACTGCCGGCCCACGAGCTGTGCCGCCGCCACACCCAGAGCAGCGCGTTTGCGGTCGTAGGTGGAGAGCAACGACGCAGGTATCTCCGCCCGCAGCGCCGTCCGCCGCTCGTCGAGCGTCGCCAGCTGCCGATCGATGTCGCCAACGGCCTCGACGACGGCCTCGTCGGCCCGTCGCACCGCAGTGCGGATCGATTCCTCGCTGCGCAGGTGCTCGGCGAGCTCGTCGTCACGCTGCGCCTGCTCCTCCAGCGCCTCCAACTCGTGCGTGTCGAGCTCGTCACGCTGACCGTCGATGGTGGCGATCTCGTGCATCAGCGCCTCGGCCTCGCGCGGCGCGATCACCGTCTTCATCTGCTGTTCCAGCCGAGCCTTGTGCGCCGACAGCTCGGCACCGCGCTCCTCGGCCTGCTCGATCGCCGTGCCGAGTTCGTCGATGCGGTCACGCAGCGCGCTGCGCCGGCGCTCCCACTGCCTGAGCTGCTCCGACAGTGTGCCGAGCTGCTCGCGCAGCGGATGCCGTTCTCGCTGCAGGGCCAGCTGATCGGCCTCGGTGTCGACCGCCTGCAGCGCCAGGACCCGTTCGGGAAGCGACATGGAGCCGTCGTCGGTGTCGTTGTCGGCGGCGGGTTCGGCGTCGGTCATCGCCGACCAGTGTGCCAGGTGTGACGGCCCGGACGGCCAGCCGTCACTCGTCGACGGCGGGAGCAGCCGGAGGCGGGAACTCGTCGACCGGGATGGCCCCGGCCGGCAACGAGCTCGAACCGCACGCTCCGACGTTCTCGCTCAGCGGCAACAGCGGCAGGGGCGCCTTCGGATCGAGGTTGTCGGGAGCGATCGTGGTGCCCACCTGCACCGACCGGAACACCGGCGTCGGCGGCAGCGTCTCCACCGGTGCGGGCTCGGCGTCCTCGGGCGGCGGTTCGGCCCCCTCGGGCAGGGTGGTCGGCGTGGTCTCGACCGGCGCACCGGGGATGAATCCGGTGACCCGCTGCACGCACTCCACACCGGGCAGGAAGATCCTGGCATTCGGCCGCTGCGGCGGCGGAGGCCGGTCCCAGTCGAGCACCGGCGCGAAGGCGTGGGCGGGCTCCATGAACCGGTTCCAGATCACCGCCGGGCTGTGGCCGCCCTGCATGTTGCCGTTCCGGTGGTAGCCGAGTGCGATGAACTCGGGAATGTCCTGCATCTTCGTGTACGAGTCCGGGTCACCCACCCAGACCGCGGTGGAGAGCTGCCTCGTGCCGCCCACGAACCAGGCGTTGGTGTTCTCCTGCTGGGTTCCCGTCTTGCCGAACGCCGGACGCCGGTCGTCGAAGGCGGCCCGCCGGCCGGTTCCGCCGCCGTAGATGGGGCCCCGGAGGATGTCGACGGCACCGAGCGCCGCGTCACGCTCGAGTACCTGCGTCCCCGGGCCGACGTGGGTGTAGATGCGCTCACCGGCGGCGTCGTCGATGTACTCCACGTAGTACGGGTCGTGGTGCACGCCCTCGTTGGCGATGGTCTGAGCGCCGGCGGCCATGTCGAGCGGGCTCAGCTCGTTGGCACCGGTGGCGAAGCTCACGAACGGCTCGATCGGTGCCCGCTCGTCGGCCGGCAGGTCGCGGGAGAGATACGGCGACTTCGACATCCGGTAGACGCTGTCGACCATGCGGTTGAGGCCCACGGCCTGGCTGAGCCGGGCGAAACCGCAGTTGATCGACTGCGTCGTCATCTGCTGCAGCGTGCCGACGAAACCACTCACCCCGCCCCGGATCACGAACGGGTCGGGCTCGCCGCCGGGGTTGGGGAACGAACAGCCGCGCACACCGTCGATCACGTCGCCCGGCTGCGCGCCTGCCTGGACGGCCGCGGCGACGATGAACATCTTGATGCTCGAGCCGGTCTGGCGCGGCGACAGCGCCATGTTCACCTCGCGCTCGTTGGGCACGAAGCCCTGGCCACCCACCATCACCCGGATCGCACCGCTGGTGGAGTCGAGGGACACGAGTGATGCGTCGAATCCCTGCAACGTGTTCGGCAGCTCGTTGCGCGCCTGCTCGGCCAGCTGCTGCAGCGTGGCGTCGAGCGTGGTGTGGATGCGCAGCCCACCGCGGAACAGCTGGTTGTAGCGCTCCTGGTAGGTGTCGCCGAGGATGTCGGACCGGTTGAGGAGGTAGTCGCGCAGCGCCTCGGTGAAGTACGACCGTTCGTACGACCGGTCGGGCAGCGACCGGACTCGCGACGGCAGCACGAAGTCCTCGGCGAGCTGGTCGCCCTCGGCCTCGGTGTAGAGGCCCTCGTCGACGAGCCGCTCGACGACCTGCAGCCAGCGCGCCCGGCTGCGCTCGGGCTCGTTGATGGGGTCGAAACCCGACGGCGACCGCACCAGCCCGGCGAGGAACGCCGCCTCCACGAAGGTGAGGTCGGTGGCCGATTTCGCGAAGTACGTCTCGGCGGCCGCCTGGATGCCGTAGGCGTTGTTGCCGAAGAACACCGTGTTGAGGTAGCGGGCGATGATCTCTTCCTTGGTGAGCTCCTTCTCGAGCATCCGGGCGTAGTGCATCTGCAGCAGCTTGTAGCGGCCGTCGCGCTCGAGCCCGGCGAGGAAGTCGTTCTTCACCACCTGCATCGTGATGGTCGACGCTCCCTGCTGCGGGGCGTCGGAGGCGAAGTTCGACAGGGTGGCGCGCACGAGGCTGCGGATGTTGATGCCGTCGTGGTTGAAGAACTCCTTGTCCTCCACCACCAAGAACGCGTCGATCACCTGCGGCGGGATGTCCTCGTAGTCGATGGGCTGGGAGTTCTCCAGCTCGTAGACCGCGATCTCCTGCCCGTTGGCGTCGTAGACGTAGCTGCGCTGGGCCAACGACTCGAACTCGGGCAGCACCACCGGAAGTTCCTCGTGGGCGTTGGCCGTGTGCCAGATGCGGGGGGCGACGCCCACCACCATCGAGGTCACCAGCAGCGCGCCGGCGGCGATCACCAGCCCGAGGCGAGAGACGAATCCGAGGAGGCGCACAGCAGGGCCCACGGTAGTGGCGGTGCGGGTGTCGGCCACGTCAGGCTACGTTGCAGCGCATGCCGGCCGACTCAGCGACCTCTCCGTTCCCGATCCGCCCCTTCCGCTTCGGTGTGCAGCTCGAATCGCCGGTCGGTTCGATGAACTGGGCCGACACCGCGCGCCACATGGAGGATCTCGGCTACGCCGTGGCCACCATGCCCGATCACTTCGGCGGCCAGCTGGCGCCGATGCCCGCCCTGCAGGCCGTGCTCGACGCCACCACCACGCTGCGCGCCGGTGCCCTCGTGTTCGACAACGACTACCGGCATCCGGTGGTGCTCGCCAAGGAACTGGCCACGATGGACGTGCTGTCGGAGGGACGCGTCGAGATCGGTCTCGGAGCGGGCTGGATGATCTCCGACTACGAGCAGGCCGGCATCGAATACGACCGTGCCGGCGTGCGGATCGACCGGTTCGAGGAGGGGCTCGCCGTGATCCGCGGCGCCATGGCTCCGGGGCCGTTCGACTTCGCCGGCGAGCACTACACGATCTCCGGCTACGACGGCATGCCGAAGCCGGTGCAGGCGCCGTGCCCGCCGATCCTGATCGGCGGGGGCGGCAAGCGGGTGCTCACCATCGCCGCACAGCAGGCCGACATCGTCGGTGTCAACGGCACCATGCACGCCGGCGTGGTCGGCCCCGACGCCATCGCCAGCATGACCGCAGAGGCCGTGACCGACAAGGTGGCGATCGTGGCCGAGGCCGCCGGCGACCGCCTCGACCACCTCGAGATGAACATCCGCACGTTCTTCGTCAGCGTCACCGACGACCGCGAGGGCCAGCTCGACGCGGTCGCAGGGATGATCGGCGTGGACCGGTCGATGGTGGCCGAGTCGCCGTTCGCCGTCATCGGCAGCCCCTCGAAGATCGTCGAGGACCTCCTCGATCGCCGCGAGCGGTACGGGTTCAGCTACATCATCGTCGGCGGCGGCGACATCGATGCCTTCGCCCCCGTCGTCGCGCAGCTGGCCGGCAGGTGAACGGGCGGACATGAGCCGTCGCCCCGAGGTAGTGCTCGTCGGCGCCGGGATGGTGGCCGGTGTGCACGCGGCCGCCTGCGACGCGCTCGGCTGGAAGGTCCGTGCCGTCGTGTCGCGCAGCCCGCAGCGGGCGGCCGAGTTGGCGTCGAAGGTGGGCGCCCGCGCCGTCACCGCCGAGCAACTGGCCGAGCAGGCCACGGCGGCACGGTTGGGCGATCTGGCCGTCGTCGCCACGCCGCCGGGCCGCCACGTCGACGACGCCGTCGCCCTCCTCGACGCCGGCTACCAGGTGGTGGTGGAGGCCCCGATCGCATGCACCCTGGCCGACGCCGACCGGCTGATCGCCGCCGAGCGGCGCGTCGGCCGCAGCGTGCTCTACTCCGAGCATCTCGCGTCGTCTCCGGTGGTCGACACGTTGCTGAACCGTGTGGGCGGCATCGGTGCCGTGACGCACCTGTCGGCCCGGGCGGTGCAGGGGCCGCCGTCGTGGCGTCACGCCCGACCCGACGACTGGGGAGGCGGCGCCCTCTTCGATCTGGGCGTGCACCCGATCGGACTGGTGATCCGCACCGGGGTGGAGGCCGGCATCGGCGCCCCGACGTCGGTGAGCGCCGTGATCAACGACGCCGGCACCGACCACGAACGAGCGACCGTGAAGCTGCACTTCGAGGGTGGCAACTCCGCCACGATCAACTCCGCCACGATCAACGTCGGGTGGCAACCCGGTGCCGCGCCGGACTGGGACCTCCAGGTCTCGAGTGCCCGCGCCGTGCTGCGCGCCGAGCTGTACCCCGTCCCGACCCTCGAGGCCAACGGGTCACCGGTTCCGGTCGGCGGGCCACCGACGGCGTCGGTGGCCCCCGCCACCCCGGCGCTGGTGGGGGACTACGGATACGCGCCCCAGCTGCGCCGGTTCTGGACCAACATCCGCACGGGGAGGCCCGTGCCGGCGACGTCCACGTTCGGCCGCCAGGTGCTCGACGTGGTGTGCGCCGCCCACGTGTCGGCGGGCTCGGCCGCCACCGACGTGGAGCTCCCGTTCACCGGTCGCCGCGACCGGACACCGCACCAACTGGTCGCCGACGTGAGCGGCCCGTCGACGGACGGCTAGCGGCCCCGGTCGCGGCGCAGGTCGCGGCCCTTCTCGATCACCACCACACCTTCGTCGCTGACGGTGAACAGCTCGCGATCGCCGTCGGGCTCGAGGCCGATCCGGATCCACTCGGGCACCACCACGTTCTTGTCGATGATGCACTTGTGTAGGCGGGCACCCGGCCCGATGCGCACGCCGGGGAAGATGATCGAGTCGGTGACGTGGGCGTCGTGGTCGACGAACGCTCCGGGCCCCACGATCGAGCGCTCGACGTGCGAGCCCGAGATGATCGACCCCTGACACAGCAGGCTGCCGTCGACGAACGACGGCTCGCCACCGCGACCGCGAGACACCTTGGCGGGCGGCAGCGCCTTGCGCGACGTGTACACCGGCCACCGGTCGTTGTAGAGGTTGAACACCGGCACGGGCGCGATCAGGTCCATGTTGGCGTGGAAGAACGAATCGAGCGTCCCGACGTCACGCCAGTACCCCTTCTCGCGATCGTCCTGGCCGGGCACGACGTTCTTCGAGAAGTCGTAGACGTGGGCCACACCGGCCTCGGTGAGTGCCGGGAGCACGTGGCTGCCGAGGTCGGTGTACTGGTTCTCGCGCGGCGTGACGACGTCGATCAGCGTGTCGGTGTCGAACACGTAGTTACCCATGCTCGCCAGGCACATCGCGTCGTTGCCGGGCATCGTCGGCGGCGACGCGACCTTCTCGTGGAACGCGATGATCCTGCCGCTCTCGTCGACCTCGATCACACCGAACTCGGTCGCCTCGTGCCTGGGCACGGGGATGGCCGCGACCGTGACCCCGGCGCCGCTCTCGCGGTGTTCCTCCACCATCTGGCGCGGATCCATGCGATAGATGTGGTCGGCTCCGAACACGCACACGATGTCGGGCTGCTCGTCCTGGATCAGGTTGAGGTTCTGGTAGATCGCATCGGCCGAGCCCTGGAACCAGTACGGCCCCCGGCGCATCTGGGCGGGAACCGGGGTGACGTAGTTGTCGAGCATCGCCGAGAACCGCCACGTCTGGGTGATGTGGCGGTCGAGGCTGTGGCTCTTGTACTGGGTGAGCACGACGATCTTGAGGTAGTTGGCGTTGGCGAAGTTCGACAGCGCGAAGTCGATCAGCCGGTAGGTGCCGGCGAACGGGACGGCCGGCTTGGCCCGGTCGTTGGTGAGCGGCTGGAGACGCTTGCCCTCCCCTCCGGCCAGCACGATCACGAGCACGTCGGGTTCGGTCGCCATACCCGTCACCGTACTTCGGTGGACGGGGCGGGACCGCGGCCCGATTGGGGAAACCCGCGGGGTTTCGCCGGCCGGGCGGGCGCGGTTGACTGGGAGGATGTCGGATGCGGGACTCGGGCCGGTGGTGGACGGCGGCGGCTACGAGCCACTCAGCGACGACATCCGGTTGCTCGGCACCATGCTCGGCGACGCGATCCGCCACACCGAGGGAGAGGACGCGTTCGAGCTGGTCGAGACGGTGAGGCGGCTCGCCGTCGACGGCCGCGTCGCGGGGACCCCTCCCGTCGCCGACATCCGGGCCGCACTGGCCGACCAGCCGCTCGCACGTCAGCTGGTGGTGCTGCGCGCCCTCGACTGGCTGTCACTGCTCGTCAACACGGCCGAGGACGTGCATCTCGAACGTCGCGGCCGCTTCCACCGCTCCGCCGGTCACCGCACCCGTCCGGGCACGTTCGACGCCGTGTTCCGACAGCTCACCGCCGAGGGTGCCGACAGCGACGACCTGGTCCGCGCCGTCGAACGCCTGCGCGTGAGCCCCGTGATCACGGCCCATCCCACCGAGGTCCGTCGCAAGACGATCCTCGAGGTGCTGCACCGCATCTCCGACCTGCTCATCGAACGGACCCGCACCGCCCCCGACGATCCCGAACGTGCCACGATCGAGGACCGGCTCCGCGTGAGCGTTCTCACGCTGTGGCAGACGGCACTGCTCCGACTGTCGAAACTGCGCGTCCGCGACGAGATCAACGAGGCGCTGCGCTACTACGACGCGAGCCTGTTCGAGACCGTGCCCGCGCTGATGCACGAACTCGAACGACGCGCCGCCGAGTACGGCGCCGTCGTCGATGCCAGCCACTCGATCCGCATGGGTTCGTGGATCGGCGGCGACCGCGACGGCAACCCCTTCGTGACCGCCGACGTCCTCACGATGGCCACCCGGCGCCAGATCGCCACGGCGCTCGAACGGCATCTCACCGACCTGCACCGCTTGTCACGGTCGCTGTCGATGACCGAGCGGCTCGTCACCCCGACACCCGCACTCTCGGAGCTGGCGGACGCGTCGGGCGACGAGTCTCCGTTTCGCGCCGACGAGCCCTACCGCCGCGCGTTGCGTGGGATGCACGCCCGTCTCCACGCCCTCGCCGCGCAACTGCTCGACGCTGCGCCCGCCGACGTCCCGGGGCCGGCCCCCGCCGTCGTCCGACCCGCCTATCGCGACATCGGCGAGCTCGTGTCCGATCTCGACGTGGTCGCCGCTTCCCTGCGAACCCACGGGGCCGACGGCATCGCGGCGGCCGAGGTCGACCCGGTCCGCCGGTCGGTCTCGGTGTTCGGGGTGCACCTCTGCGGCCTCGACCTCCGTCAGAACTCGGCGGTGCACGAGCGGGTCGTGGCCGAGTTGCTGGAGCAGGCCGGAGTCACCGACCGCTACCTCGAACTCGACGAGCACGACCGGGTCGAGTTGCTCACCCGGGAGCTGCAGGTCCCCCGGCCACTTCGCCATCACTCGGCGGTGTACGGCGAGGAGGCGGCCAAGGAGTTGGCCGTGCTCGACGCTGCAGCGCGGGCCGTCGCCCAGGTCGGCCGGGCCATCCTGCCGCACTACGTGATCTCGATGGCCCACGACGTCAGCGACGTGCTGGAGGTGGCCGTGCTGCTCCAGGAGGTCGGACTGGCGACCAGCCCGTCCACCGGTGCCGCCGAGATGCAGCTCGACATCGTCCCGCTGTTCGAGACGATCAGCGATCTCGACGGCGCCGCCCGCACCCTCGCCGCACTGCTCGACCATCCCGTGTACCGGGCACTGCTCGACTCCCGCGGCGGTCGCCAGGAGGTGATGATCGGCTACTCCGACTCGAACAAGGACGGCGGCTACCTCTCCTCGCAGTGGAACCTCTGGACGGCGCAGCGACGACTCGCCGAGGTCGCCCGGGGTGCCGGGGTGAGACTGCGGCTGTTCCACGGCCGCGGCGGCACGGTGGGCCGCGGGGGCGGGCCGGCGTACCAGGCGGTGCTGGCCCTGCCACCCGGCTCCGTCGACGGCGCGATCCGGGTCACCGAGCAGGGTGAGATGGTGGCGGCCAAGTACTCCAACCCGGCACTCGCCCGACGCAACATCGAGACCCTGGTGGCGGCAACGCTGCAGCGGTCGGTGCCCGACGGCCACGGCGCCGCCGCCGACGATCCTGCGTTCCTCGATGCGATGCACACCCTGGCGGGCACCGCGTTTCGCGCCTACCAGGAGCTCGTGTACGGCGACGAGCGCTTCGTGAGCTTCTTCAAGGCGATCACCCCCACCGACGAGATCGCCACGCTCAACGTGGGCAGTCGTCCGGCGTCGCGGACCACGTCGGGCGCCATCGAGGACCTGCGGGCGATCCCCTGGGTGTTCGGCTGGACCCAGTGCCGTTTGATGATCCCCGCCTGGTACGGCACCGGGACGGCACTCGAGCAGGCGCCCGACGTCGACCTGCTGCGCCGGATGTATGCCGACTGGCCGTTCTTCCGCACCGTGATCGACAACATGGGCATGGTGCTGGCCAAGAGCGACATCGGCATCGCCCGCCGCTACGCCGACGTGCTCGTGCCGGCGGACGCGCGCGACATCTTCGACACGATCGCGGACGAACACGCCCGCACGCTGCGCTGGCATCGGGAGGTGACGGGCCACGACGATCCCCTCGCCGACAACCCGCTGCTGGCGCGCAGCCTGCGCAACCGGTACCCCTATCTCGATCCGCTGCACGTGATGCAGGTCGACCTGTTGCGACGGTTCCGCGACGGCGACCGGGACGAGATGGTCGAGCGCGGCATCCAGCTGTCGATCAACGCGATCGCCACGGGGCTGCGCAACTCCGGCTGAACCCGTTCGCACCGGTATCGGTACGGTGGGCCGGCATGACCACCAGCAGGCGTGCTCGACTGGCCCGCAGAGGGATCCGCCACACCGGGCTCGGCGCCGTGAAACCGCTCGAGGAGCAACGCGCCGACATGGACCGCCTCGATCGGCTGCCGCGTCCACGACACGTCGACTACGTCGACACCACGGTCGGCGGCGTGCCGGCGATCGTGGCGACACCGACGGCCGACCCACCCGATCGGCACATCCTGTACGTGCACGGTGGCGGATACGCGCTGGGCTCGCCGAAGAGCCACATCGCCATGGGTGCCCGGCTGGCCAGACGGGCGGCTGCCACGGTCTCGGTGATCGACTACCGGCTGGCGCCCGAACACACCTATCCGGCCGCCGTCGACGACTGCGTCGCGGCCTACCGGGCCATCGCCGCCGACGTCGACCCGGCGCTGATCACGATCGCCGGCGACTCGGCCGGTGGCGGGGCGACGCTCGCCACGTTGTGTGCACTGCGTGACGCCGGTGATCCGCTGCCCGGCTGTGCCTACCTGATGTCGCCGTGGACGGATCTCACCGCCTCGGGCGAGTCCGTCACCACCAAGGCCGACGTCGATCCGATGATCGATCCCGACGGCATCGTGAACATGGCGCGGCAGTACGCCGGCGACACCCCGCTCGACCATCCGGGCGTGTCACCGCTGTTCGCCGACCTCACGGGTCTGCCGCCGCTGCTGATCCAGACCGGCGTCGACGAGGTGCTGCTGTCGGACTCCACCCGGCTCGCCGAGCGCGCCCGGGAGGCCGGCGTCGACGTGGTGCTCGACCTCGTCGACGGCATGTGGCACGTCTACCAGGCCCTGTCCCCGCTGGTTCCCGAAGCCACCGAGGCGCTCGTACGAGCGGCGGTGTTCATCCGCTCGCGCACCCCGGCCGTTCCGACGGCTGCACCGATGACGCCATGAGCGCGATGGGCGAGACGGGCGCGACGCCACGGTTCCCGGAGCTCGGCTTCTACACCCTGGCCGGTGGCGCCCAGAACCCGCGCGATCTGGTCGAGGAGTGCCGGCGCGCCGAGGAACTGGGCCTGGGGTCGGTGTTCATCTCCGAACGGTTCAACGTGAAAGAGGCGGTGACCCTGTCGGGAGCCGCCGCGGTGGCGTCGACCAACCTGCGGATCATCACCGGGGCGACCAACCACAACACCCGCCACCCCATCGTCACCGCCTCGTACGCCACCACGATGCACCGCCTCACCGGCGGCCGCTTCGTGCTCGGCATCGGCCGGGGGGTCGCACCACTGTTCGACGCATTCGGCATCCCGCGCATCACGACTGCGCAGATGGAGGACGTCGCCGGGCTGATGCGCCGCCTGTGGCACGGCGAGACCGTCATCGGACATGCCGGCCCGGCGGGGACGTATCCCGTGCTGCGCCTCGACCCGACGTTCGACGAGGACATCCCGCTCGGGCTGGTGGCGTTCGGGCCGAACTCGCTCGCACTCGGCGGCCGGGCGTTCGACCACGTGATCCTGCACACCTTCTTCACCGACGAGACCCTGCAGCGCTGCGTCCGCACCGTGAAAGACGCCGCCGAGGCGGCCGGGCGTGATCCCGATTCGGTCACCGTGTGGTCATGCTACGCCACGGTCGGTGACCACCTGCCCGAACCGGTCCGCCTGAAGAAGACCGTGGGACGACTCGCCACCTATCTCCAGGGGTACGGCGACCTGATGGTGACCACCAACCGGTGGAATCCCGAGGTGCTCGCCCGGTTCCGGGCCGACGAGGTGGTCGCCGGCTTCCGGACGGCGATCGACGTCGACGCCACCACCGAGCAGCTCGAGCACATCGCCACGTTGATCCCCGACGAGTGGCTGGCACCGGCTGCCACCGGCGACGCCGACGCCTGCGCCGGGGCCGTGGCCCGTCAACTCGATCTCGGCGCCGACGCCGTGATCATGCACGGAGCCGGGCCCGACGAGCTCGCCCCCGTGGTCGAGGCGTACGGCGCCCGCCGCAACCGCTGACGGCGACAGCCCGAACGACCGGACGGGCCGGGAGCGTCAGCTGAGCGGCAGTTCCGCCGACACGAGGCGGCCGCCCGCGTCGGTCATGGCGGTGCGCACCTCGTCGGGACGGCCGTGACTGCACACCACCACGAGCACCTCACCGGGCTTGAGCGCCGTATAGGTGAAGTCCTGGTGCTCGTCCCAGCTCCGGGTACCGCGGGCGGCACCGAGGTAGCCACCGAGCATCACTCCCCAGAATGCCGAGGCCGCCCCGACCGCCAGGACACCTCCCACTCCGAGGACACCGACGCCCGTGGCGGCAAGTGCAGCGATCGTGATACCGCCGAGTGCGCCGAGCGGGGCTCCCGCCAGCATGCCGAGCTCCACGTCTCGCTCCAGTTCGGCGTCGGCATCGTGTTCGAAGTCGACCGGCTCCTTCTCGTGCACAGCAACCCCGAGCCGTTCACTTCCGAACCCGAGCGACCGCAGCGAGTCGACCGCCGCCTCGGCACTCGGACGGTCGGCGAAGACGGCCGCGATGTGGTCGTGCCCGCGGTGGCGCCGCACCCTGTCGGGCCCCTCGTCCCGCTCGTCCCGCTCGTCCCGCTCGACGTGTTCTGCGTGGTCGCGTGCCATGTCGGCTCCTCGCGTCAAGGCGCTGTGCGCCGGATCGTTCGCCACGACACCAGCGTGAGCACCACCGGTCTCGCAGGGACAGGGCAGTTCGACCATTCGATCCGTCGACCGGACGGGCCGGGAGCGTCAGCTGCGCTGCGACGGGAGCTTCGGTGTGAGCCACTGGATGAAGTCCTCCGGGCTGCGGGTCTGGATGTAGACCCTCCCCGGACCGGTGAGCTTCACCACCAGACCCTCACCACCGAGCATGGTCGATTTCCAGTTGCCGGCCTTGACCACCTCGTAGGAGACGCCGTCCTGCCAGCCGACCATGTGCCCGGTGTCGACGGTGTAGGTCTGTCCCGCGCCGAGATCGATCTCCTGGATGGCGCCGTAGCTCGACACCACCAGGTCGCCCACACCCGCGCACTTCAGCATGAACAGGCCCTCCCGGCTGAAGAACGTCTTCGAGCCGCCCCATTTGCTGTCGATGTCGATGCCCTTCGACGCCGCCAGGAACGAACCCGACTGCAGATACACGGTGTTGCCCGTGAGCGGCCACATCACGATGTCGCCCGGCAGTGCCGGAGCGACGACCACGTGGGCGCCCTGGGCGGTGGCGGAGAACTCGTTCATGAAGAACGACTCGCCCCCGAGCACCGACCGCTTCAGGCCCTTCAACATGCCGCCCTGGGTGCTGGTGACCATGTCGACACCCGGCGACATCGCCATCATCGCTCCTGCCTCGGCGTTCACCGACTCGCCGACGTCCATGTGGATCGTCGCCATCGCGTAGGCCGGGCTGAACGTGATGTCGGTGCGCATGGGCCCGATCGTAGGTCGTGTCAGCAGGCGCCGGTGATGACCGTCACCGGGACGGAGACCTTCTTCTGGATCCGGCTCGGCAGGTCCTGGCGGAGCCATCGCGACACCAGACTCGGCAGCGTGGAGACGATCACCTCGTCGGCCCCGACCGCCTCGACGACGTGGGCCACGGCCAGGGCGATGTCGCTCTCGGTCGACAGCTCCCCCGTGACGTCGGCGCCGAGGCCGGCCAGCCAGTCGAGACCTCTCGCCAGCTGCGAACCGGCGATGTCGCGTTCGTTCGGTGCCTCGACCGGCAGCGGCATCATGTCGGCGGCAGCGGCGCCCACCGCCAACGCCGGCGACACGGGCCGGGCGACGGGGACCACGAGGTGAAAGATGCACGGGTCGTCCGCACCGTGCCGTCCGTGCCCGGCGTCTCCCGCCAGACGGGCACGGACGGCCGACTCGAGGTCGGCTCCCCCCACCGTCCGGTTGGCCACGATCACCGTTGTGCTCATCCCGTCCTCTGCTCCCGCGCCGTCGGTCCCCCCGACCACGGCGTTGCGTCCACTGTAGGCGCTCGACCGGGCCCTTCGCCCCTTCCCACCCCGACGGCCGGCGGGCACGATGGGCCCATGTCCACGCGCGCCCCCGCCGCCACGGTGTTGTGCGTCGGGCAGGCCACCCTGGATCACGTGTTCACCGTCGACGGCGAACTGCGGGCGGGACACAAGCACGTCGCCGGCGCGCATGCGACGGTGGGAGGCGGTGTCGCCGCCAACGCTGCGGTCACCGTCGCCCGCCTGGGTGGGCACGCCGTGATCGCGGGACGGATCGGTGACGACCACGCGGGTGATCTGGTGGCCGCCGGGTTGGAGGCCGAGGGTGTCGACATCCGGCTGCTCGGTCGCGAGCCCGGCGCGGCGACACCGGTGTCGGCGGTGATCGTCGGACCCGATGGCGACCGGACGATCGTGAACCACACGCCCACGCACCTGTTCGACGGCGAACCGCCGGACTTCGACGACCTCGCTCCGGATGCCGTCCTGGTCGACGGCCGCTGGCCGACGGGCACCGCCGTCGGTCTCCGACTCGCCCGACGGCTCGGCGTCGCCGGCGTGGTGGACGTCGACCGCCGGCCCCGCGACGACGAGTTCGCGACGATGTGCGACCTGGCATCGCACCTCGTGTTCGGACGGGACGCGGCGGCCGCCGTCACCGGTGCGTCGGATCCGGCGCTCGCCGTGCGCCGGCTGGCCGCGACGATCGACGCCGCGGCGACGACCGGGAACTCGACGCTCGTGGCCGTCACGTGCGGTGAGCAGGGTGTGTGGTGGAGCCAGGACGGCGACGTGGCGTGGCTGCCGGCTCTGTCCGTCGAGGCCGTCGACACCACGGCCGCCGGCGACGTGTTCCACGGTGCCCTGGCACTGGCACTCGCCGAAGGGATGCCCATCGCCGATGCGCTCGGCTTCGCCACGACCACGTCGGCGATCAAGTGCAGCCGTCGCGGCGCGCGGGAGGGGATCCCGGCCCGCCGCGAGGTGGAGGAACTGCTCGCCGACCCCGTG
>JAWLEC010000239.1:0-3499 GCA_041686315.1 Ilumatobacteraceae bacterium
TCGGCCGAGAACGTGCTGTTCGACGGCATCGACTGGTCGCTCCTCCGGGGCGGGCACACCGTCACGGTCGCCGCCTGAGCCCGTCCGCATCCCGACGGATCCGTACACTCGCCGCATGTTCGTGTACCACCCGCTCGCCGAGTCGACCCGTCGCCGCATCCTCGACGGTGGCATCGATCCCGACTGGCTGGCGATGCTGGTGCGGACGGCGGTCGCCGAGGACCTGATGGGGGGTGTCGACGTCACGTCGACGGCCACCATCGCCGCCGAGCACCGCAGTACGGCCACCTTCGCCGCCCGAGCCGACGGCGTGGTCGCGGGGCTCCCCGTCGTCGCCGCCGTGATCGACACGGTGTGCGGTCACGAAGCGAGCGAGATCGTCCTGTTCGCCACCGACGGCGACGCCGTCGGGGCGGGGACGGCGCTGGCCTCGGTGACGGCACCGACCCGGTCGCTGCTCACCGCCGAACGCACGGCGCTGAATCTCCTGTGCCACCTGTCGGGGGTGGCCACCTCGACCCGCAAGTGGGTCGAGGCCCTGGAGGGCACACGGGCAGTGGTGCGCGACACGCGCAAGACGACGCCCGGGTTGCGACCGCTCGAGAAGTACGCGGTGCGCTGCGGTGGCGGGGTGAACCACCGCATGGGTCTCTCCGACATGGCGCTCGTGAAGGACAACCACGTCGCAGCAGCGGGTGGTGTGTCGGCGGCATGTCGCCGCGTCCGGGCGCTCGAGGCATCGATCCCGGTGGAGATCGAGGTCGACAGCCTCGAGGGTCTCCGCGAAGCGATCGAGGCCGGCGCCGACGAGGTGTTGATCGACAACTTCGCGCTCGACGACATGGGCGAGGCCGTCGCACTCCGCGACCGTCTCGCCCCGGAGGTGCTCCTGGAAGCCAGCGGTGGCCTCACCCTCGCCACCGCTCGCGCCGTCGCCGAGACCGGCGTCGACCACATCGCCGTGGGTGAACTCACACATTCGGCGGCCGTGCTCGACATCGGGCTCGATCTGGCCGATGCGATCGAGCCCGCCGGAGCAGCCGGTACGCCCGAAGCGTGACCGCCGCCGGTTCGCATCGATCGCTGCCGGCGGCCCGCTGATGGACGGCGCCGACGTCGCACTGGTCGGTGCGCTGGTCGTGGCCTTTGCGCTGATCTCCCGGGTCAGTGCTTCGTGGCCGCTCACCATGCCGATGGTGTTCGTCGGCGTCGGCGCCCTGCTGTCGGCCACCGGTGTCCTGGAGGTGGAGGCCGAGTTCGGGGCCGTGGGCGTGGTGGCCGAGGTGGCGCTCGCGGTCATCCTCTTCAGCGATGCCGTCCGGATCGACCTCCGTCAGCTCCGCAGGGAGGCGCTGATCCCCGTGCGCCTGTTGTTCGTCGGGTTACCACTGAGCATCCTGCTCGGCACGGTGATCAACTCGGCGTTGTTCCCGGGCATCCCGCTCGTCGAGGTGGCGTTGCTGGCGGCGATCCTCGCACCGACGGACGCAGCACTCGGTGCCGCGGTCGTCGAGGACCGCGACGTGCCGCTTCGCGAACGACTCTCGCTCAACGTGGAGTCGGGCCTCAACGACGGGTTGGCGGTGCCGGTCGTGACCGTGCTGACGGTGATCGCCGTGACGGGTTCCACCTCGGTGTCCGACGCAGTGGCCGAGACGCTCGAGAAGATCGGCTTCGGAATCGGCACGGGCATCGTGCTCGGATACCTGGCCATCACCCTCCTCGGCGCCGCGAGATCGCGCGGATGGTCCGACGGGCGCTACGAGCAGATCGCCACCTTCGCCGTACCCATCATGGCGTACACGGCCTCGGAGGCGCTCGGCGGCAGCGGCTTCCTCGCGGCGTTCGCCGCCGGCCTCACCTTCGGCGCCGTCGGGTCGGCGAGACAGCACGACCCGGGGCACCTCGGCGAGTTCACCGAAGATGCCGCCCAACTGCTCGGCATCGCCGCGTTCTTCGTGTTCGGCAACCTGTTCGTCGGTCAGGCGCTCGGTGTGTACGGGCCTGCGGTGTGGATCTGTGCCCTGGCGTCGCTCACCGTGGTGCGCCTCGTGCCCGTGTGGATCTCCCAGCTGGGTACCGGGTGGCGCTGGCCGACCGTGGCGTTCGTCGGCTGGTTCGGCCCGCGAGGGTTGGCGTCGATCGTGTTCGGCGTGGTCCTCCTCGAGGACGCCGCCGAGCTGCAGAGCAACGCCGCCGACCTGCTCGGTGTGATCACGTTGACCGTCACGGCATCGGTCGTGCTCCACGGAACGACCGCCGCATGGGGAGCGCGCACCTATGGCCGGTGGGCGCGGACAGCGGACCTCAGCGAGGCCGAACGCGACGACATGTTCATGGACGAGATGCCGGCCGACGTGGTGCCCGAGCCGCGCTGGGCCCGCGCCCACCCCGACGGCTCGGGTGGTCAGTAGACGCCGAGCAGGTCGACGACGACGATCATGTCGACGCCGGACGGCAGACCCAACTGGGGGTTGCCGTCGGGTCCGAACGCATCCGCCGGTGGGATCACGATGGCGCGGCGACCGCCCACCTTCATGCCCGGCAGTCCCTTCGCGAAACCGGGGAAGCTCCCCTCGCCCGTGCCGACCTGCACGGGCTCGGCGACCCAGCTGGACTCGAGAACCTCGAGGTTGTCGCCCCGGAACAGCACGTAGTTGATCACGCCCGTCTGACCCTGTTCGAGTTCGGCGCCGTCGCCCTCGGACAGGTCGGTGGTGGTGGTGTCGGTGGCTCCCTCGGACGGGTCGACACCGGCCTCGTCGGGTGCCTCCGACGGATCGGGCGGCTGGATGACCGCACGGACGTCGACGAGGAAGGTCAGCGCCTCGTTCTCGCCGATGATGTCGCCGCGGGCCTCGGCTCCGTAGGCGAGGTCGCTGGGGATGTCGAGCTGGATGCGTGCCCCGGACTGGGCGCCGACCAGCCCGTCGTCCCAGCCCTGGATGACGCTGCCGGTGCCGAGCACCACCGGGAACGGCTCGAACCGGTCGTAGCTGTTGTCGAACTCGACGCCGTCGCTGGAGCGGACGCCGACGTAGTCGACGATGACCGTGTCGCCGGCGTCGGCCACCGGGCCGGCGCCCTCCTCGAGCACCGTGACCTGGAGTTCCTCGGGGATCTCCGCAGGGATCTCGACCTCGGGCTTGTCGGGGTTGGTGGGCGGCGGGCCGACATCTTCGAACGAGGGCTCCGTCTCGCCGGCGGCGCCGTCGTCCGTGGCGTCGCCGTCGGTGGATCCGTCGGACGGCTCGTCGGTGGCTTCCTGCGACGTGGTGTCGTCGGTCGCGGTGTCGTCGGTCGCCGCGCCGTCGTCGCTGCCGCCGCATGCGGCGACGAGCAGAGTGGCGGCAACGAGCAGGGGGAGGGTCCGGCGCATCGCCCCGACGCTAACGGCCCGACCCCGCCGGCCCACGTCAGCCCGCCGACCTCTCACCCCAGCCTCACCCGTCGCGGCGGACGTGTTCGGTGTTGCATCCGGTGGAAGACACCGGATGCA
>JAWLEC010000075.1:0-15288 GCA_041686315.1 Ilumatobacteraceae bacterium
CCGGGATCGGCTCGATGCCGATCCCGGGCGATAGGTGATGGCCGGCGTCAGCCGGCGAGTCGCCGAAGGCGACACGACTCGACGGGCGCAGCCCGTCGAGTCGTCATCACATCATGCCGCCCATACCGCCCATGCCGCCGCCGGCGGGCATGGCGGGCTCTTCCTCGGGCTCGTCGGCCACGAGGCACTCGGTGGTGAGCACCATTGCTGCGATCGACGCCGCGTTCTGGAGACCCGCACGGGTCACCTTGGCGGGGTCGATGATGCCTGCAGCCAGCAGGTCCTGCATCTGACCGGTGGCGGCGTTCATGCCGTTGGACCCCTCGACGGCCTCGATCTCGCGCACCACGACCGAGCCTTCGAGACCGGCGTTGTTGGCGATGTTCCGGGCCGGCGCGACGAGCGCCTCCCACACGGTCTTGGCACCGGTCTTCTCGTCGCCGTCCAGCGAGCCGACGACCTCGGCCACGGCCGAGCGGGCACGGATGAGGGCGGTGCCGCCACCGGCGACCACGCCTTCCTCGATGGCCGCACGCACCGACGACACGGCGTCTTCGATGCGGTGCTTCTTCTCCTTCAGCTCCACCTCGGTGGCGGCGCCGACCTTGATCAGCGCCACGCCGCCGGCCAGCTTCGCGAGACGCTCCTGGAGCTTCTCGCGGTCCCAGTCGGAGTCGGTGTTCTCGATCTCGGCCTTGATCTGGTTGACACGGCCCTCGATGTCGTCGGAGCTGCCACCGCCGTCGACGACGGTGGTGTTGTCCTTGGTGATCACGACGCGCTTGGCGGTACCGAGCAGGTCGAGGGTGACGTTCTCGAGCTTGAGACCGACCTCTTCGCTGATGACCTGGCCGCCGGTGAGGACGGCCATGTCCTGCAGCATCGCCTTGCGGCGGTCGCCGAAGCCGGGCGCCTTGACGGCGGCGGCGTTGAACGTGCCGCGGATCTTGTTCACGACGAGCGTGGCCAGTGCCTCACCGTCGATGTCCTCGGCGATGATCACCAGCGGCTTGCCGGTCTGCATCACGGCCTCGAGGGTGGGGAGCATGGCCTGCACCGTCGAGATCTTGGCGCTGTGGAGCAGGATGTAGGCGTCTTCGAGCACCACTTCCTGGCGCTCGGTGTCGGTCACGAAGTACGGCGACAGGTAGCCCTTGTCGAACTGCATGCCTTCGGTGAAGTCGAGCTCGGTGCCGAACGTGTTCGACTCCTCGACCGTGACGACGCCGTCCTTGCCGACCTTGTCGATGGCGTCGGCGATGACCTCGCCGATCGAGCTGTCGGCCGCCGAGATGGTGGCGACGCTGGCGATGTCGGACTTCTCGTCGACGTCCTTGGCCTGCTCGGCGATCGACTCGACCGCAGCGGCGACTGCCTTCTCGATGCCCTTCTTGATGGCCATCGGGTTGGCGCCGGCGGCGACGTTCTTCATGCCGGTCGACACCATGGCCTGGGCGAGCACCGTGGCCGTGGTGGTGCCGTCACCGGCAATGTCGTCGGTCTTCGTGGCGACTTCCTTCACGAGCTGGGCGCCCATGTTCTCGAAGGGGTCCTCGAGCTCGATCTCCTTGGCGATGGACACACCGTCGTTGGTGATCGTGGGAGCGCCGAACTTCTTGTCGAGTACCACGTTGCGGCCCTTCGGACCGATGGTGACCTTGACGGCGTCGGCGAGCTTGTTGACTCCGGCTTCGAGGGCGCGGCGCGCCTCGTCGTCGAACTTCAGGATCTTTGCCATGGGGAGTTCCTTCCTGGCGGGAGTGGGGTTGCGTACGGGTGGTGCGTCGGGAGCGACGCGTCAGCTCTCGACGATGGCGAGGACGTCACGGCTGTTGAGCACCAGCAGGTCCTCACCGCTGACGGTGATCTCGGTGCCGCCGTACTTGGAGTACAAGACGGTGTCGCCGACACTGATGTCGACGGGGATCAGCTCGCCCGAGCTCTCGGCTCGCTTGCCGGGGCCGACCGCGAGGACTTCACCCTGCTGCGGCTTCTCCTTGGCGGTGTCGGGGATGACGAGACCCGAGGCGGTCTGCGTCTCGGCCTCGTTGGGCCGGACCACGATGCGGTCATCCAGCGGCTTCAGGTTCATGTGCAAGTCTCCATTGGCTCTCTCACGCGGGAGGGTTCCCGTTCGGGTTGTCTGACGATCCGGGTGGGTTAGCACTCACCTCGGTCGACTGCCAAGACTAGGCGCGCTCCCCCGGCGTTAGCAACCGCGACCTGAGAGTGCTAATCCGCGCGACCGGACCCACCGGTACGGTGTGGCTCCATGGTGCGTCTCGCAGCTCGGATCGCGGCGTCGGCCCTCGTCGTCGGCGTGGGCACGTCGTGCGCGTCGGCCGGGGGCGACACGGATCGGGCCCCTGATGGTTCCGACACGGCTGCTGCCGCCACCGCCTCGTCCGCCACGGTGAACATCCCGACCGCGTCGTTCGTGGTCCTGGACCCACCACCATCGGGTCTGGAGATCACCGAGGTCTCCCCCCGCAGGATCGACGACGAGACCGACCCGATCCCCCTCACGCGCACCTTCGCACGGCGGGGCAGCGGCTTCGAGGAGGGCGAGCGGCGCCAGCTCGCCCTCGTCCGGGCGCCGGCGGGCGCGTCCACCGACGATGCGGACATCGACGGCACGGTCGAAGTGCAGGGTCGAACGTTCGCGCTGGCGTCGGACGCCGGGAATCCGATCGTCCTCGGAGCGACACCGGACGGGATCGAGTTCGCACTGGTCGGCCTCGGCGTCGACGTCGAGGAGCTGATCGGGCTCGCACCCGCCGTCGTCGCACGCGACGGCCGCCTCGTCTTCGACGGCGCGGATCCACCATCCGGATTCGTGGACACGGGCACCACGATCGAAGCCATGGGTGTCCTCGCAGCGGCCACGGGATCGTCCACACCGCCCTCGGGCGCGTCGATCGTGTACGGCACGCCCGACGAGCCACGGTCGGTCGTGGTGACCACCTGGCCGGTGATCGGCGACGATGCCGCGAGCACCGCGCAGTACGCGGTCGGTGGGGCCGAGCGGCGCACCGTTGCCACCGCGGACGGCGAGCTGGACGCGCTGATCACCGAACGCGACGGCGCGTCCTTCGTGCTGTGGAACGACGGCGAGCAGTGGATCGGCCTGTTCCACCGATCCGGTTCCGTCGACGAGTCGATCGCGCTCGCCGCCGACGTGCGCAGGGCGTCCGACGAGGAGTCCGCGTCGCTGGCCGTTCGCATCGACGGTTGACCGCGCAGCGCCGACCGGATCACGTCCCTCTGCTCAGCAGCTCCAAGGTCTCGGCGAGGGGCAGGCCGATCACATTCGTGACGCTGCCCTCGATCCGCTGCACCAGTGCACCCCCGGCGCCCTGGATCGCGTAGGCGCCCGCCTTGTCGAACGGCTCCCCCGAGGCGACGTACCCCTCGACCATTCGTTCGGACAGCGGCACGAACTGCACCGCCGTCTCGACCACGATGGACCTACCCGGGCATGCTCCGTCCGCACGGAGCACGGTGACCCCGGTGTGGACGAGATGTGTCGTCCCCGACAGCAGCCACAACATGCGCCGGGCATCGTCGACGTCTTCAGGCTTCTCGAGGATCTGTCCGCCGATGTCGACGGTGGTGTCGGCGGCCACCACCAGAGCATCCGCCCGCACACGAGCGGCGACCGCCGCGGCCTTCTCCCGCGACAGGCGCGAGACGTAGGCGGCGGGGGTCCTGTCGGCACGGACCGATTCGTCGATGTCGGCGGGCACCACGTCGAAGACCAGGCCCACCGAGGCCAGCAGGTCCGATCGGCGCGGCGACGCCGACGCGAGCACCAGCCGGATGCCGTCGGGCAGGTCGATCATCAGCCGCCCGACAGGGCCATCACGTCGGCGTCGTCGGGCACCGTGACGTCGTGGGCCAACGAGTCGCGCACGTCACGGTGACGGTGCCCGTCGAGCCATCCGTCGGGCAGGCTCACCTTGATCGGGCCGTTGGTGTGTCCTCGCTTGATGCGCTCGCCACCATCGACGATCTCGGCGGTCGGGTCGAGGCCGGCGACGACGTCCTCCAGCTCGGCCAGCGACTTCACCATGGAGAAGCGGCGCCGCACCTCGGGGCCCACCGGGTAGCCGCTCATGTACCAGCCCGTGTGCTTGCGGAAGTCACGCATCGCGTGGTTCTCGCCCAGATGCTCGACGAGCAGGCGGGCGTGATCGACCATCACGGCACACACCTCGCCGAGCGTTCGGCTCGGCGGCACCGGTCGCCCGGCCAACGCCTCGACGAGATCGCCGAAGAGCCACGGCCGTCCCAGACAACCCCGCCCGATGACGACACCGTCACACCCGGTCCGGGCCATCATGCGGACGGCGTCGGACGCCTGCCAGATGTCGCCGTTGCCGAGCACCGGGATCGACCCGACGGCGTCCTTGAGCTCGGCGATCGCCTCCCAGCGGGCCTCGCCCGAGTAGTGCTGCTGCACCGTGCGGGCGTGCAACGCAATGGCGGCGACCCCCTCCTCGGCGCACACCTCCCCGGTGCGGATGTGGGTGAGCCAGTCGTCGAAGAGGCCCATCCGGAACTTGGCGGTGACCGGAACGCCGTAGGGCGACGCGTGGGACACGGCGGCGCGCAGGATCGCCCGCAACAGCTCGGGTCGGGCCGGCACGGCCGCTCCGCCGCCGCGGCGGGTGACCTTGGCGGCCGGGCATCCGAAGTTGATGTCGATGTGGTCGACGCGGCCGGCGTCGCAGAGTTTCGCCACCGCCCGGCCCATGATCTCCGGATCGCTGCCGTAGAGCTGCAGGCTCCGTGGGTGTTCATCGGGTGCGAAGCTGATCATCCGATCGGTCTTGGCGTTGGCGTGCACGACCGGCGTGGCCATCACCATCTCGTTGACGTACACGAGGCCGGGGGCGAACCGGCGGCACATCGTCCGGAACGGCGCGTTGGTGACGCCCGCCATGGGGGCGAGCACCACAGGAGCCGACAGCTCGAACTGGCCGATCCGGAACGTCATGCGTCCCAACGGTACCGACGCCGTGCGCGGTGACCGCACCGGGCGTGGGGGTCGCGCCCCGAACCAGACGGGCGCAAGGCGGTCAGTCGATGAACGGCAGGCGCAGGTTGGAGATGGCGCCGGCGTCGAGCGGGGTCGGGCCGTCCGACCGCAGCCGGTGCCAGCCGGCCGATGCGATCATCGCCGCGTTGTCGGTGCACATCGATCGGCTCGGGAGGAACCCCTGGATGCCGTCGTGCTCGCAGGCATCGAGCAGTTCCTCGCGCAACAGCGAGTTCGCCGCGACACCGCCACCCAGCACGATCCCGGTGGCGCCGATCTCCGCAGCGGCCCGTCGTGCCTTGGTCACCAGCACGTCGACCACCGCCGCCTGGAAGGATGCCGCCACGTCGGCCGAGCCCACACCGGGATGCTTGCGCACATGGTTCATCACCGAGGTCTTCAGCCCGCTGAAGGAGAAGTCGTAGCTCTCGTCCATCATCGCCCGCGGGAAGCGGATCGCCTCGGGGTCGCCGAACATCGCCTCGGACTCGATCGCCGGGCCACCCGGATACCCCAGTTCGAGGAACCGGGCGACCTTGTCGAACGCTTCGCCGGCGGCGTCGTCGATCGTCTGCCCGACCAGCCGGTACCGGCCGTGATCCTGCATCTCCACCAACATCGTGTGACCGCCCGACACCAGCAGCACCAACAGCGGGAACTCGAGGCTGCGATCCTCGAGGAACGCTGCGTACAGGTGGGCCTCCATGTGGTTGACGCCCACGAAGGGCACGTCCCACGCCAGCGCGAGCGACTTGGCGGCCGACACTCCGACCAGGAGTGCGCCGATCAGACCGGGGCCGACCGTGCAGGCCACTGCATCGATCCGCTCCTCGTCCACCCCGGCCTCCACGACCGCCCGCGCGATCACCGGATTGAGCACCTCGAGATGCGCCCGTGACGCGATCTCGGGCACGACGCCGCCGAACTCGGCGTGCAGATCGACCTGTGTGGAGACGACGCTGGACACCACGTCGTAGCCACCCATCACGATGGCGGCGGCGGTCTCGTCGCAGCTCGTCTCGATCCCGAGCACCACGGTGTTCTCGTCCACGTCGGTCACGACGCCCCTTCCCGCAGGTGGTCGAGGAGCCGGGCGTACTCGCCGCCCTGGATGTCGTGGCACCACATCACGATCGCGTCCTCGGTGTTCTCGTAGTAGCGGGTCCGCACCCCGGCCGGCACGAACCCGAACCGGCGGTAGAGCTCCTGCGCTCCGGTGCTCGACACCCGCACCTCCAGCGTCCATGCGAGCGCACCGCGCCGGATCGCCTCGTCGGCGAGGGCCACCAGCATCTCCCGGGCCACCCCGGTGCGGCGCGCATCCGGGTGGACCGCCACGTTCGTGACGTGCGCCTCGTCGGTGGTGAACCACAGGCCGGCATATCCGACGATGGACCGACCGCGCCTCGCCGTCACGTAGTGGCGTGCTCCTCGCCGGGTCTGGACGATCTCGCTCTCGAAGACCCCGGCCGACCACGGCCGGGGGTAACTCGCCGCCTCGATGTCGAGGACACCCCGGCGCAGGTCGCGTCGCCGCATCGGGGAGATCGTCATCTCCGACCGATCGGTGTCACGGCGCAGCATCCGCTCGATCACGCTCACGGTCGCGCCGCCCTCGTCGACCAGTTGATCTGTGCATCGGGTGCGCGCAGGTAGATCGGTTCGATCTCCCACGGGTTCACCCATTCCTCGCGCAGCGCCTGGGCGTGCGCCAACTGCACCAGGGGCCCGGCGGAGGGATGGGCGTCACCGCCGAACTCGCAGTGGAACCCGTCGAGGATCTCGTGGCGGTACCGCAGTGCCCCGTCGCCGACCAGCAGCGCATCCTGGCTGCGGGCGAGGAGGTCGGCGACCAGTTCGTCGACGGGCCCCACCGTCGGCTCGGCCACCTGCTGCACCCCGCCGGGCACCTGCCGGTACATCGCGTAGAACACCTCGTCCTTGCGTGCGTCGATCACCGGCACCACGACTCGATCGGTGTGGCGGCAGGGGAAGGCGAGCAGGTCGAGCGAGGAGATGCCGATCATCGGGACACGCAGGGCCTGGGCGATCGACTTGGCGGCCGCCAGGCCCACCCGCATGCCCGTGAACAGCCCGGGTCCGACGTCGACGGCGACGACGCTGATCTCGTCGAGTTCGATGTCGGCCTGCCGGCACACGAAGTCGATCGCCGGTACCAGTGTCTCGGCGTGACGGCGACCCTTGGTGACCTCGAACAGACCGATGACCCCCTCGTGCCCGCCGATCGCCACGCTCACGCGCTCGGTGGCCGTCTCGACGCCCAGGATCAGCACGACGCCTCCTCCTCGCGCCGTACCACGCCCACGTCCCGACGGTTCAGCATCGCCACGCCTCGCAGGCCTCCGAAACGGCTCCCCACCTCGCCGCCCAGGACGGCCCGCTGGCCGACAACTCGACGTCGCGGGCGTGCTCGTCGTCGAGGTCGATCGCCAGGTGCACCACCAGATGATCACCGAACAGGGCGTCGACGACATCACCCCACTCGACCAGCACGATGCCTCGGTACTCGGCGAGTTCCTCGAGTGCGAGGTCGGCCACCTCGGCCGTCCGCTCCAGCCGGTACAGATCGGCGTGATGCAACGACGACGCCGCCCGGCCGCCCCCGCGTGGCAGGTCGTAGCTGTGCACCAACGTGAACGTGGGCGACGTGATCGGCTCGGTGACCCCGAGAGCCCGCCCGAAGCCCTGGGCGAACGCCGTCTTGCCGGCACCCATCTCGCCGGCGAGCACGACCAGGTCACCGGCACGGCACAGCCCGGCGAGCGCGGCGGCGATGGCATGCGTGTCGGCCAGTGACGTCGAGCGGAGTTCCAACATCAGGTGTCGATGCTACGGCGCGGTACCCGGGGCACGCGCCCGCTGATGCCACACACGATCTCGTAGCCGATCGTGTCGAGGCGGGCCGCCCAGTCCTCGGCACGGATCCGCTGCGGCCCGTTCGGTCCGTCCTGCTCGCCGATCAGCACCACGTCGTCACCGACACCGACCTCCCCGTCGCTCTCCGACGGGTCGCCGCAGTCCACCATCAGTTGATCCATCGTGACCACCCCGACGATCGAGCGCCGACGGCCCTTGATGAGCACCTCGCCCCCGGTCGCCCACAGCCGGCGTGGCACACCGTCGGCGTAACCGATGGGAACGGTGGCCACCGTCGTGTCGTGGGCGAACGTGTGCCGCAGCCCGTACGACACACGGCTGCCCGCGCGCACCTGCTTCACGTACGACACCCGCGAGCGGAGCTCCAGCGCCGGACGCAGATCTCCGCACAGGTGGTCGACTCCCGCGCCCGGCGAGATGCCGTAGACGGCGATGCCGGCCCGGACGAACGACCGCCGGGCGTCGGGGTGTGCCAGTGCGCCGGCGGAGTTCGCGGCATGGACGAGCGGCACGTGCGGGGCGTGCTCGAGAGCTCGCTCGAGCCGCTTGAGCTGCACCGCGGTGTAGTCGTTGTCCGGCTCGTCGGCCACCGCCAGGTGCGTGGAGATCCCGGCGAGCCGGAGCGCCGGCGCACGTTCCTCCACGGCTGCCACCAGTGGGCCCACGGCATGGGTGTGGGCGCCGACCCGCTGCATCCCGGTGTCGATCTTCAGGTGCACCGGGAGACCGTTCGGCCGCTCCCGGGCGAGGGCGTCGAGGAACGCCCGGGTGTACACCGTCGGGGTCAGGCGGTACTCGATGATGTGCGAGGCGGCTTCCGGAGGCTGCTCGCTCAACAGCAGGATGGGCGCATCGATGCCCGCACGGCGCAGCTCGATCCCCTCGCGGACCAGAGCGACGCAGAGCCCTTCCGCTCCCGCGCTCATCGCCGCTCTCGCCACGTCGACCGCTCCGTGGCCGTAGCCGTCGGCCTTCACCACCGCCCACACCGCCGCCGGAGCGACCACCGACCGCAGGTGCTCCACGTTGTGGCGGATGGCGTCGAGGTCGATCTCGGCCCACGCCCAGCGCATCGCCGACTGCGTGCCGCCGTTCACCGCAACGCCGCCAGCGCCGCAGGCAGGAGGTCGACGATGTCCCCGGCCAGGAGCCCCTGGGCCGGGCCGCGCCGTGCGGCGTCGGCATGCAGCCAGGCGGCCGCCGCCGCCGCCCGCAACGGCGGCACGCCCGCCGCCAGCGCCGCTCCCACCATGCCCGCGAGCACGTCGCCGGACCCGGCCGTCGCCAGCCGCTGGTCACCGTGATCCACCACCAGCACGTCACCGTCGGGCGAGGCCACCACGGTGGTCGGCCCCTTGAGCAGCACCGTGCACTCCGTGTCGGCAGCCAAGGAGAGCGCTGCAGCCACGCGGTCGTCGCTCGGCGGGTCACCGGTGAGCAGTGCGTACTCACCGTCGTGGGGTGTCAACACGGTCGGCAACGAACGTGACCGGAGCAACGGCGCAGCACCGTCACCGCTCCAGGCGGTGGCGAACAGGCCGTCACCGTCGATCGCCACGGGCACGGCGGCATCGGCGATCAGCGCCCGAACCGACGACACCGTGTCATCGTGACGGCCGAGGCCCGGCCCGACCACGAGTGCGCCGAAGCGGGCCAGATCGTCGAGCACCTCGTCGGCGAAGCCGGCCTCGGCGACGTCGTGCTGGATCACCTCGTCGCGCGCACCGGCGTGGGCGCCCGGACTCGACAGTGACACGAGGCCGGCTCCCGCCCGAGCTGCGCCTGCTGCACACAGTCGCCCGGCGCCCAGCATGCCCGCCGAGCCGGCGACGACACGGACGGCACCGTGCCACTTGTGCGCCTGCACGCCGCGTACCGGCCACCAGGTGGCGACGTCGTCGGCCTCCACGAGGTGGCGGGTGGCCCCGGACACGTCCAGGCCGATGTCGACCACGTCCACGTCGCCCGCGAGCCCGGCTCCTGCCCCGAACACCAGCCCGGGTTTCATCGCCTGGAAGGTGACCGTGCGGTCGGCGGGCAGCACACCCGGCCCGGCGGCGCCGGTGAGTGCGTCGACGCCGCTGGGGATGTCGACCGCCAAAACCTGCGCCGGCACACCTCGGCGGCTGACGGGGGGCACCTCGGGCGCGACCCAGGGTTCCCCGTCACGCGGCCGGTAGCCGGTGCCGAACGCAGCGTCGATCACCAGGTCGGACACGGGCAGGACGGGCGGCCTGGTCGAGGCGTCGACGACGTGGACGCGGACACCCCGCCGGGAGAGGAGGGTGGCGGCGGTCCGACCGTCGGCGCCGTTGTTGCCGCCGCCGGCGATCACCGTGACGACGCGCCCGTACGAGCCGCCCAGCATCTCGTGGGCGATCCGTGCGACGGCACGGCCGGCACGTTCGACCAGTTCGTCGACCGGTTCGGGAGCGGCCGCGTCGACGGCGGCCATCTCCTCCGGCGTGACGATCGGGATCACCGACGCGAGCGTAACGATTCGAGAGGAGGCCCGCCGCACGCCGATCGCGACCGGGGCATCGATTCCACCGTCACGCCGTCCCGCCACACCAGGTGGGAGGATTCACGGTGCCGACGCCTCCCGGAGGCGGCCGAGCGCCTGCAGCGTCTCGAGTGCGGCGAGCGCCGCCTCGGTTCCCTTGTTGCGATCGTCCGTCCCGCTGCGCACCGTCGCCTGCTCCTCGTCGTAGACGGTGAGGATGCCGTTGGTGACGACCACGTCGGTGGACATCGACAGCTGCATCAGACCGGCCGCACTGGCGTCGCAGACCACCTCGAAGTGGTAGGTGTCGCCCTTGATGACGGCGCCGAGCGCCACCAGTGCGTCGTAGCGGCCCGTGGCCACGACGGCGCGTGCGAACTGCGGGATCTCCAGAGCGCCCGGCACCCGGTACGTGTCGATCGCCGTCACAGCGTGGGCGAGCAGCGTGTCGCGCGCGCCGCGTACGAGTTGCTCGACGATCACCTCGTTGAAGCGGCTGGAGACGATCGCCACGGAGCGGCCGGCGCCGTCGGGGGCCGAGCGGGTGGTGTCCGACGACCGCAGGTCGCGGCTCACGGCTGTGCCTCCAGGTCGGTGGGCAGCAGGTGACCCATCCGGTCGCGCTTGGTGGCCAGGTAGCGGGCCGCCTCCGGATGTGCGCGCAGGTGGATCGGAACACGTTCGGTGACCGTGAGCCCGTATCCCTCCAGCCCGCTGTACTTGTCGGGGTTGTTGGTCATCAGGCGCAGCTGCCGGACGCCGAGGTCGGCCAGGATCTGCGCGCCGACGCCGTACTCGCGGGTGTCGACGGGCAGGCCGAGTTCGACGTTGGCGTCGACGGTGTCGAAGCCCTGCTCCTGCAACTCGTACGCCCGCAGTTTGTGGGAGATGCCGACGCCGCGGCCCTCGTGGCCACGTAGGTACACGACGACGCCACGCCCGGCTTCGGCCACCCTGCGCATGGCCTCCTGCAGCTGCGGGCCGCAGTCGCACTTGACACTGCCGAACACGTCGCCGGTGATGCACTCACTGTGGACCCGCACGAGCACGGGTTCGTCGGTGGTCACGTCGCCCGCCGTGTAGGCCAGGTGCGTCTGGCCGTCGACGCTGCTCTCGTAGGCGTGGCACTGGAACTCGCCCCACTGCGTCGGCACCCGGGCCGACGCCGTGCGTTCGACCAGCCGTTCGGACCGGTGGCGGTGACGGATCAGGTCGGCGATCGACACGAACAGCAACCCGTGCTCGTCGGCGAAGCGGCGGAGTTCGGGTGCCCGGGCCATCCGGCCGTCGTCGAGCACCACCTCGCAGAGCACACCGGCCGGCTGCCGGCCGGCGAGGGCGGCGAGGTCGACGGCGGCCTCGGTGTGGCCGGCTCGCTTGAGGACGCCGCCCGGACGTGCTCGCAGCGGGAACACGTGCCCGGGGCGGTTGAACGACTGCGCTCCGCGCTCGGGGTCAGCCAGGGCGCGCAACGTACGGGCACGGTCCGCGGCAGAGATCCCGGTGGTCGTGTCGTCGCGTGCGTCGACGCTGACGGTGAACGCCGTCCCGAGTGCCTCGCTGTTGTCGGCCGACACGACCATCTGCGGGAGTTCGAGTTCGGCACAGCGCTGCCCGGTGAGCCCGACACAGATCACTCCCGAGGTGTGGCGCACGAAGAACGTGAGCGCCTCGGGCGTCGCCAGGTCGGCGGCCATGATGAGGTCGCCCTCGTTCTCCCGGTCCTCGTCGTCGGCGACGACGACGATCTCGCCGCGGCCGACGGCGGCGATCGCCTCCTCGATGGGATCGAATCGGATGCTCATGTGCGTTCTCCCTGTGACGGAACCGATGGGGGCAGGTAGGGCTCGAGCAGCCGTTCGACGTACTTGGCCATCACGTCGACCTCGAGGTTCACGGGGTCGCCGGGCTGCTTCGTGCCGAGGCTCGTGACCTCCGCCGTGTGCGGGATGATCGCCACGGTGAAGCCGTCGGCGAGAGCGTCCACGACCGTCAGGCTGACGCCGTCGACGGTGATCGAACCCTTCTCCACGATGTAGCGGAGCAGCTGCTCGGGTACCTGCACCCGGAGCTCGGGCCAGGGCTGCACGACCGTGCCGACGGCGTCGACATGGCCCTGGACGACGTGGCCACCGAGGCGGTCGTCGGCGCGCACGGCACGTTCGAGGTTGACCGGATCGTCGGGAACAGCGCCTCTCAGGCTGGTCCTCGACAGGGTCTCCTCCGACACGTCGGCCTGCCACCAGTCGTCCCCCGCGGCGACCACGGTGAGGCAGCAGCCGTTGACGGCGATCGAGTCGCCGATCCGCACGCCGTCGAGCACGGTGACGGCCCGGATCCGCAGCGTCCCGCCCCCGATCGACTCGATCCGTCCCATCTCCTCGACGATGCCGGTGAACATCAGTGCGTCTCCTCTCGGGTGAGTGTCGCCCGGGCGGATGCCCGGGTCGGTACGAGTTCGATCCTGAGGTCGTCACCGATGCGTTCCACGCGATCGATGCGGCCCCGCCAGAGGTCGGTGATCGACGGCGCCGGTCGCCCGGCGATCACCGGCACGCCTCCGGCACCACCCATGAGTGCCGGAGCGACGTAGAGGACGTACCGGTCGACGGCGCCCGACTCGTGGAGCGACGCCGTCACCCGGGCTCCGCCCTCGACCATCAGCTGCACCACGCCACGTGCACCGAGGTGGTCGAGCAGCTCGGCGATCGTGCCGGTCCACTCGAGACAGGGGTGGATCCGCGCACCTGCCGGTGCGGTGCCCAACACCACACGCAGCGGGTCGCGGCCGTCGACGTGGCGGACGGTGAGCTCGGGGTCGTCGGCGCGCACGGTTCCGGCACCGACGACGACGGCGTCGCTCTCGGCCCGGAGGCGATGGGCATCGCAGCGTGCGGCCTCACCCGTGATCCACTTGGACGTGCCGTCGACGGCTGCCGTCGCACCGTCGAGCGTGGTGGCGAGCTTGCACACCACGTAGGGCCGCCCCGTGCGGCGGTGGTGCAGGTACGCGGCGAGCTGCTGTTCGACGTCGGCGGAGCCGACACCGACGACGACGTCGATCCCTGCCGCCCGGAGTCTCCCGACGCCCCGGCCGGCGACGACCGGATCGGGGTCGGGCACGCCGATCACCACCCGGCACACGCCCGACTCGATGATCCGCTCGGCGCACGGACCGGTCCGGCCGTGATGACTGCAGGGTTCCAGCGTGCAGACCAGCGTGGCGCCGTGGGCCGAGTCACCGGCGGCATCGAGTGCGACGACCTCGGCGTGGCGGCCACCCGGCGGCTCGGTGGCCCCCGTGGCCACCATGTCGCCGCCGGCGGACACGACGACGGCACCCACCCACGGGTTCGGCGAGGTGTGCCGCCGCACGGTGGACGCGGCCGCCATCGCGGCGCCCATCGCCTCGAGTTCGTTCATGCCTCGCTCGTCTCTCGGTGGCGGGGCGACGAGCAGCCGCACCGAGGGCGCGCGGGCCGCCGGTGTGGTGAACCTGCTCCCATCCGGACTGTCACCGTCGGCCCCGGAATTCCACCGGGTCAGCTCCCCGGCGGATGCCGGGAAGGTCGTGGGCTCTCACCACCGGTCGGGAATTGCACCCAACCCCGCAGGTCGTTCAGTTGTGGTCTCAACCTATCCCCGTACCGGGGTGGGGACCTCACCCGGCGAGCAGTGTCTCCTTCAGCTCGCGCTTGACGAACTTGCCGTTGGCATTGCGCGGCAACGACTCGTTGAGGAACCACACCCGCTCGGGGATCTTGTACTTCGCCAGATGACCGTCGAGGGCCGTGCGGAGCTGCTCCTCGGTCATCGTGGCGCCCGGCGCCAGCACGATCGCGGCGGCCACGAGCTCTCCCAGACGGTCGTCGGGCACGCCGAACACCGCCACCTCGGCGACACCGTCGAGTTCGTAGATCGCCGCCTCCACTTCCGAGCAGTACACGTTCTCGCCGCCGCGCAGCACCATGTCCTTGATGCGGTCGACGATGAACACGAACCCGTCGTCGTCGATGCGGGCGACGTCACCCGTGTGGAACCAGCCGTCGCGGATCGCGTCCGCCGTGGCCTCGGGCCGGTTGAGGTACCCCTTGATCACCACCGACCCGCGCACGCACAGCTCGCCCGTCTCACCGGGCGCCACCTCCTCGTCGAACTCGTCGACGAGCTTGGCGTCGAGCGTCGGCACGATCCGGCCGCACGACGCCGGCTTGGCGACGTAGAGCCCGCCCGAGTTGGCGGTGACGATGCCGTGGGTCTCGGTGAGCCCGTATCCCGTGCTCGGGACACCACCGCTGAGCGACTTGTCGATCTTCTCGACGAGGTCGGGCTGCAGCGGGGCGCCACCACCGCCCATGCCCGCCAGGGTCGACGTGTCGCGCCTGGTCCAGTCCGGATGCATGAGCAGCTCGCGGCTCATCGTGGGCACACCCGAGAAGTTGGTGACGCCCTCGCGCTCGATCAGCTCGAGTGCGCGCCCGGCATCCCACTTGTAGGTGAGTACGAGGCGGGAACCGGTGAGCGTGGCCGGGTGCAGGAGACAGTTGTTGGCCGTCACGTGGAACAGGGGCGTGGGGGCCATGAACACGTTCTGCCCGGGCTGACCGTCGGTCGCTGCTGCGGGCGGCTCGCCGGCCTTGGCGGCGGCCGCACCGGCCACCGTGGCCATGAAGGCCATGTGCATCAGGTTGTGCACCGATCCCCGGTGGGTGAGCTGGGCGCCCTTCGGGGCTCCCGTGGTGCCGGAGGTGTAGAAGATGCAGGCATCGTCGTCGGGGTCGATGTCGACCGGGGGAAGCGTCGACCGCGCCGTCGACGGATAGCTCAAGTCCGCCCAGCGCCCCGC
>JAWLEC010000240.1:0-3486 GCA_041686315.1 Ilumatobacteraceae bacterium
GGTGGACCGCGTCACCGACCAGGAGCTCGCTGCGGATTTCGCATCTCACATCGCCGAGCTCGTCGACCTGCACCGGCGACGCTGCGCCGAGATCCGTGTCGCCGCATAGACGCTGAGCGCCGGACCGCCGCCGGCCGGACCGCGTCACCCAGGCGGAACGCGTGATCAGTATGCGGCCACCGACCGCACACTGTTCACGCGTTCGGGTGGGTTGGTGGGGTCAGGATTCAGTGGCGGGCTTGGGCTCCTTGGGGAGACCGAGCACGCGCTCGCCGACGATGTTGCGCTGGATCTGGCTGGTGCCGCCCCAGATCGTCTCCGAGCGGGAGAAGAAGAACGACGACATCATCGGGCTCACGGGGTAGCCCTCACGGCGCTTGTCACGCGCCGCACCCGGCCAGCCACCCGACTCGGGGCCGACGTCGACGAGCATCGACTCCGCACCGTGGATGTCGAGCGCCAGTTCCATGGCCGCCTTGTGCATCTCGGACCAGAACATCTTGTTCGTCGCCCCGAGCGCGATCACGCTCATGTCCTTGCTGTCGTTGAGGGTTGCCGACAGGTTCCGCAACCCGTTGATGCGCAGGATCTGGATCTTGGTGTAGAACTCCATCAGCCGCTGACGGATGTGCGGATCGGCGATGCGACCGTTCCCCTCGGCGGCTTCGACCATCAGGCGGTACTCCTCGGCGAAGCGGCGGTATCCGGTGGTGGCCGACTGGCCACGCTCGAACGCCAGCGTGGAGTTGGCGACCTTCCAGCCGTTGTTCACGCCACCGACCACTGCGCCCTTCGCGCAACGGGCGTTGTCGAAGAACACCTCGCAGAACTCGGCCGTGCCGTCGGGCTGGGTGATGCCACGCACCTCCACCCCGGGTTGCTTCATCGGCACCAGCATGTAGGAGATGCCGGCGTGCTTCTTCACGTCGGGGTCGGTGCGGGTGAGCAGGAAGCAGTAGTCGGCGTGGTGGCCCTGCGTGGTCCACACCTTCTGGCCGTTGATCACCCACTCGTCGCCGTCGAGCACCGCCGACGTCTTGAGGCTGGCGAGGTCCGATCCCGAGTTCGGCTCGGAGAACCCCTGGCACCAGCGAGTGGTGCCGTTCAGGATGCCGGGAAGGAACTCCTTCTTCTGTTCCTCGGTGCCCCACTGCAACAAGGTGGGCCCGACGAGCGTGTCGCCGAAGAAGTCGCCGCGCATCGGCGCCTTCGCGTTGGCGAACTCCTCGGCGAGCACCACGCCCTGCATGGTGCTGAGGCCCTTGCCACCGTATTCCTCCGGCCAGGTGGCGCAGATCCAGCCGCCCTCGAACAGCTTCTGTGGCCACTGCTCGTTGAAGCGCCGGCGCTCCTCGTCGGTCATCTCGAAGCCCTCGTCGAACCAACCGTCGGGCAGGTTCTCGTGCAGCCACGCCCTGATCTCGGCGCGGAACTCCTCGGCTTCGGGGGGATAGGTGAGATCCATACCCGTATTCTGCCCCGCCACTTGACCCGCGGGTCAAGTCCGGACCCGCGCGCCGGTACCGGCGAGTCGCGACGGGAGAGCGCCCGAGCGATCGCGATCGCGGTCGATCGACCACCGTCGGACGTTTCACACGCAGGAAACAGTGCGGCGACAAACGGGAAATGACGCTTCCGTAGGTTGCGGCCCCAATCCGGACGGCAATGGCGCCACTGGACTCTCCACCCTGTTCCCTATCCCCTTATTGGAGGACCCGTGCGCAAACATGCGCTTCGAATCATGTCCGGTCTGGGCGGCGTCGTCGCCGTCTTGGCCATCACACCCAGTGTCGGCTTCGCCCAGGAGTACGTACCGACGGCCCAGGACTACCTGAACAACATCTGGGTGTTCATCGCAGGTGTCCTGGTGTTCTTCATGCAGGCAGGCTTCGCCCTCGTCGAGGCCGGTCTCACCCGCGCCAAGAACGTCGTGAACATCTTCGCCAAGAACATCGCCGACGCAACGGTGGGCATCCTCGCCTTCTTCGCCACCGGCTACGCCTTCGCGTTCGGTGAGAGCGGAGGCTGGTTCATCGGCACCGACAACTTCTTCCTCCAGGGCCTCGACATGGCCGCCATCCCGGAGGGAGGCCTGAGCCCGGCCACGACGTTCTTCTTCCAGGCGGTCTTCGCCGCGACGGCGGTCACGATCGCTTCCGGTGCCATGGCCGAACGGACGAAGTTCACGTCGTACCTCATCTTCTCCGTGGTGATGTGTGCCGTCATCTACCCGGTGGTCGTGCACTGGACCTGGGGCGGCGGCCTGATCGCCGACATCCAGATCGGTGACGCCGTCTTCTCCGACTTCGCCGGATCGGGCATCGTGCACATGACCGGTGGTGTCGCCGCCTTCATGGGTGCGCTCTTCCTCGGCCCCCGCATCGGCAAGTACGACAGCGAAGGCAACGTCCGGGCCATCCCCGGTCACAGCATCCCGTTCGCCACGCTCGGTGTGTTCATCCTCTGGGTCGGCTGGTTCGGCTTCAACCCCGGTTCCGAGCTGCTCGCCGACGAGTTCGTCTCGACCATCGCCGTCAACACGATGCTCGCCGCTGCCGCCGGCGCCCTGCTCACCACGATCACGATCTGGATCAAGAGCGGCAAGCCCGACGTCGCCATGATCGGCAACGGAGCGCTCGCCGGTCTCGTCGCCATCACGGGCCCGTGTGGTGCCGTCACGCCGATGATGTCGGTCGTGATCGGTGCCGTCGGCGGCGTGATCGTGGTCTTCTCCGTCCTCTTCTTCGACAAGGTGAAGATCGACGACCCGGTCGGCGCCGTGAGCGTGCACGGTGTCGTCGGAGCCTGGGGCGTGCTGTCCATCGGCCTGTTCGCCACCTACGACGATGCCTTCCTCGGCCGTGAGGACGCCGGCCTGTTCTACGGCGGCGGCTTCGAGCAGCTCGCCGTGCAGGCGCTGATGGTGCTGATCATCCTCGTGTGGGTCGGTGTCACCACCGCCGCCCTCTTCGCCGGCATCAAGGCCACCGTCGGCCTGCGTGTCAGCCCCGAGGAGGAGTTCGAGGGTCTCGACGTGCTCGAGCACGGCCTGCAGGGCTACGCCGCCGATGTCGCCCACTCCTCCTGACCTCTCGTCGAGTAACCAAGAGTCACCACTTCGATCCACAAAGGAACCAAACACATGAAACTCGTGACAGCGGTCATCAAGCCGTTCAAACTCGATGACGTCAAAGATGCCCTCAAGGCAGCCGGCGTCGCCGGCATCACGGTGACGGAGGTCCGCGGCTTCGGCCGCCAGGGCGGCCACACCGAGACCTATCGCGGTGCGGAGTACAAGATCGACTTCGTCCCCAAGGTGAGCCTCAGCGTGGTCGTCGGCGACGACGTCGTCGACGGTGTCGTCGATGCCATCGTGTCGTCGGCCGCCACCGGCAAGATCGGCGACGGCAAGATCTGGGTCACCGACGTCGAGCGGCTCGTGCGGATCCGCACCGCCGAGGAGGGTGTCGACGCGGTCTGATCGGC
>JAWLEC010000076.1:0-15109 GCA_041686315.1 Ilumatobacteraceae bacterium
ATCAACTGCGGGTACGGCACGTTCTGTGCGCCCGTGATGTGTCCGGGCCGTGCGTAGTTGGCCTGTACGCCTGTGAACGACGCCTCGGGCAGCGCATCGATCACGCAGCTCGCGCCGTCGACCAGAGCCGCCTCGACGTCGTGACGGTCGGCGATCGCCTCGTCACGGCGGTCCTCGCCCGCGAAGGTCGCGGGCGCCACCCACACCGGCCCCGACTCGGTCGGGCGTCCTTCGGCACGCCAACGCTCGAGACCACCTTCGAGGATCACGCAGCGCACACCGCTGTGATGCAGCGTCCACCAGGCGCGTGTGCACCACATGGTGCCCAGTCCGAGCGGGCGGTCGAAGGTGCGGCCCGCGATCACCACGGTCGTCTCGCGGGTCACGCCGACCCGGCTCATCGCCGCCTCGATCTGCTCCATCGGTGGCCACGTCCACGACAGCGACGACGTCGGGTCGCTGAGCTCACCGTGGGTGGACGTGACGTCGAACCAGACGGCACCGGGGATGTGTTCGGCGAGGTACTCGTCGTGGGCTCGGTTGACCCCTGCATCGTCGAGGAAGCCGGAGACGTCGAGGATCCGTACACCGTCGTCGTCGAGGTGCTCGGCCAACCAGTCGGTGGTGACGAGGAAGCGATCGGACATGCCGTCGATCCTCGCACGGCCGTCAACATCGGGCGCGCATGCCGCCAGATCGTCGTTTGTTCACCAGAAAGCGTGACCGGGTAGGACCGGCGCATGGCCCGGAACACACCGACGCCGGATGACGGCGTCGCGATCCGCACGTCCCAGCTGACGAGACGCTTCGGCGACGAGACCGTCGTCGACTCGATCGATCTCGAGGTGCGGACCGGCGAACTGTTCGGGCTGCTCGGGCCGAACGGCTCGGGCAAGTCGACGACGCTGCGCATGCTGACCGGATTGATCCGTCCGTCGAGCGGGAGTGTCGACGTGCTCGAGGCGAAGCCGGGCACCACCCCGCAGCGGGTCGGCGCCGTGATCGAGGAACCTGCGGTGTACCCCTACCTGAGCGGGCGCAAGAACCTCGACCTGCTGGCCCGGCTCGTCGGCGCAGGTTCGGACGCCGTCGAGGAGCAGTTGGAGACGCTGGGTCTCGCGGACGCGGCCGATCGACCGGCCGGGGGCTATTCGACCGGGATGCGCCAACGACTGGGGATCGCCGCCGCGCTGGTCCACGACCCCGACCTGCTGCTCCTCGACGAGCCCAGCGCCGGGCTCGATCCGTCGGGCATGGTGGAGATCCGCGAGCTGCTCGAGCGTCTGGCCGGCGGCAGGCGGACGATCGTCGTCTCCAGCCACCTCCTGACGGAGATCGACCGGATCTGTGACCGGGTTGCGGTCATCCACCACGGCCGGCTCGTGTTCCAGGGCGAACTCGACGAGCTCCACAAGGGCGACAGCGAGGAACTGCACGCCCGTCTCCGGCCCCGCGACACCGCCACGAAGGTCCTGGACGACCTCGACATCGGCCATCGCGACGACGGCGACGGTCGGTTGGTGATCGGCGCCGGGCCCGATCGCACCCCGGAGATCGTCCGGGCGTTCGTCGACGCCGACGTCGAGGTGTACGAGATCGGCGAACGGCGCCGATCCCTGGAAGAGGCCTACATGGAGGTGACGTCGTCGTGATCGCTGCGATCCGAGTCGAATACGACAAGCTCGTACGCCGACCGGCGCTGTGGTGGTCGGCCGTCGCGGCGGCCGCCATGTCGATCGTGTTCGGGTACATGATCCCCTATCTCGTCGGCACCGACGGCGCCGACCCGGGGTCGGCACCCGGCGAACGGGGCTATTCGGTCCCCTTGGAGACGCTGCTGCCCGAGCAACTGGTGGAGAACGCGATCAGCGGATTTCCCCTGTTCTACCTGGCCCTCGCACTCGTGCTCGGCGCGCTCACCTCGGGCAGCGAGTACACGTGGCGGACGATCCGCTCGGTCGTGCTGTGGGGTCCCGGTCGCGTCACGATGCTCGCCGCCAAGTCGATCGTGCTGGTCGCCGCGGTGGTGATCGTCGCCGTGGCGGCCTTCGCCGCCGGGGCTGCCAGCTCGTGGGTGATCGCCGTCGTCGAGAACGAGTCGGCCTCACCGCCACCCGTCGCCGAGGTGTTGCGCGGGCTGGGTGCCGCGTGGCTGATCCTCGCCGTCGGTGCCGTGCTGGGTCTGGCCGGTGGCGTGCTGGCTCGCAGCAGCGGCGCCGTGATCGGGGCCGGGCTCGTGTACCTGTTCGTCGTCGAACTGCTCCTGCGGACGTTCGTGTCGAGGTCGGAGGTGATCGAGGTGACGGCGAAGGCGCTGCCGGGCACCAACGCCGGCTCCCTCGCCGGGAGCTTCGCCGAGACGACACAGGGGGCACCCGGCGTGAACGACCTGGTCGGCACCGGGCAGGCCGTCGCCGTGCTGCTGGCATGGTCGGCGGCGGGCGTCGTCGTGTCGGCGGCCGTGTTCGCCCGCCGTGACGTCCATGCCTGACCGGTGCGCGATCTCCGGCAGATCGGGTAGGCCTGGAGGATGAGCGTGCAACGAGAGCTGCTGGCCGCCATCGGGCCGAGGGTGCGCGCCTCGCCGTTCTTCGACCGCACCGTCGCCCTGGGCCTGCGCACCGTGACGTGTTACAACCACATGTGGCTCCCGATGGGGTACGGCGACCCCGACCTCGAGTACCGCCGCCTCACCACGGGCGTCACGATGTGGGACGTGGCGGCCCAGCGGCACATCGAGGTACGCGGCGCCGACGCCGACCGGGCCGTGCAGGCCGTGACCGTGGTCGACACGGGTCGGATCCCGAGCGGATACGCCCGGTACGCACCCATGGTCGACCACGACGGCCAGCTGGTGAACGACCCGATCCTGCTGCACACGGCCGACGGCACGTGGAGGTTCTCGATCGCCGACCGCGACATGCGCCTCTGGATCGATGCGACCACCCGCGCCCGCGGGCTGGCGTGCACGGTGCGGGAGCTGGACACCGCCACGTTGGCCGTCCAGGGGCCGCAGGCCCACGAGGTGACGGCGAAGCTGGGACTCGACGGGACGGCCGAGCTGGACCCGCTGCAGTTCGTCGATGCACACATCGGCGGCGTGGCGGTGACGGTCTGCAACTCGGGGTGGAGCAACCAGGGCGGGGTAGAGATCTTCGTCGACGACACCGATCGGGCCGGCGACGTCTGGGACGCGGTGTGGGCCGCAGGCGAGGGGTTCGACATCGGACCGGCCGCGCCCAACCCGTCGGAACGCATCGAGAACGTGCTGCTGTCGTACGGCACCGACACCGGCTACCACGCCGACCCCTACGAGCTCGGTCTGGACGACCTCGTCGCCGACGACGTGGATTTCGTGGGACGCGACGCACTGCGACGCATCCGTGCCGACGGGCCACGACGCCGGCTGCGTGGCGTCCGGCTCGACGGACCGCGGATGGACACGCTGGCGCGGCCCCATCCCAGCACGCTCGACGGCCGATCGGTGGGAGAACTCCGAGCTGCGGCGTGGTCGCCGAGATTCGAACAGAACCTCGGCCTGACGCTGCTCGACGCCGCCGTCGAGCCGGGAACCACCATCGAGGTCACCGGTCACGAGACGGTCAGCGGTGGCACCGTCGTCGCGCTTCCCTTCACATGAACCGCGCCGAGCCCGACTGCCCCAAGACGATGGTGTACGGCCCGTGCGGCGGGGTGACCGACCACGGGTGCGAGGTGGACGGCCGTCCGTGTCCGTTCGTGACGGCACCGCCGGTGGTGTGGGATCGGGGCTCGATGACACCACGACCGGTCGATCTCCCGACCGTGGTCGTGGACCTGCGCCCCGAACCGGACGATCCCGACTTCGGCGCCGCCGTCGACGCGCTGTGCGAGGCAGGCGTCGCCGGCCTGATCGGCGAGCACCTCGACGATCGAACCGGCGTGTCGGGCCCCGACCTCGTGCGCGCCGTCACCGACAGGGGTCTGACCACGATCGCCACCGTCACGTGCCGCGATCGCGACGCCGCCGGCTGCCGTGAACAGATCGGCCGGGTGCTGGACGCCGGCGCCTGCGCCGTGCTGTGCGTCACCGGGGACCACCCTGCCGCTCGATTCGGGGTCGACCACACGGCGGGCTTCGAGCTGGACGGCACGCGGCTGGCCGCGCTGGCGCGCTCGTCGGGCGCCGCGGTCGCGGTCGCCGAGAACCCGGCCAGCGCTCCGACCGATCGCCGTCCGGCCCGCCTGCTGACCAAGCAGCAGGCCGGCGCCGACCTGGCCGTGCTGAACCATGCCGGCGACGTCGACGATCTCGTGGGATTCGCCGATCGGGCCAGAGCGCTCGGTGTCACGGTGCCGCTCGCCGCACCCGTTCCGGTCGTCACCGACCCGGGTTCGCTGCGTGCGCTGACGCAGTTCCCCGGTGTCCGTCTCCCCGCCGGCTTCACCGCGTCGGAGACCGGGTTCGACGGCGTCGCCGCGGCGATCGAACTCGGGCGGCGCCTCCTGGCCTCGGGCCGCTTCGATCACCTCGACCTGTCGGGCCGGGCGACCACGGGCGGGCAACGGGAACGCAATCGCCTGATGGCCCGGATCGCGGTCGAGATCATGCGGTGACCGCGCCCGGCGGCGACGGCGTCAGGCCGCGTCCGCCACGATCTCGTCGTGGTCGTCGGCGAGCCCGCTGCGCACCAGTGCGGCGACCAGCCGGGTGAACAGCTCGACGCCGTCGGTGTGGCGCTCGAGCGCCGCCACGTCACTGCCCAGCCCGAGCCGTTCGGCCGACTCGAGTGCACGGTCGTCGGCATAGGGATACTGCTCGTCCCAGACGAGTTGGACCTCGCGGCTGAAGATCGATGCACCGACCTGGCCGATGCCCGTGAAGTCCTGCAGGAGTCGGCGTTCCTCGGCCGGGTCGTGGTCGGCCGCTTCGCGCAACTGGCGGAGGTCCCCGCCGTAGGTGTCGTTCAGCGTCTCGACGGTCTGGGCCAACATCCGTGAGGTGCTCTCGTCGTACCGGGCGTATCCCGACTCGTTGAGCACCCGGGTGCGCTCCTCCCACGTGGAGTCGGCCATCTTGTCGGGCGTCGTCCACCCGGCGTCTCGCAGGGCACGGGATGCCCCGACCGCGGCGTCGGCGGAGATCCGGGCACTCAGCAGCAGCGAGAGACAGAGGAGCTGGAACAGCGGCGCCGGCGTGTTCCGGCCCAGGCGGATACCCGCCTCGGAGGCATAGGTGCGGCCGTGACGGCGCAGGAGTGCGTCGACGATCTGGTCCTGGTCGGGTTGGGCCATCGGGCTGCTCCTCTGCTCGCTCCGCGTGAGGTTGCCCGGCGAGGCGAGGCGGCGAAACCCGGCCTGTTCACGAGACGGTGCGCTGGGCCTTCGACTGGGCGCCGAACCAGCTGCCGATGTCCACCAGGAACGCGAAGGCGACGATCACCCAACCGAAGCCGTTGATCGGGTCGCCCCACTGGTCCATCAGCACGTAGGCAAGGGTGGTGTAGGGCAGGAAGAGCCACCCGGCGAAGCCGATCCAGAAGCTGTCGAAGGCGGTGTCGTTCCAGTCCGAGAACATCTCCAACAGCACGATCGTGAACCGGGGGAACACCGCACCGAGGAGAACGACGAGACAGCCGCACATGCTCGCATCGTAGGCGCCGCTGCCGGACGGGTAGGCCGGCAGGTGAGTGGAGACGCACCCGGGCGGTGTTGCCGAGGTCGCGCGCTCAGGAATCGTCGCCCTGTTCGGCGTCCGACGAGGACGCATCGATCGCCTCGGATCCGCCCGACCCGCCGCCGACGCTGATCTTGCGCTGCTTCGACTTCTCCGACACCGGGATCGTGACGGTGAGCACCCCATTGGCGACATTCGCCTCGAGGCCCTCGATGTCGAGCGTGTCGCCGAGCATCAGCTGACGGCTGAACGATCCGTGAGGGCGCTCGGCAGCGACGATGTCCTGGTCGCCGTCGCCCCACGGGCGATCGACGGTGACGGTCAGCTCGTTCTTCTCGACCGTGACGTCGATGTGGTCGCTGTCGATGCCGGGGACGTCGAAGTCGATCACGACGTGGTCGTCCTCGCGGATCGCGTCGAACAGCAGCATGGTCCGGGCCGGTCGGCGGGCCTCCTCGGTGAGTCGCTCGAATTCCTGGAACGGATCGAAACGCAACAGCATGACTTCCTCCTCGTCGGATGTGCATGGTGGATGTTCGTGGTGGATGTTCGTGGTGAGGTGTCGGTACCCACCCTCATCGCGATCCATGCTCGGGAATCCGATTTTCGAGGAGCGACTCGCCGGGGAGCTCCGCAGTTCAGACGAGGTTGCCGTACCGGTGCCGGGTCCGTGAGATCGACTGCTCGCGCAGGTAGTGCAGCAGCTCGATCCTGCCGTCGGCGGTGACGGCATCGTCGACGGGGTGGATGCCGGCGGACCGCGCGGCGTCGCGCAGGGCGGGGTCCAGCGTCCCCACCACCCGCATCCGGGGAGTCTCCAGCGAAGGGAGACGTTGCGCCAGCTGTTCGTCGGGTTCGTCCTCCTCGCGGGATACGCGGGCGTCGACCCCGCAGACGGCGGCGGCGTGGAGGACGCGGGTGGCCTCGTCCGGATCGGCGTCGGCTGCGATACGGACCAGTACCGACGGCAGCGGGCGGTACCGGAAGACGTTCGACTCGCACCGCAGGCCGGTGGGATCGTGTCGGACGGAGAACTCCGTCCGCCATGCCTCACGGTCGCTCGTCCGGGCCGAGGTGAGCCAGGCATCGTCGTCGCGGCGCGGCTGCGGCTGCCAGCGTCCGAGCTGGGCGACGTAGTTGGGACCGCCGGCCTTGGCGCCCGGTCCGACGCTCGACCGCTTCCAGCCCCCGAACGGCTGCCGCTGCACGATGGCCCCGGTGATGCCACGGTTGACGTAGGCGTTGCCCACCTCCACCCGGTCGACCCAGTGGTCGATCTCGACGTCGTCGAGAGAGTGGATGCCGCCGGTGAGCCCGAAGTCGGTGGCGTTCTGGACGGCGATGGCGGAGTCGAGGTCGTCGACGGAGACGATGCCGATCACCGGGCCGAAGCATTCGGTGCGGTGGAACCACGACCCGGGCCGCACCCCGATGCGCACGCCGGGCGTCCACGCCCCGGCACCGTCGCCGAGTTCCACCCGGCGCGGCTGGACCAGCCACGATTCCCCGTCGTCGAGCTCGGTGAGTGCCCGCAGGAGCTTGCCGGTCGGCTCGCCGACGGTGGGGGCCATGTCGGTGCCCGGACGATGGGCCGGGCCGACCTCGATCGCACTCACGGCGTCGACGAGCTGGCGGCGGAACCGCTCGGTCCGTTCGATGCCTCCCACGCAGACGGCCAGGCTCGCGGCGGAACACTTCTGCCCGGCGTGTCCGAAGGCCGAGGCCACCAGATCGGCGACGGCGAGGTCGATGTCGGCGTGGGGGGTGATCACGAGCGCGTTCTTCCCCGAGGTCTCGGCGAACAGGTCGAGGTCGGGTCGCCAGTGCCGGAACAGCTCGGCGGTCTCGTAGGCACCGGTCAGCACGACGGCCGACACGTCGGGATGCGTCACCACCCGCCGGCCGACCTCGTCGTCGAGGGCCGGTGCGAATGCGAGAACATCGCGGGGGACGCCGGCCGCCCAGCAGCACTCGGCGACGAGCCGGGCGCAGCGGCGCACCTCGGGTGCGGGCTTGAGGACCACGGCGTTGCCGGCGGCCAGAGCCGCCATGACGCCCCCGGTCGGGATGGCGACCGGGAAGTTCCACGGTGACGCCACCACGACCACGCCGAGTGGCTCGAAGTGAGCCCAACGGCGGTCGAGGTCGGCGATCTGCGTGGCGTAGTAGCGGGCGAAGTCGACGGCCTCGGACACCTCGGGGTCGGCCTGGTCGATCGTCTTGTGTGCCTCACCGACCATCGTCGACACCAGGTCACCTCGCCGGCGTTCGAGTTCGTCGGCAGCGCCACGGAGCCAGCCGGCGCGCTCGGTGTCCGCCGGGCCCGGTTCCCGGCGTCGGGCCACCAGCCGGGCGATCTCGGCGTCGACGTGGGCGACGTCGTCGACCTGCGGCGCCGGTTCGTCGCTCACGGCCGGTGCCGCCGCCCGCACGTGCCGGGCCCAGTGACGGTTCGCCGGCAGCACCGGATCGGTGTCCGGCTGGTTGGAGAAGCCGGCACCGTCGTCGTCTCGGGACGGTGAGGGCTGCAGCCGACGGGGCACGATGCCGGCACGGTGCCGGTCGACCACCGAGCGGCGGAACCTGGCTGCCTCGGCCTCGAAGGCGGGAGAGCCCGGTGCGAGGTCGAACAGGTGGTGGATGAAGTTGTCGTCGGTGGCGTTCTCCTCCAGACGGCGGAAGAGGTAGCTGATGGCGACGTCGAAGTCCGACGCGGCGACGAGCGGCGTGTACAGCAGCACCCCGCCCTCGTCGAGGAGCCGGCGGGCGTAGTGGTCGGCCATTCCCTCGAGCATCTCGAACTGCACCCGTTCCACGACGCCCCGGTGCTCGGCGAGCAGCCGGGCGAAGGCGAGGTCGAACAGGTTGTGGCTGGCGACGCCGATCCGCACCGCCTCGGTGCATTCGGGCGTCAGCACCCGGTCGAGGCACCGCTTGTAGTTGGCGTCGGTCTCGGCCTTGGTGGTGTACGGCGTTTGCTCCCATCCGTGCAGTTCGGCGTCCACACGTTCCATCGCCAGGTTGGCGCCCTTCACGAGGCGCACCTTGATCCGTCCGCCGGCGTGCCCGTCGACGGTCCGCCGATGTCGTGCGGTCGCCCAGTCGACCAGACGGTCGAGCGCCGCCACGGAATCGGGCAGGTACGCCTGCAGCACGATGCCGGCATCGAGGCGGTGGAACTCCTCCTCCCCGAGCACCGTGGTGAAGGCGTCGATCGTCAGGCCGAGGTCGCGGTACTCCTCCATGTCGAGGTTGACGAACACGGTTCGCCCCGTCGCCGCGGCGGCCGCAGCGCGTCGGTAGAGGGGCCGGAGCCGGTCGACGATGCGCTCGACGGAGCCGTCGTGGTCCCAGGGGTCGAGGCGGGGCACGACGGCCGAGATCTTCACCGACACGTAGTCGACGTCGCTGTGGCCCAGGAGATCGAGGAGTCGGGTGTAGCGACGCTCGGCTTCCGCCGGGCCCAGCACGGCTTCGCCGAGCAGGTTGACGTTCATGGCGAAGCCGGCTTCGCGGCGCCGGTCGAGATGCTCGGACAGGGCCACACCGTCGGTGTCGACCACGAGGTGGCCGACCAGCTGTCGCATGCGGCGCCGGGCGAGTGGCATCACGAGTCGGGGCGCGGCGGGTGCGACGACCGCACCCGCGCGCAGCAGGAGCCGGTCGATCGGCGACAGGAACGCCGGGAGTTCGGAGTCGGCGAGCAGGTGGCGGAGCTGACGGGCGGCCACCCGGTCGTCCTCCGGGCGGATCACGCGGTCGACGAAGCGCATGGCGAACACCACACCGTCCTCGTCGGCGACCAGCCGTGCCAGCCGGCCCGCCGTCCTGCGGTCGTGGCGCGTGACGTGCCGGCCGGCGGAGGCGACCCACGTTCCGACCAGGTCGACTGCCCGGTCGGCGAGGACGGTCAGCTCGTCAGCGATCACATCACCGGGCACGTCGTCGCCGACGTCGGCGGCGGCCGGTTCGGCGTGGTCGAGGTTCATGCATCCACGTTGGTCGACGCCTGCGGGACGGTGCTTGTGGCGATCCGACACCGGGTGGCCCCGATCCGTACAAGGCGTGGCCGTACCGGGGCTACCGTCGCCCCGATGGCCGCTCGATTCGACTGCCAGGACGAGCTGATCGAGTTGTTCGACGACCTCGTCTGGGTGATCTTCTGCCTCAAGGCGCCCGACGGCACGTATCTCGCCGTCAATCGGGCCTTCGTCCGACGTACCGGCCGCCGGTCGAAACGCGATGTGGTCGGTCGACGTGCCCGCGATCTGTTCGACGAGGAGCTGGCCGTGCGCTACGAAGAGCAGGATCTGGCCGTTGCCTCCACCGGTCGGCCCCTGCACAACGAACTCGAGTTGATCCGGCGGTCCGACGGACGGTTGGGTTGGTACTCGACGACCAAGCTCCCGGTCACCACACCGGACGGCGTGGGGATCGCCAGCATCAGCCGCGATCTGGAGACGGCGCGAGACGACGTCGAGGTGCAGTCGCTCGGCCGTGTGGTCGAGCACGTCCGTGGGCACGTCGGCGACACGATCCGCGTGTCGGATCTCGCACGGATCGCCGATTGCAGCACCGACCAGCTCCGGCGACGGTTCCACCGGGCGTTCGGCCTCTCCCCCACCCAGTTCGTGCTGCGCGAGCGCGTCGATCGCGCCGCCGACCTGCTGGCCCGCACATCGTTGCCCACCGCCGACGTGGCCGTGGCGGCCGGGTTCTACGACCAGGCGGACATGACCCGCCAGTTCGCCAAGCTGATCAGCGAGACGCCGGGTCAGTTCCGTTCCCGGCAGCGCCACGTCGGTTGACGCAGTGCCGTGCGGCGGGCGGCCCGACGCAACGGGACTGCGGGCCGAGCATCTACAGTCCCTGCCGTTCGCAACTGCTACGGGGGGACTCGACATGGCACTGGACAGCATCGCTTCGATCATCCGCACGCACCGCGAGGAACGGCCGGACGCCGTCGCCATCGTGGAGGGCGACGACGAGCACACGTGGCGTTCCCTCGACGAAACGAGCAACCGTCTCGCGAATGGGTTGCTCGCTGCCGGGGTGGGCGCCGGCGACCGCATCGCGCGCATCGAGAAGAACGGCGTCGACTACTTCCAGTTGATGTTCGCAGCGGCGAAGATCAACGCCACGCTGGTGGACGTGAACTGGCGGCTCGCACCGCCCGAGAAGCTCCACATCGTCAACGACGCCGGGGCGAAGGTGCTCGTCGTCGGCTCCGAGTTCGCCGGTGAGCTGGGCGAGATCGAGCCGGGCCTCGAGTCGGTCACGACGTCGGTGGTCATCGGAGCGAGCGGCGGCGGCCACCCGAGCTTCGACGAGTTCGTCGCCGACCGACCCGACACGGATCCGGGCGCCACGGCCTCGCCGGACGACGTCTGTCTCCAGCTCTACACCTCCGGCACGACCGGCCTTCCGAAAGGGGTGATGCTGTCGAACCAGAACCTCTTCGGTTTCATCGACGAGGTGCCGGCGAACTGGAAGTTCACACCCGACTCCGTCTCGCACGTGGTGATGCCGACGTTCCACATCGCCGGCTCCGGGTGGGGGCTGGTCAGCCTGGCGATGGCGGCGAAGATGGTGCTCGACCGTGAGGTCGACCCGGTCGGGATCCTGCGCGAGATCGAGCAGCACGGCATCACCCATGCGATCTACGTGCCGGCGGTACTCGCCTTCCTGCAGATCGTGCCCCACGCCCACGACCACGACCTGTCGTCGATGGAACTGATCGCGTACGGCGCATCACCGATCACCGAGGGCGTGCTGCGCGGCTCGATGGAGCAGTTCGCCGGCACCGAGTTCGTCCAGGTCTACGGGCTCACGGAGACGACGGGCGCCGTGGTCGAACTGCCACCGGAGGATCACGATCCCGAGAACAAGCCCGAGCTGCTGCGGTCGGCGGGCAAGCCGTATCCGTGGGTGGAGATGCGCATCGTCGGCGAGGACGGCAACGACGTCGCCGACGGCGAGATCGGCGAGGTGTGGCTGAAGGGCCCGCAGATCATGGTGGGGTACTGGAACAAGCCCGAGGAGACCGCCAGGGCGCTCGACGACGAGGGCTGGTTCCGCACCGGCGACGCCGGGTACCGCAAGGACGGCTACCTGTTCCTCCACGACCGGGTGAAGGACATGATCGTGTCGGGCGGCGAGAACGTGTACCCGGCCGAGGTCGAGAACGCGATCATGGGGTGCCCGGGGGTGGCCGACGTGGCCGTGATCGGCGTGCCCGACGAGAAGTGGGGCGAAGCGGTGAAGGCGATCGTGGTGACGTCACCGGACGAGGACGTCACACCGCAGGCGGTGATGGCCTGGGCGCGCGACCGCATCGCCGGGTTCAAGGTGCCGAAGTCGGTCGACTTCGTCGACGAACTCCCCCGCAACCCGTCGGGCAAGATCCTGAAGAAGGACCTGCGCGCCCCGTACTGGGCCGATCGGGAGCGCCAGATCGGCTGACCGCACCGTCGCACGGCCGCGCTTCGCCGACCGACGACGACCGAACGTAGGGTCGCCGGGATGCCCGACGCCCATCTCGACCCGCTGGTCCACGTCGCCCGGGACGACCATCCCGACCGGATCGCCGAGGCTCGCGCCCGTGCCGGACGGGCCATCCGCGACATCGGACATGCGCTCGTCGGCCACCACGCCTCCGTCGAGCTGCTCGACGATGTCGCACAAACACTCGACGATCTCACCCGCCGGCTCGACGAGGGTGCCCTCCGCTCACGCAGCGAGGTGCGGCGCGACGGCGACTTCGGCGAGGAACCACCGGACGGGTCGCTGATGACCACGTACGACGAACGGCCGGTGTCGGGCCGGGCCAGCCCGTGGGGCCTCGACATCGAGGTCCGGCGCGACGGCGACGACGCCGTCGCATCGGTCACGCTCCGCGCGGCCCATGAGGGTGCGCCGGAGCGCAGCCACGGAGGCATCGTCGCAGCACTGTTCGACGACGTGTTCGGGTTCGTGCTGCAGATCCGGACACAGTCGGCGTTCACGGGTGAACTGCGGGTGCGCTACGAGGCCGGTGTGCCGATCGGCGTGCCGCTGCACTGCCGTGTCCGCCTCGACCGCATCGAGGGCCGCAAGATGTTCATGTCCGGCGAGTTGACGGTCGCTGCCACGGGCGACGTGCTGGCCCGGTCGGGTGCGACCTTCATCGCCATCGACCCGAGCCGGTTCGCTGCCGGTTCGTCCACCTGACGGCTCACTGCGTCACTGCTGCGAGCGCAGGCGCTTCAACTCGTCGCGGTCACGCAGTCGGCTGCGTCGCCGGCGGCGCCACACGAACCCGACGATCTCGTCGATCACGATCGCCGCGGCGATGGTGATCGCGATGATCAACACCAGCGGTGCCGTGGTGTCGATCCAGAGGAAGTCGAACTCCACGTCCTGGCTGTTCTGGAACGCCACGATGATCAACCCGACCGCGAGGAGCAGCACGAGAATTCCGCCCCAGACGATGCCGGTGCCGCGATAGTCACGGACCGGCTCGGTCTCGGACGTGTCGGCGGCCGTGGACGAGCGCTCCTCGGCTGACGTATCGGCGGTTGCGTCGCGGTCGGTGTCGGTCGTCGGTGCGTTGCGGTCCTGTCGGGCCATGCGGCACGGATACCCGGTGACGCCGGCCAGGAAACGTCGTGCCGGCCTGCCGGACGCCGGCGGTCACCCGTCGCTCAGGTCACACCCACGGCGGGCGGCAGCAGCGGGTCGAGCAGTTCGTCCCAGGTCGAGATTCCGCAGCCGTCCGTCCGATCGACCATGGCGTCGATGGGCGCGGTCTCGAGCGTGCCCACGATCGTCGCCGTGTCCTCTCCCCCGAACTGCTCGGTGCAGACCTGATCCTCGGGCGGGCCGTCGACCAGCCGCTCGACCACGGCAGGTTCTCCGAGGGCTTCACACGCCTCCTGCGGATCGACGTCGACGTCGTCGCCTTCGAGCGTCGCCTCACCCGGAGAGCACGACACGATGTAGGTGACGTCGACGTCGGCCTGGGGTGCTCGGTGCCGGATGGTCAGATCGGCGCTCGGGTACGGCTGCCCGGCGACGCTGTCGAGCGACTGCCTGGTGAACGAGTCGGGTGGATCGACGGCGTCGTCGTCACACGCAGCGAGTGCGAGTACTCCGACCGCGAGCACGGCGACGTACCGACGTCGACGGCGGGCTCGATGTTGCCGGCCCCCGGCGGCATGCGTCGAGTTCCGGTCGAATCCCGTCGGTGGCGTCATGAGGGGGACCTACCACGCCGGCGCCTGATTCATGCATGGTCCCGTCCCCGCCCGTTCCGGGAGCCACCGGGCGGGAGCTACCGGGAGGCGCCGGCCCTGTCGCCCACCGAGCGCAGGGCATGGCGCACCATCTGCTTGGCGTAGCCCCACTCGTTGTCGTACCACGCCATCACCTTGACCAGGTCGCCGTCGGTGACCGCCGTCATCGTGAGGTCGACGAGCGAGCCGTGACCGTCGCCCACGATGTCCGACGACACGAGCGGGTCGTCGCTCACACCGAGCACACCCCGGTACCGGTCGCTCTCGCTCTCCTCGCGGAAGATCCGGTTCAGTTCTTCGGCGCTGGTGTCACGGGAGGTGACGGCGACGATGTCGGCGATCGATCCTGCGGCCACCGGGACCCGGAGTGCTACCCCGTCGAAGTGGCCGCTCACCGCAGGCACGACCTTGCCGGTGGCGTCGGCTGCGCCGGTGGTCGTCGGCACGATGTTGGCTGCTGCGGCGCGGCCGCGCCGCCACTTGCCGGCCGGGGCGTCGACCAGTTCCTGGCTCGAGGTGTAGGCGTGGACCGTCGTCATCGTCGCCTTGCGCACTCCGACCCGCCGGTCGAGGACCTCCATCACGGGTGCGATGCAGTTCGTGGTGCAGCTCGCCGTCGACACGAGCTCGTTGCCGGTGACGTCGTCGTCGTTCACCCCCGGCACCACGGTGGCCACGTCGCCACCCTTCGCCGGGGCCGACAGCACGACGCGTCGTGCACCGGCGTCGAGATGTCGGCGCATCTCGTCCTCGGTGCGGAAGATCCCGGTGCACTCGAAGACGAGCTCCACGTCGAGATCGCTCCACGGCAGCTCGGCAGGGTCCTTCACGCCGAGCACCTGGATCGACCGGTCGCCGCCCGCGACACCTCCCACGACGAGGCGGGAGTCCTCCGATCGGGCGTCGGTGCGGCTGCCGTACACGGTGTCGTGGCGGAGCAGGTAGGCGAGGTTCTCGGGATCGGCGATGTCGTTGACGGCGACGACCTCCACCCCGTCCTCTTCCAGCAGTGCCCGCAGTGTCGCTCGACCGATGCGTCCGAGCCCGTTGATCGCCACACGTGTCGTCATCTGTCACTCCTCACGTTCGTCGTCCCGGTGGTTCCCCTCGAGTACCAGCCGGCGCGTACCCGTCGATCCCGCCCCGCAAACTCGACGTTGCATCCGGTGTCAGACACCGG
>JAWLEC010000077.1:0-15099 GCA_041686315.1 Ilumatobacteraceae bacterium
CGATGACTGCATGGCGTCTGAGGGCTACCCCGACGGTGGCGCATCAGCAGTGGTGACGCGGGCCTTCGAGATGGCTGAGATGCCGCTGCGCACCGAGCAGAGTGGTGAAGTCCGCACGCTCGACCTCAGCGAAGGGCAATGGGCCGAGCTACAGGCGTACGAGCTGGCCATCTGGTCGGTCGACCAGCGGTGCGCGGTCGAGACGGGCATCGACGCACAGAAGCTGCTGCTCGAAACCCAGATTCTCGGCACGCTGGCAGTCGAGTTCCCGAGCTTCGAGGGGGTCGTGCGATGAGCACCCTCAAAGCACCCCACGCGGTTTCAAAGCTCGACCTGGTCCAGCTTCGTCCCGTCGGCGAAGAAGATGTGCCGATGCTGTACCAGTGGGCACTGACGCCCGCAGCGGCGAAGACGTGGAAGTACCGGGGGGCGACCCCGCCGCCCGATGTGTTTCGACGGGATCTCTGGTCGGGAGTCTTGGCGCAGTATCTCGTGACGAGTCGGTTGGGAGGCGAGCCGGTCGCGCTGGCATCGGTCTACAACGCCAACATGAGCTCGAAGCGAGCTCACATGGCGTGCTTGGCCGCCCCTGATCAGGTCGGCGGCGGTTTGGCGCTCCTCGGAGCGGTCGCTCTCGCCGCCCACGCCTTCGAGACGTGGCCGTTCGAGAAGCTCTACTTCGAGACGACCTCGCTTGCACTCGAGCAGTTCAGTTCGGTGATGTCGTCGGGGCTCGTTTCGGAGGAGGCCCGCTTGGTCGACTACGAGCGGTTCGGTGAGGACCGAGCTGACTTGATCTACCTGTCGATGGAGAAGGAGCGGCTGCTGCAACGGCTCGGGGAGGCGGGGGCGGAACGACCCCTCGATCCTCGATCGACGGCCCATGACCCGAATCTCATCGAGTTCGATGGCCTCCGGATCACGTCGGACGCCGAGGTGTTCGCATGAGCCTCGTAGAAGCCTCCTCGGTTCGATCGCTCGCTGAGATCGAGCGCTTCACGCAGTTTCTCGGCGGTCGGATCGGGAGAAGTCTGGACGACCAGGCTCAGTTCCCGGTTTCCGAAGCATCGACCATTGGGGACCTCCACCTCGACTCGCTCGAGGTCATCCAGGTACTCGTGACGTTGGAGATGATCAACTCAGGATTCGATCTCGGCGTCCAATCGCTTACCGAGGCGTTGGACATCGAGGTGGGCGCTGTCATTGACGCTGTCTTCGGCGTCGGTGCCCCGCTGCCCGACTTCGTGCAGTACCGCAGCTAGCACGTGTGGTCGCGGGTGTCCCGTAGTGGGCCACCCGCGACCGAATCGACGTTCGTATCACCGATGGACGACGTCCGCGATGGTCGGACAGCACGGACCAGATCAGCGAGTTCCTCGATGGCTGAGTAGTCGCTGTCGACATCGTCGGTCATTTGCTCGTCGAGTTGTCGAACGGTTTCGAGCGGAGCCGCACAGAGGTCGTCGAAGTCGACCGTGATGTCCACGTCGCCCGATGGCTCGAAGAACCGTTCCCACTGTTGCTCGAACGGGCGGGCGACTTGCCAGGTCTCGGCGTGGACCGCTTGCACCAAGCGTCGCCACGACGCAAACGCATTCTTTCGTTCGCGGCCGATGTTGAGCAAGACGCCATTCGGAAAGATGCGCCGCGCATCCGACGTGCGATGAAACAGTTCCGGGCACTTGAAGACCCAGTAGCCCGTGTCGGGCCGACTCGAGCGAGGGAACTCACGATTGAGTGCTGAGGAGACAGAGAACCCGCTGTAGGCGTCGTCTGAGTCAAGCTCTAGCGCGAACGGCTCGATGCCGAACAGCGTGAGATGCGTGAGGGAAAGCGCGTGCCTGGCTCCGAGCTGATTGAGCTCCTCGGGTCCAGTGATCGAGATCGGGTGGTGACGCATCAGACTCGGGACGAGGCGATCAAGATGTGATCGCTCGAGTCGCCGGAGCGAAATCCGTTCGCTCATGGTGGAGTTGACGTCTCCGACACACCGCCACCCAGGCAGCGTGCGGACGTGGGGAAGCGCGTGGAACAGGCTCTGTAAGAACGTCGTTCCCGACCGGGGTGGAGCGACGATTACGAGGCAACGATCAAGGAACGGTTCAGGTGAGTGTGTCGGACGGAGATCGGCGATTAGTCGTCGAGCGAGGATGGTCCCGTTGACAGTGAGTTGCTGTGACTGCTCGATCTCAGCGAGACCTCGAATCGTCGTCATGTCGACCCGCCGGCAACGCCTGCTGTCCCGACGAGCGCCCCTGCCAAGCGTCTTTGAGGCTTTCCGCTCGTGGTTCTCGGGATCGTCCCGGGCCTGAGCACGCTGACCGTCGACGGAGAGAATCCGCCGGACACGAGACAAGTCCGGCGAACATCGGCCTCGATCGCAGCATGGCGCTCCTGTGCGCTTCGGCCGCTCACTTCCACCAGCACGTGCACGCCGGGATCATTTGACTCCGCGCGAGTCTGCACGATCACCGCTGACCGGCACGACGTGCCCAATCGGTCTTGAAGCTCCCACTCGACATCCACCGGGTGGATGTTCTGCCCTGCCACGATCACCACATCGTCAGACCTTCCGACGACGACGACCTCTCCATCGTCCATGTAGCCGAGATCGTTTGTCACCAGCGGGCCCTGACGGCCGGGTTCATCGAGATAGCACGACATCAGCGAAGGTGAGTCGACCGTGATCCGCGAGGGCTCCTGGTCATCGGACGTAGCGAACCGCACGGTCACGCCTGGTGCGGGAGGTCCGAGCCGCACATACGGCCTTCCTTCTGTGCTGACGCTCGTGGAGACGCTCTCGGAGGCCGACACCAGCAACGTGGCCTCGGCCATCCCGTACGCCGGCCGGAGCGTCTCTGCGTCCGCCCCTGAGCGTAGAAGACTCTGGACGATCCTATTCGCGATCCGTGGATCGATCGGCTCGGCGCCGACGATGAGTGTCTCGAGTGCGGACAGGTCGCATTGCTCAACCGCAGGGGCGAGGCGATCGAGAAGAGCAAGAGTCGAGCCGGGAATAGGACAGATCGAGACGGCGTGCTGAGCCAGGAGACGCAGCCACGATCGAGGACTGACAATGAAGCGCTCGGTCGGCATCAGATGCATCTCCATACCGGGTGTTGCCAGCGGCATCAAGAGTGCTCCGAACAGACCCATGTCGTGGTGGAGCGGTAGCCACGACAGCCCGATCGAACGTTCGGTGACGGAGAAGACCTCTCGCATCATGGCGAGGTTCTGCCGGATCGCCTCCTGCGACAGGACGCAGCCTTTGGGAGCTGAGGTGCTGCCTGAGGTGAATTGCACCACCCCACTGTGTTCAGATGGCTCTCGGAGTCGACCGATTCCGGTGGTGCGATCGTCCAGGATCGTTCCCTGCGCATGCGACACCGCACAACACGCTGCCCGGAAGTGGTCACTTCCGATCACCTTGGTTGGTCGCAGCACTGGCATTGTCGAGGCAAGCCGCTTGAACGCTGCCCCTTCTCGTTTGCCGTCAGTCAGCGCAGGTAGCGGCGCCACGAGTGCGCCAGCGACCAAGCTGGCGATCAGATCAACGACGAAGTCAATTGAGACGCGGGCCTCGATCGCGATGACGTCGCCCTCGGACGGTGCGGCTGAGCCCTTCAGCCGACGCTCGACGAGCTCCGCAATCTGCTGGGAGGAGAGCGACTCCCTGTGTGTCTTGCCGTGTTGGAGCACGAGCTTCGACTCGGAATCTGCTCTTCGTCGTCCCGGAGCGATCCAGTCGTGGACGTTGGTCAGTTCTCGTTCCAATCGGTGAGCGTTACAGGTGCCACTTAGGGAGGATATCCGCCAACGGTCGCGGCATCGAGTTCGCCTGCGACACACGGAGTAACGACACACCCCGGGCTCTACCCCTCGCGGCTGGACCGGTTCACCTCATCGGACACACCCGAAGCCTGGACCTCAGCGAACGGAGTCTCCTGCGTCGTCGCAGGAGACCCCGGGGCAACACGCAACGGGTTCGATCACTCGGCGTCAGCCCCACCTCTGTACTCGCCTGGAGGACTGACCAACGTCGCCCACGATCCCCGACTCTTCATCGACACGGTCGTGCACGAGACCTTCGTCGCCTGTGGCGACGACGGAACCGAGGCAGTCCCCGCGACCGTCGTTCTGAATCATGCCGGTTAGCGCAGCGCTCGATGACGTGGCCGTCGACCTCGACCAACCCTTGCGCTACCGCATCGCTGACCGGACCTCTGGCGCCAACCTCTTCCTCGAGCAAGTGACGAACCCGACCAGCTCCCAACAGCGATCGCCTGCGACCGGAAGCGCGTCCCCCCGACCCACCCGATAATCCCGAGCAACCGCGGGCAGTCGAGCCGCTCGATCGCGGCACCTGCCGCTCGGGTGGACCCGCTCAGTATCAGCCGGCTTCGACGACTGCGCCGTAGCGCTGCTGCGCTGCCTGGGCTGATGTGCCGAGGAGTTCGCCGATCCGCTGCCACGAAACACTCTTCGCTCGGGCGGCGGTGACCGCGTCGACGATTTGACGTTCACTACGCGCTCGAGCGAGCGCGGCGCGCTCGAGGAGGTACTCCTCGACGGGACGTTCATCGGCTGGGTCGGGTTTGTAGCCCTCGAACCGCTTGGCGAGTTCGTCGGCGTGGTCGAGGATCTCTTGGATCGAACGGGGCATGTCAGGTCTCCAGGAACTTGGATCGGGCGGCCATGGCGTGGACGATGAACTCGACACCCTCAGCTGTAGCGACGCCGATCTCGAGCATGCGACCGGCGTTGTCGGCGCCGATCAGCATGTCCAAGTCGTCGAGGTCGAACACTCGGATCGGGTGTCGGTAGGCGCGCAGCATGTCGTCATCAGTGATCCCGTGCTTGCGTGCGCTCGCCACGATCACGGGATCCACGACATCAACTTACCTTGATGCGACGTGAGGGCGGTGGTCGGCTGGGTCACCTCACCCATCTCCGAAAGGACACCGCCATGCACACCACCACCATCATCCGCGCCAAGGTCAGCGCGACCGACTCGTTCGGGCAACTCGTCCACGCCGACGCCGACCCGGCACGTCAGCAGTTGAACCGAGCCGTCGCAGGGTTCTTGGCCGGCTACTCCGGCCAGACCATGGCCGCCTACCGGATCGACCTCACCAAGTTCATCGACTGGCTCGACAGCAAGAGCGTCGCCGCGTTCAATGCCGAACGCGCCCACATCGAGCTCTACGCCCGCTGGTCCGAAACCCAAGGTCTCGCACCGGCCACCATCGGTCGGCGCCTGTCGACGATCTGCGGGTTCTACACCTACTGCACCGAAGAACGCCTCCTCGACCGCAACCCCGCCGCGCACGTGCGACGGCCGAAGCAGAACTACGAATCGTCGACGCTCGGCCTCGACCGCAACGAGCTCGGCGGGTTCCTCGTCCAAGCCGGTCTGTGCGGCGGACGAGACCATGCGCTCGCGTGTCTGCTGGCGTTGAACGGGCTGCGGATCTCCGAAGCGCTCGGCGCCGACATCGACGACCTCGACCAGAACCGCGGGCACCGCACCCTGTTCATCCATCGCAAGGGCGGCAAGACCGCCACCATCCCACTCGCACCACGCACCGCCCGGGCGCTCGATCTCTACATCGACGAACGAGTCGACGGCCCGATCTTCATGAACCACGACATGACACGGCGCCTCGACCGCCACGCCGCGAGTCGCATCGTGAAGCGGCTGGCGAAGGCCGCCGGGATCGACAAGCGGATCTCACCGCACTCACTGCGACACAGCTTCATCACTGCCGCTCTCGACGCCGGCGTCCCGCTGCGCGATGTCCAAGAAGCCGCGTCGCACGCCGACCCGAGAACCACGATGCGCAACGACCGAGGACGCGGCAGCCTCGACCGGCACGCCACCTACATCGTCGCCACCTTCGTCGCCGGCGCCAGCCGCTGAACCCGGCCGGGCGATACCGAGCGCCCCGACGCGCTCCCCGGTGCCGGATACCGGATGGGTCTTGGAGGGCGAACGTCGGTTCCAATACCGAGCACTTCGGGTCAGGGGCCAGAGCGCCAGAGCGCGACGGCATACCGCGAGCATACGCCAGCGACCCGAAATGGTCAGCCAACTCGAGGTGTACTAGCTAGAAGAAGCCAGAAAGGCCCGGGAGAATCGCTCATCGGCGCTGCACATGCTTGCGTGCGACTGGCTCTCGTCGCCGACGACCGTCCGAATCCTCGAAACTTCGATCTCGCCTCCTCCAAGCGAGACCTGTGCTCCCAGTTCATACTTTGCAAGAACGGTCTCGATAGTCCCGTTGACCACTGTGGTTCCGGGCGGCCACACGAGTAGCCACGTGTCGCCCGAAGGTGACTCGACCGCTACGCAGTCCTCAACGATCGAGAGCGATCCCGCAATCAGGGCGCCGTCGCCCCCTTCCGCAGCACTTCCCGACGCGAGCAGCAGCTCGACAGTGGTGTCACGAGCGACAGGATCTCCGGCAGCCTCAGAAGGCCCCGCGCTGTTCGATCGAGGCGGAGGCGGGAGCGACGACTCGGCGACCGAAGCCGGATCGCTGCTGCCCGGCTCGGTGTTCGGTTGCCCTGAAGAACATGCGGCGAGCGCTGCTACGGCGAGCGCCGCTGGACCTAATCGGGCTAATCGACGGATTCGTTTCATATCCCTTTGGACGCCATCGGAGTACGCCCGGTTCCCGCCGGCCACGCCAACCTGACGCAATCGCCCGCCGCGTGTGCGGCGCCGCGGCCAGCCATGGTCTTGCTCAACTGATGCCGTCGCACAGATTGGCCTTATGAGAGAAGTGTGACTCCTAGGTCACCTGTAGCGAATTCAATCGAGCCGGCAACCATCCAGTTGCAGTCCGCCTCGGTCACACCCGAAGAGCTCTGTCCTTTGTACAGTCCCACGGCCTCTACTGTGGTGCTGGTTGTGAACGGAAACTCGCTGTTGAAGAACACCGGTCCACCGCTGTCTCCGGGAAAGCACTTCAGGAAACTTCCCTCCATGCGAATCCACTGGAACGCACATGCGGTGCCCGGGCAGGCGTTCGCATAGGTTGGCTGAAAGCTCTTGGAGGTAATCGGACCGCAGGAGTAGTCGGTCGACCTCCCTCGATGACAGGCCCAGTCTCCGGTCGGAAGAAACACCCAGTCAATCTGACCCGTCACGTCTCGACGAGTCGTCTCAGAGTCCCCCCAGATGTCGTCTAGCTCTGGCTCATCCGTCCAATGCCACTGTGTATCAGCGTTCGCATCGCGAACCTCAGACATCATGTTCATGGTTGCGGTGATGCCGTTGAAACCTGAGTAGGTCTGAGACGAGCCGCAATGTCCAGCTGTCAGGAGGCCATCCCGGTTGAGGAAAGTTCCGTTCACGGAGAAGCCAACGGTGCATGTGGTGGCATCTGCTCCGCCGTAGGCTGCACCGTCCGAGCCAAGATCGGGCCAGACACTTTCTGAAAGGCGGACGGGCAACGCTGTCAACCTGCCGTATTCTTCGACGACGAGAGCGACGGCCGACGGTTCCGAGTTCGCAGTGCGGTACACGACGACTTCGCCCGCAGCCTCGTCGTACTCCAGTGCTACAGCGGCGGTCGACACGATGTCTTCCAAGCTGCGGTGAGCATCCAACAGTCTCTCGACAGCGTCGTGGAGTGACGGTCGTTGCGTCTGCATTAGTTCCACGCCGAGTGCTGCTGCCCTGGATTTAAGCTCGTCGGACGCTACACCGGAGCTACTCACCGCAACGAATCCGCGAAGAGTTGGAACGTGATCTATCCAGACGCCCGCAACGTGTGGGTTGACGTCAGCCGCGACTTCGATAAGGGCGCTGCGTAGTCGGGGAAGCTCTTCGAGCTGGCTTGCCGCAGTCTCCTCCGGAAGTTCATAGTGCTGGGCATACTCCTCAAGCATTTTCGTGGACGCAGCTTCGGCATCCCGCTCCGCCGTTTCCGAAGGTGCCGAGTGGCCTTCCTCTGCTTCTGCCGAGAAAGATAGCGTAGGCGCAGCTAGGCACGATGCAAAAAGGGCTGCCACGATTCTGGTTCGGTTCATTGATCTCCCATCAGCGGTGGCCTCAGGATTACCGTTCCGGCACCGATGCAAACATCCGACGGGATTCAAGTGGCTCGACGGCGAAGTCGGCGCAGTGGAATGCTCGGCACCAATCCTTGCAGCGGACCCCTCCCAGTGCGGCTCGCATGTCGATACCAACGCAGTTGGTGCGAGAACAGCAACGGTAAGGCACCGATGCGCTCGCGGCTGCGCACTGGATTGCTCGGCGTGTCGGTCGGCATCGATACCGCTCGGCTATGTCGAGGCCGCACCATCGGCGCAGCACTGACTGGCCCGATACGGTGCGCAGCGTGGCGCTGAAACGCATGGACAACGTCGGCATCGTCGTCGACGACCTCGACGCAGCCAAGACGTTCTTCTCCGAACTCGGCCTCGAACTCGAAGGCGAGATGACCGTCGACGGCGACTGGGCCTCCCGCGTCGTGGGCATCGACGACATGGTCACCGACGTCGCGATGATGCGCACGCCCGACGGCAACAGCCGGATCGAGCTGATGAGCTTCCAGCAACCCGTCAACCTTGCCGGTGCCCGCAACGCCCCGCCCAACACGCACGGGATCCGACGCATCATGTTCGCAGTCGACGACATCGACGAGGTCCTCGATCGCCTCGGGCGGCACGGTGCCGAACTCGTCGGGGAGGTGATGCAGTACGAAGACACGTACCGCCTCTGCTATCTCCGAGGACCCGAGGGCATCATCATCGCCCTCGCCCAAGAACTCGGCTGAGGCTGGCCGCCTCCTGGCACCGGGCCTTCGCGCGTCAGCGAAGGTGCGCCGAGACCCACTCGATAATCGCGCTTCACGGCCGAGCCCTGAGCCCGCTCGCGATCGGCACCTATCGATCGGTCGCTGCCCGGTCGGACCCGAGCGATATCAGCGGGCCAGAACGCTCCGATCCGTGCTTGAGTCCGGCGGCATGTCTGAAGGTCATCGTGATCTGAGCCGACGCACCACTCGGTCCTCGAGGGTCAGCCCGGTATCGCGAATGTATCAATCCGGGTTGCACCGGCTGATGACGGCCCGTCCGGGTTGTCCCGTGCCGTCCGGACATCACCGCAGCTAGATCGTAAGAAAACGGCGAAATCCGACACGAAACGGCATTCGCCGATACACCCCCATTTCCAGATTTGGGAGCAGGAGGCCGGGAGTTCGAATCTCCCCACCCCGACCACGCTGAGCTGGTGTCTTCCGGCTCACGCCGATGGGTGGCGCGATCGTTGCGAGGGGGCGCGACGGCCTGTACCTCACGACAACGAAGGACCGTCGAGACGCGCCGCCGTTGCAGAACTTCTCGGTGCGACATCATCTTTGATGTCATAGAGTTCGACGAGACCGACGACGCAACCCGGCTTTCGGCGAGCGCGTGCGGGGCGCTCGCGAGGCAGGAGGCCGGCGGCACGGGAGCGACGCTCACGACGCTGCAGAAGGTGGCGAGTGCACTAGATCTCACCGTCTCGATCGATCTCACGCCGGCGGGCTGACAACGAGGAGTGCAACACCGGCTGAGTCGCCGGTGTGTCGGGATCATGCAGTGTGCGGCTTGGGCCGGACTGTGGCGCGTGGTTCGGTTGGAAGGTCGTGATTGCGAGCGCCGCACTCGAGCGGTTGCGTGGTCGTCGTGGTGAGTGGGCCCACGGGCTCAGGGCAGGTCGATGATGACCCCGATCGTCTCTCGGATCTGCGACAACGCCAGCGGACCGACATGGCCGATTGTGTCGACCACCCGTGCTGGTGACACGGCTCGGACATGTTGGCATTGCGCGACCGACAACTGCTCGAGCCCGTTGGCTGGGTCCGGCTCGATGACGACTTCGGTGTGGAAGCCCCGGAGCGTGCTCGTCAGCGGCACGACCTGGATCACGGTCGGTGCGGCATCGAGAATGCGTTGCGCGGTGACGACGATGGCCGGATGGAGGTAGCCGGCTTCGCGTCCTTCGGGTTGTCCGAGGTCGAGATGGACAGTGTCACCCGAGCTCTGCATCGAGCCATGCAGTCTCGTCGTCGCGGAGTTCGCTCTGGAGCTGATGACCGATGTGGTCCTGTCGCAACGCGCGAACGGCGAGCGCGACGGTGTTGCCGACGGTGGTGTCGAACTCTGCCGCAAGGCGTTTGAGTTCGTCGTGGGTGTTCACGTCGATCCGGACGCTCGTACTCTGCATGCAGATCAGCATACACCGATCGACGGGGTGTGTTTCCCGTGCGCTCCGTCTGGACATCGGGATGTGGCACCCGTCGCCTCAGGTGCGGCCACCGGACCGTCGCCGGACACGTACGACCCGGTAGCCGAGTGTCTGAAGGGCGGGTGTCGGCTCGATCTGGTCGGCGACATCATGAGCCTTTCGACCAGCGCAGGGGAACCTGTCGCCGACTTGATCCGAACGGCTGACGAGATCCCACCTCCGTCGTCGTTCCCGGACAGACCGATGATCCCAAGCAAGTCGACGACCACGCGCGCCCCTGTCCGGCCAGTCTCGTTCCGCCCGGACATCACCCCAGCTAGTCCGCCAGAAATCGGCGAAATCCGGCACGAAATGTCATTCGCCGAAACACCCCCATTTCCAGACTTGGGAGCAGGAGGCCGGGAGTTCGAATCTCCCCCACCCCGACCACTTCAGCGCTCGCGAGCGAGATGCCTCGCCCGACATCGGCCCGGGGCGGTGCCGCGTCTGCACCATGTCAGCCGATGCGCTGGTGATGGCCGGCGCACAGGTAGGTCGACCGGTCGGTGACCTCCGTCCGTTCGATATGGCCGTCGCAGCCCGGCGACCCTCCAACCGCTGAAGGAACGCGGGGAGATCGACGTCGTCGGCCAGTGGGTCGGGGCCGAGCTCCCCGGCGGCCACGTACTCGTCGACGTCGTCGACCCACGAGATCGTGCCGAACTTGCGCTGGTTCACGAAGGCGAGGTGCCCGCCGTCGGCGAAGTCCAACCGCAGTTCGGTGTGAGGAGGTGCGTCGCCGGACGAGGACTCCAGCAATCCGGCACCAGCGCCCGTTCTCGCCGTCAGTCGCCTGCCGCGACGGCTCGAACGCGTTCGCCGAGCTCGCCGTCCCACAGCTCGAAGCAGCTCTCCTGGTCGGGGCCGAGCTGGTGGAGATACACGTGGTCGATCCCCGCATCGCGGGCGACGCGCACGGCATCGACGATCGGGTCGAGGTCAGGACCGCACGGTGTCGACTCGGCGAGCATGTCGCCGGTGACGACGCCACTCGCCTCCTCGAAGTGCCGCGGAGTCGGCAGATCCTGGCTGAGCTGCCCGGGAAGGCTGCTGTTCGGCCACACCCGCAGCGCCGTGGCGATCGCGTCGTCGCGGTCACGCGCCCAGCAGAACGTGACCTGGCCGTAGCGCGGTCCGGAGCCACCGGCCTGTTCGAAAGCCGTGACCAGCTCGGACGAGTCGGCGTGGGTCCACAGCCCGTCGGCGCAGCGGGCGGCAGCGCTCACGGCGATCGGGCCGAACGCCGACATCACGATCGCGGGAGGTTGCTCGGGTGCATCGAAGATCCGGGCGTTCTCGACCGTGTAGTGGGCGCCGCGATGGGTGACCGAGTCGCCGGTCCACAACCGGCGGATCACCTCGACGGCCTCCTCGAGCATCTCGATGCGCTGCGGGGCGGGAGGCCAGCGGTCGCCGAGGACGTGTTCGTTGAGCGCCTCGCCGCTGCCGACGCCGAGGACGAACCGGCCCTCCAGCAGGAGCGATGCAGTCGCCGAGGCCTGGGCGATGATCGCCGGATGGATCCGGACGGTCGGGCACGTCACACCGACGGCGACACCGATCGCACCGGTCCGCTCGGCGATCGCACCGAGCACCGACCACACGAACGGCGAATGCCCCTGCTCGGCGATCCAGGGATGGAAGTGGTCGGAGACCGACACGAAGTCGAGGCCGTGCAGCTCGGCCAGCCCGGCCAGCTCGACGAGACGCGCGGGGCCGTGCTCCTCGGAGGAGAGGGACCATCCGATCTGCACGTGACCTCCTTCGTCGCTGCCGCGCGTGTGTCGTCGGGATTCCCGATGGCCGACACCACCAAACCGCAAGAAGCGACAGCGGGGTCTGACTGCTGTCGCTTCTCGGGACCTTCGGGTCTGGCGGTCGGGCGCACCGGTCGAACACGATGGGCCCATGGTCGAGCGATCAGATGCCGCGCCGGTCGAGGTGTTGGAGGAGCTGGTCGCCGCTGCCGTGCTGGCGCCCTCGTCGCACAACACCCAGCCGTGGCTGTTCGAGCTGCACGACGGCGAGGTCGACCTCCACGCCGACCGGATCCGGTCCCTTCCCGTGAACGACCCCGACGACCGCGAGCTGACCATCAGCTGCGGCTGTGCACTTCGCAACCTCGAGCTCGCCGCCGGCGAACACGGCCTCACCCCCACGGTGTCCGTGCTGCCGGACGACGGTTGGCCGGATCTGCTGGCGCGGGTACGACTCGAACCGTCCCCCGACGGGATGCGCAGCGACTGGGCGTCGGCCCGCCGTACTCGCCGCACCACCCGGGGGCCCTTCGACGACGGCCCGGAGACCGACCCGGTGGACGACGGCACCGCCGGCGACCTCGCGGCGTCGGTCGAGGCGTTCGGTGTGACCGCACATCTCGTCGAGGGCGAGGAACGGGATCTGCTCGCCGATCTCGTCGCCGAGGGCGACCGAGTGCAGTTCGCCGACCCGCACTGGCGCCGCGAGCTGGCGAGCTGGATGCACCCCCGCCGTCACGGTGAGGGGCTGGTCGTTCCCGAGGTCGTCGGGCTGGCGACCCGAGCCGTCGTGTCGGCGTTCGACCTCGGTCGCAGCACGGCGTCGAAGGATCACGACCTGCTCGCCGACGCACCCGTCGTCGTCGTCCTCGCCACCGACCACGACGACGCTGCGGCCTGGTTGGACACGGGCAGGGCGCTGCAGCAGTTGCTGCTGCTCGCCACGTCGTACGGCATGCAGGCCGGCTACCTCAACCAGCCCTGCCAGGTGGCGTCACTGCGCGGTCGGCTCCAGCAGCTCGTACCCGACCGTCGCTACCCGCAGGTGGTGCTCCGACTCGGCCCTCTCGCCGAGCAGCTTCCCGCCACGCCGCGTCGGGACGTCGACGACGTCGTCATCACCCCCACCGCCTGAGCGGCACGGCGGGTCAGCCAGGTCACGCGACGTCGAGCGACGTCACGTCAGGAGCCGGTGAGAGCGGCCAGTGCGTCGGCGATGGTGGTGCGCGGCGCAGCCGGATCCGCCCACGGATCGTCGGTCTGGCCGAGCCGGCGGAACACGTTGCGCAGGGTGATCCGGCGGGGATCGAAGCTCGACGAGAGCGCCTCGTCCCAGTCGAGCGGAGCGGCGACCGGGGCCTCGGGAAGGGGTCGCAGCGAGTACGGCACCACGGCGTGGTTGGCGGCCGAGTTGCGCAACACGTCGAGGAACAGCTCCCCGCCGCGTTTGTCCTTGCGCTGCTCCAGCGTGAACGGGCCACGGGGTTCGACCTCCTCGGCGACGGCCCTCGCGAATCGTCTGGTGAGGTCGTAGCCGGCCGGTTCGCCGCCGCCTCTCCCACGGGGTCCGGCGCCGCCGTCGATCACGTCGACCACCACGTGCAGGCCCCGCGAACCCGTCGACTTCACCCGTGGCTCGAGGCCCAGGTCGTCGAGCACGGTGCGCAGCTCGCGAGCAGCGTCGCGCACCGGATCGAGGTCGTCGCCGGACGGGTCGAGGTCCCACACGACCTCCACGGGGCGGCCGGGATCATCGGCACGGCCGAGCAGGGCGTGGAACACGATCGCCCCCTGATCGGCGAGGTAGGCGAGGTCGTCGACGTCGTCGGCATCGAGGACGGTGTACCGCGTCGTGCCGCCCTCGGCGGTCGGGATGTCGACGCGTTCGATCCAGTCGGGGACATGGTCGGGCGTGTTCTTCTGGAAGAAGCCCTCGCCGTCGATCCCGTCGGGGAACCGTTGGAGCACGAGGGGCCGCCGCGCCGCGTGAGGGAGGAGATGAGCTGCGATCCGGCGGTAGTAGTCGACGACCTCGGCCTTGGTGATGTCGTCGTGTGCCGTCCCTGCCGCGGAGGAGTCCACCGCCGGGAAGAACACCTTGTCGGGGTTCGAGACGTCGGGGGGCGTCGGGCTCACGGCGTCGCCTCCGGCACCTCGCGGACGACGTCGGCGGCGGCTTTGTCGTCACGCAGGCCGAGATAGCGGGGGTGGCGGAGCTTGCCGGCGTTCGTCCACTCGGTGAAGCCCACCTCGCACACCAGATCCGGGGTGACCCAGTGGACGTCGTCGCCGTCGGGCGCCTCGTCGAACGGGGACGTCGACCGCTCGCGCCGGTCGAGCAGCCGGCGCAGCTCGTCACGGGTTTCGGTGTCGAATCCCGTCCCGACGCGGCCGGCGTGGACGAGCCGGTCACCGCCGTCCCCGTCGCCGGCGTGGTAGCCCACGATGAGCGCGCCGATGCCGTTGCGTTCGCCCTTCGGTTCGGTGAAGCCGCCGATCACGAGCTCCTGACGGGCGACGCACTTGAGCTTCAGCCAGTCCCGGCCCCGGCCCGAACGGTACGGCCGGTCGGCGCGTTTCGCGATCAGACCCTCCCAGCCACGCCGGCAGGCGTCGTCGAGGTAGGCGGAGCCCTCCGCATTGCGGTGGGGGCAGAAGCGCAGCGGGTCGTCGAAGTCGACCTCTTCGACCAGCATCGACTTGCGCTCCCGCAGCGTCAGATCCGTGATGTCGTCCCCGTCGACGTGCATCAGGTCGAACAGGTAGAGCAAGACGGTGACGCCGCTGGAGCGGGCCTCGTCGGGGTCGGTCAGCCCGCTGCGCTGCTGCAGACGGCTGAAGCTCGTGACGTCACCGTCGAAGGCGACGATCTCACCGTCGGCGACGAAGCGTCGTGGCGTCCGCTCGGCGATGGCGTCGACGAGCTCCGGGTAGGTGGACGAGCGGTCGATGCGGTTGCGGCTGTACAACGAGATCCGATCGCCGTCGCGCACCACCACCACCCGGATGCCGTCGAGCTTGCGCTCGAACATCCACTGGGGCCCGTCGACCGGCTCGTCGACG
>JAWLEC010000078.1:0-14913 GCA_041686315.1 Ilumatobacteraceae bacterium
CCCGCCGATCGCCTATCGACATCCCGTGCGGGGTCGGACCCCGATCGTGTTGTCGCCTCTGCAGGGGCTCGCGTGGGTGTCGGTAGGGTGCACGTCCCCGGTGGAACACACGGCGCGACCGGGCATCGGGACGACACCATGGCCAAGGGCAAGAAGACCAAGAAGGACAAGGGCGGCGACGGCACGCAGCTCATCGCGTCCTACAAGCGCGCCTACCGCGACTACGACATCCTCGACACCTACGAAGCGGGCCTGGTGCTCACCGGCAGCGAGGTGAAGAGCCTGCGCGAGGGCAACGCCCAGATCTCCGAGGGCTACGCCCGGGTGCAGCGCGGCGAGATGTGGCTGGACGGCATCCACATCCCGCCGTACACGAACGCCATCGGCTTCGGCGCCCACGACCCCGACCGAACCCGCAAGCTGCTGCTCAACCGGGCCGAGATCGACAAGCTCGACCAGCGCACCGCACAGGGCGGCCTCACGATCGTGCCGCTGCGCCTGTACTGGAAGGGCGGCCGGGCGAAGATCGAACTCGGCCTCGCGAAGGGTCGCACCAAGGGCGACAAGCGCCAGCACATGGCCGAACGCGACGCCGACCGCGAGATCCAGACGGCGATCAACCTCGCCAACAAGTACGGCCACACCCGCTGACCCGTACCGGCACCCCGCCCGCCGACCTCGCCCTCCGAGTGCAGGGCTGGTTCAGTGGCGCTTGACGCCGCCGTACTTCATGCGGGTGTCGCTCATGGAAGCCGGGCGGGCCTCGTCGTCGTTGACCGCAGCGGCCACCACCTCGCCGACGAACAGCGTGTGCGTTCCGAGGTCGAGCGAGTGCCGCACCTCGCAGTCCATCCATGCGAGCGCCTCGTCGAAGATCGGTGCACCCGTGACGGCGGTGGAGACCGGCCGCCCGTTGAGGGCACTGCCGTCGTCCTCGGCCGGCTTGGAGAACTTCACGAACACCCGCGTGTTCTCCGCATCCCACAGGTTGAGGGTGAACACGCCGCTGCCCGAGATCAGCCGGTGGGTGACCGCGCTGTTGTCGACGCCGATGCCGATCAGCACCGGCTCCATCGACAGCTGGGTGATCCAGCTGGTGGTCATCCCGTTGCGCTCCCCTTCGTGCACCGAGCCCACGAGGGCCAACGCGTTGGGGATTTTCCACGTCACCTTGTTGAGCAGCTCGTCGGTGGGTGTCTCGTCAGCAGGTAGGTCGTCGGATGCCATGGGTCCACCGTAGGGACGCGGCGACCGGGAGTAAACGCGTGACACTCGTCGGCACCGATCCTCGTCGACGCCACGGCCTACGATCCGCCCGTGACCCCCGGACAACGGCGAGCGGTGATGGTGATCATCGACGCGATGCCACACCGCCACGTCGGTCCCGACCTCACGCCGCATCTCTGGCGTCAGGCCATCACCGGGAGCTGGGCGCCGACGGGCGGACGGTCGCTGCCCGTGTCGGTCACCTACGCCAATCATGCCGCGCTCGTCACGGGAGCCCATCCGCGGGACACCGGCATCCACGGCAACCACGTATGGAGCTCCGATCGCGGCTGGATCCCGGCGCCGAAGGAAGGCCCGCGGGCACCCACACTCTTCGACGACGTGGCGGCAGCCAGTGGCTCGTCGGCGTTCGTGGTGGGCGACCACAAGCTGGTCCACCAGATGGGCGGCACCACGGCCGACCACTGCTGGCCGCCCGACGGCTGGATCCCCGACGGCACCGAACGCTGCGAGTTCGGCTACGTCGCCGACGACGGCGTGCTCGCCGCGCTCGACGACGCGGACCGCGCCGGCGGCCTCGACGCCGACCTCGTGGTGGTGCACCTCAACCAGCCCGACACCACGTCGCACCTGTACGGGCCCGACTCGCCCGAGGCCCTCGAGCAGTACCGCGCCACCGACGCCGCCTACGGCCAGGTGATCGACCGCCTCGCCGACGGCTGGAACCGCACGCTGGTGGTCACCGTCTCCGATCACGACCAGGAAACCATCACCGACCTCGAACCGGTCGAGCTCGCAGCCGCACTGGCCGACCTGGACGGCGTCGACGTCGCCGACGAGGGCACGGCGGCGCTCGTCCACGTGGCGACGGACGCCGGCGGGTCTCGCGGCGACACCGTGATCGATCGCGTCCGGTCGGTTCCCGGCGTGGAGGGCATCGAGCGACTGCCCGACCGCACCGCTCACACCGGCGCTGTGTGGATGGCGTGGACCGAACCCGGCCGATCGTTCGGCGCGACGCCCATCCCGATCCACGGACAGCACGGCAGCCCACGCTGCCGCACCCAACTCGCGATCGTGTCGGGCGGCCACCCCGAGGTGAGCCCGCTCGCCACCCGGGTCGCCGACACCGTGCCGTCCGTGCTCGACTGGGCACCGATGATCCGCTCCTGGCTCGCCCCGACGCCACGGCGGCAGGACGCGTCGTGAGCGTGCTCGGCGCCGATCAGATCGCGGCGTTCCGTCGCGACGGCTGGCTCGCCCTCACCGCCGCCGTGCCTGCCGACGAACTGGCCGTGATTCGACACGGGGTGGAGCAGCTGGAGCAGTCGGCCCACGACGGCGACGGCCTCGAACTCCACCACTTCGAACAGACCGACAGCGGGCCGGCGCTGGCGCGCAGTGAAGACTTCGTGCCGCACCGGCCGACGCTGGCGGCGTTCGTGTGCGACGGTCTGATCGCCGAGGCGCTGGCCGACCTCTTCGGCGAACCGGCGCTGCTGTTCAAGGAGAAGATCAACTACAAGCACCCCGGCGGCGGCGGCTTCGCTCCGCACCAGGACGCCACCGCCTACCGCTTCGTCGACCACCACATCTCGTGCATGGCGCCGCTCGACCCGTCGACCGTGGCCAGCGGCTGCCTCCACGTCGCACCCGGCTACGCAGAGGGCCAACTGCCCACCGACGACCGCGGTCGGATCCGCCACGACACGGCGGCCTCGCTCGACTGGCGCCCGGTGGAACTCCAGCCGGGCGACCTGCTGTTGTTCGACTCGTACACGCCGCACTTCAGCGACACCAACACCACCGACCGGCCGAGGCGGGCGATGTACCTCACCTACAACGCGGCGTCAGCCGGCGACCATCGAGCCCGCTACTACGCCGACAAGCGCGCCGAGTTCCAGCGGCGGGGCGCTGCGTTCGACGGCGAGCGGGTGCGGATCAGCATCAGCGACGACTTCCTCGGCCGACCCGTCGTGGGAGGCCCGTCGTGACGTCGCCGCACACCGCACTCGGTCCCCTCGTCGCGCTCTACCGCTCCCCTGCCGCGCAGCGCCTCTACGACGAGGCCGTCACCGAGCTCCACCACGCACTGCAGTGCGCATCCCTGGCGCACTCGGCAGGCGCCCCGCCCGCCCTCGTCGCTGCGGCACTGCTCCACGACGTGGGCCACCTGGTGCTCGACGACAACGTGTCGCTCGACGAGCAGCTCACGGCCGACGCCGGCCACGACCGCGCCGGCGCCGACCTCCTCGCCCGCTGGTTCGGGCCCGACGTCACCGAGCCCGTGGCGCTGCACGTGGAGGCCAAGCGCTATCTCTGTGCCGTCGACGCCGGCTACCACGGCCGGCTCTCACCGGCGTCGGTGCGCAGCCTCACACTGCAGGGCGGCCCGATGGACACCGACGAGTGCGCCACCTTCGAGGCACACCCCCACCACGAGGCTGCGGTGGCGTTGCGACGATGGGACGACGCCGCCAAGACCGCCGGCCTCGACGTCGCCCCGCTCGACACCTACACCGGCCTGCTCGTGGACCTGCTCGTGGCCGACACCACCGACGACACCGCCCGAGAATCTGCCCGGGTCACCACCGAGGACCGGAACAACACCGAGCCGGAGTAGGTTGTACTCCCTGCCGGATACGGATCATCCCGACGCCGGTTGGAATTACATATCGATCACGGGGCTGACTGGTTTCGACGTCAGTAACGCTGTTCGAGTTTGCGACCCGAGTTGCTCAGACTCGCTAAACGGGGCAACCACAAGAATTGCCGAAGAGCAGTTCACTCTCACCGCCTGATTCTCAGGTGAGTGAAGAGTCATCGTGAGCAGAAATGTCGCACGGGGCCACTCCATCACAGCCCGGCAACAGAAGTGAGGGATGACTGCGGGAAAGACCGCTGACGGCGAGAAAGACCGCTGACATTCCGGAAAGACGGAGCGTGGTCCGCCTCGAGCGGACAGCCGACCCGTCGGTGTCACAGCGTCAGTGGCAATACCGGGAATGGTCGTAGCAGGTTCGATCACCGGCTGATGGACGGGGGTTCGATTCCCCCCAGCTCCACGACGAGGGATTCGTAGAATTGCGGGTGTCCCATTCGTAGAAATCGACTTCTGGGCGACGGTGGCGCAGCCCGTCTGCGCAGAGTCGGGGCGATGACGGGCCGTGGGAAGTGCCAGTAGCGGCGCCGGGTTCTTCCTTGGTGTACAACGCCCGGCCGTGACGGTAGCGCGGGGTCCAGGGTGATGTCATTTCACCATGTTGACATCACCGTGTTCCCTCGGTACGGTTCTGACCATGACAGCTCCATCCGCCTTCCCGCTCCGGCTTCGTGACGAGCGGCTGCGCAGCTTGGTTCGTGAGCTGGCAGACAGGGAGCACATCAGTCAGAACGAGTTCATCGAGATCGCGATCCAACACGAGGTGGTGGTCCGTGGCGCGTTGGTTGCAGGCGAGCTCGCATCCGCGGCCCGTCGTCTGGGACAGCTGACCGACCAGCAGGCGACTGCCCTTGTGGACCGCAGCATCGAGGCGTTCGTCGAGGGTGAGGCCGCACGGGATCCGCTGCAAGCAACGGCACTCCACACGGGCGAAGTGTCGACGTCGGGAACGGAGTTCGATCGTCTCGGGGTGCTTGCCGCGTTCGATGCCGGTCGACGGTAGGTGTGCCAGGACCACCGTGGAACGACGACGATCCCGCCGACTTTGCGGTGATCGGAGCCAACACCGCCGGGTTGATCGCTGATCTACGGTCGACGGCCGATGCAAGGTCGGTCCCGACGCTCGGAGACGTCCTTGGCTGGCATGCGCGGCTGTACGCAGGGTGCACGCTTCCCGTCGAGGAGTACGCAGGCCATCTCCGAGGCGACCCTGCAGTCCAAGATCTCCTCGGCTACGAAGTGTGCGTCGGCCCGAAACAGGGTGTGCGGTCGAGCGACGTCAGCGCCGCCGTCACGACGTTCTTGAACCAGGTCGAGGCTGCCGTGGCCACGCTCGATGCAGCACTGCCTGTCGGGGTGCGCCCGGCGAACGTGGACGAGTTGCAGGCAGTTGTCAACTTGACTGCCGCGATCCACGGTGAGTGGGTTCGGATCCACCCGTTCGCCAACGGCAACGGACGCACGGCCCGCGTCTGGGCGGCGTGGGTTGCGCTTCGCTACGGGCTTCCAATCTTCGTCACGGTGAAGCCGCGATCGAACGACGCGGCCTACGCCCAGGCAGCCTTTGCCTCGATGGGGTCCCCGCCCGACTTCACCGGCGACCACTCGGTAGCAGCCAACGTGTTCAGCCACCTCCTCAGCCTCACCCTCATGCCCTGACAGCGCCCGCAGCGAGGGCCAGCGGCGACACCCAGCGTTGGCGCGCCACCACGCCGGAACGCGTGTGAACGAACTGCAGCGGAACGTGTGACGGGTCCGTTGCTCTGCCCCCGGCACAACCTCGCTGACCTGCGGTGCGAGATACACCCAGCCTGAATCAAACGAGTCCACGCGGGTCAGTGCGAACTCGACTCGGCCTCCGGCACCGGCACAACCAGAGCCAGATGCACTCGATTCATGCCGCCGGACGAGCGTCGATCCACCAACGCAGTCTCGCACGTACTGCGCCGTGGCCAGCCTGAGCGCTCACGCGACCGCTCCACCTCGGCGCTTCCCGATGCCGGCGGGCCCGGACGTCACACAGGACACCAGCGCGAGCCCTCGCCTCTTCAGCCATCCCCGGGATGATCTTGCGTGCGGCGTGGGCCGCGATGCTCGGCGCCGAGCGTGCACGTGACGTCGTCGTCGTTCGATGACTCCCGGGCTTGTCAGTCGGGACGGTGGCGTAAGCTCGCACACATGGAGTTCGATCGGATTTCTGTTGACCATCGTGTGATGGGCGGCGTGCCGTGCGTGGCCGGAACACGAATCCCCGTTGCGACGGTCGTCTCGCTCGTGGCGGAGGGTTCGACTGCAGCCGAGATCGTCGAGCAGTATCCGCAACTTGCTCTCGACGACGTTCGTGCAGCGTTGGAGTACGCGGCAGCCACGGTCCTCGAGCGCGAGCTCCCGTTGCGCGCTGGGGCGTGAAGTTCCTCATCGACGAGTGTCTGCGCCCTGTGATCGCCGCGGGTCTCGCTGCGGCTGGGCACGACGCCGAGCATGTTGGCGACGTCGATCTCTTGGGCGCCACCGATGACGAGGTCATGGCGTTCGCCGTCACTGAGGAACGCGTCGTGGTGTCGGCCGATACCGACTTCGGTGAGTTGCTCGCGGTCGGTGGGTCGTCGATGCCCAGCGTGATCTTGTTGCGTCGACGCCATGATCCCGACGATCAGGTCCAGGCCATCCTCGGCGTACTCCCCGACGTGTCAGACGATCTCATCGCCGGTGCTGTGGTGGTGATCGTCAAGGACCGGCTACGCGTTCGTCGACTTCCTATCCGCTAGCCACCAAAGCTGGCCGAGCGATCGCCCGGGTAGCAGCTCGGGGCATGATCCATGACGCGGCGCTCTCAGGAGCGTGAGCGTGCAGCAATCCCGGGACCCCAACGAGGCCACAACGGCGCACGTACCGGGCGCCTCTGACAAGCCCTCGCACTCGGGACTGCGGTCGCCGTTGGAGGTGATCTCGAGGGCGGAAAATGGGTGGACCGGGGCGGCGAAAGGGCGGGTCACACCGGTCGACAACGGTCACTCACGGTCGACAACGGTCCACTCGAAAACCCACCCTGACCAGGAGCGCAACGCTCTGACCAGGAATGACGCGCGAATCCCCTCGGGGGGTTCGATTCCCCCCAGCTCCACGGGTATCTCAACCAGATGGACGTCGGTCGGTCAGGGGATCGGGATCGGCGTGCCGACGAGTTCGGTGATGCGGGCGGCGTCGGTGGTCGCCACGTCGAGCAACTCGATCCCGCCGACCGAACCGGCGACGTCGAGCCGCACCGTGGCCAGGCCGAGACGCCGCTGGAACGCGTTCTGCGAGACGCCGACGCTCTGCACGCGCCGAATCGGCACCACCGTTCGGCGCCACGAGATCACGCCACGCTCGGTGACGACCCCGGTCGTCGTCCACCCCGACTTCAGTCGCCGCCACTCCAACCACCCGATCGGCACGGCCGCGGCCACGCCGACACCGGCGCCCACGAGAGCGGCACCGATCCCGGCCAGCAGCAACCCGACCAGCGCTGCGATCGGCACCAGGCGCAGGGTGCGGCGCACGATCGACCGACGCACCGCCGCGGGAGGATGCCGTCGGGTCTCGGGGATCTCGACGCTGCGGATCAGCTGCGGTATCAGCGACTCGAGGTCATCGTGATTCCCGATCGGGATCGAGGTGGACGATTCGCTGTCCGAACCACCACCGCCGAGGTCGGCCGTGCGGACCTCGAACGACGCAAGGTGCAGTCGACGCCGGACCACGTGAGCAGCGAGCTCGACGTACTGCACACGATCACGCGGGATCGTCACCGTGCGCTGGTCGAGCAGCCCACGCCGTACGACGAGGTCGTCGTCGACCTCCTCCACCACGAGGCCGTAGTGGCTGACCACCGTGCCGACCGCAGCCACGACGAGCCCGACCAGCAGCACGACGACGAGCAGCAGAACCGGGGAGACGTCGGACACGACCGACCTCACCGTGTCGCTGGAGTCCACAGCGAACTGGCTGTCGGTGACGAGTTGCACGACGGCAGCGAGCGCGACGAACGGCGCCAGCCACAGCGATCGACTCGTGAGCCCCGCGATGACCAACTGGCCGGCCGTCAGCCGCAACAGTGGTAGCCGGGCCGGTGGTGGCAACGTCTCAGACGTCGTGGTCGCGATCGCACCGTCTCGCGCGTCGGTGGCGTCTCGGTGACGGGTGCGCCACCGTTCGAGCGTGCTCGCCAGATCCTCGGCGTCCCGCTCCGACAACGCGTCGAGCTCGATCTGGGCGTTGGCTCCCCCACCTGCGAGTCCGAGGCGCACGACCGCGAGCCCGATGACGCGATGTCGAAGCTGACGACGCACCTCCACCTGCTGCAGCCGCTGCGGTGGCACCACCTGGAGGTTCCGCCAGACGATCCCCGAGCGGACGGTGAGTCCGTCCGACCCGATCCCGTAACTCGTGCGCAGCCACACCAACCATCGCCAGACCACGACCGCTGCCGCGACCACCAGCATCGGAAACCACCCGCCGCGGGCGATGAAGAGCAGTGCGATCGGCCAGGCTCGACCGACGAAGAACAGCCCCGAGACGATCGGACTCAGCGGATGCAGACGACGAGGGATCACCCGCGGAACGTCGCCGGGGAGATCGGAGCTGGCGACATCGGACCCGGCGGGCGGCTCAGGCGCCGTCATCTCGACCGGCGCGCTGCATCAGGAGGCGCCGCAAATCCTCGACCTCGGCCCGGGAGAGCCCGGGGATCGACGCATCGGTCGATGCAGCGGCCGAGCGCAACTGCACGCTCGACATCCCGAACCAACGCTCGAGCGGACCCTGACCGACATCGACCTGTTGCAGGCGGTGATACGGCATCGCCGACGCCCGCTTCCAGAACACACCGCGATGCAGTTCGATCCCCTCCGCGGTGAGCCGATATCTCCACGCCCGATACGCGGCGCCGACGTACCACGTACGAAAGACGACACTCGCCACGACCAGAGCGACCGCACTCCACGGTAGAGCTGTCGGCACCGAAACGTCGGTGTTCGCCTCCACCACCACCATCCCGATCGTCAGGAGCGTGATCAGCACCAGATCAGAGGCCACCCAGCCGATCCACCACGCCACGCGCACCTTGGGATGCAGCCGACGCTCAGCGGACCCAGCAGCGACAGGCGGAGGGAACACCACCCGTCGAGTCTGCCTTGCTCACACCCAGAGCACACCGGCGGCGAGTCCCGGCCACCGCCCTGCAGATCGAGGACGGATTGGTCGGGGCAACCCTGGGATCGGTGGTCAGTCAGACTCCGTCGGCGAACTGGCGGGGCCGACGGTCTCGTCGTAGTGGCCGAGCGCGGGTTCGACGAGAGCAAGGGGAGACGCAGCAGGGGCGTATATCTCGACAGTCGCGATGTATATACTCCGCGGATGACCAAGCGACTGATCGACGTCGACGACGACGCGCTCGATGCGGCGCGCGCCGAACTCGGCACCCTGACCATCAAAGACACCGTCAACGAGGCGCTGCGTCGCGCTGGCCGCCAACGAAGCGCCGAACTCGCCCGCGCTCTGACCGTGCTCGCCGACGCAGATCTCGACGAACGCTCTGCGGCCTGGCGCTGATGTTCCTGCTCGATACGAGCGTGCTGACCAGACTCGGCGCCCCGTCCATCGTCCAGCGAATCGAGGAACTCGACGGAGACGGTCTGGCGCGCACGTCCATGACCGACCTCGAGATCGGCTTCTCGGCACGCAGCGCCGACGAATGGGATCGGCTCGTCGCGGCGCTCGCCGCGTTCCGCCGCATCGACGTCGAAGCTCATCACTTCGATCGTGCTCGACAGGTCCAACGCCGCCTCGTCGCCGACGGACTCAGGGGACGCAAGGTGCCCGATCTCCTCATCGCCGCGGTGGCCGAGGCCACGTCGCTCACCGTCTTGCACTACGACGCCGACTTCGACCACATCGCAACTGTCACCGGACAACCGACCCAATGGATCGTCGGGCACGGGTCGGTCGACTGATCGGCTTCTCCTCTCCGAGGACTCAGAGGACGGAATTCGGACGGACGGGACGGAAAAGAACGGGAAACGACGGTCACGAACGGTCACTCGAAAACCGGGGCTGATCAGGGGCGCAACACGCACGGTGTGCTGGTCGCGTTTGCAGTCGAAGACGTGGCCAGTGCCAGGGAGGAACCGGCCAGGTGGAACGCGGCAGCGATGGCGAGCGGTCAGAGGTGCACCGAGTCGGGTGCGGCCCGGAGCTCGAACGTCGCCACGTCCTCGTAACCCATCCGCTGGTACGACGAACGGGCCATCGGATCGAGAGTGGCGGCGTTCTTGCCGTCGCCGCCCCACACCACCTTGCCGGTGCGGTGATTGGCGACCAGGGTCAGGTAGTTGTGGTGTTCGCGCCACGAGATCTCATCGACACCGATCTCGAACAGACCGTCGAGACGGTGCGGGTCCAACTCATCAGCCACGACTCGTTCGATGATCCGCCCGACCGTCGAGAACTCGCACGACGGGCACTCGAGCCGTCGCCGTCGTAGTTTCACCGTCACGATCACGGCCGAGGCGGTGAACGCATCCCTGCCAGCCGCACCCCGCGACTCACAACCAACAAGAGAACCGCACGGTCCTCCTACGCCACCACCGGGACGCGATCACATCTTGCCGGTACTGGCGACTCGAAGGAGCATTGCGGGGCGTTGTTCCGATCGGTATCAGCCCGTGTTCCGAAGCGACAACTGTTCTCCGGTACCTGGAGCCGTGCGCAGAGGCTTCGACTGCGCGGCAACCGGCGCCCACTCACCAAGCCTGATCCATCCCACCCCGACGGACTGCTCACTCCGTCATGGCGGCATCCCCCGAGGTCACGATGCTGCGTATGTCCGTTCGGCGCGAGCCTTCATACCGCGCAGCATCTCGCGTTCCATCACGAAGTTGAGCGGCTCGACGATGCGCCACAAGACGACCTGGCGGGGGCTGTACGTGCAGCGTTGCCGCACCATCATCCGTGTCCGTCGCCCGCCGGCAAGGGGCTCGAGGACCCACTGCCAGGTCGAAGCGGCGTAGCCTCGATCGGGAACCTCGTCGACGATCTCGGGAACCTCGACCGCCGCCGGCGTGCCGGCACCCTGCACGACGAGATGGCGTGGCGGGTCGACGTCCATGACGATCCAGCAGATGTGGTGATCCTGTCCCGATCGGACGATGTCACCGGGCACGAGTTGCTGGTGGTCCGAGACGATGCGGTCGACGCTGTAGATGTCGATGGTGACGGCACGGGTGTCACCGAGCTTGGGCGCCGTCACGAGCCCGTCGCCGGCAAGTGGCCGGGCGAGTTCGGCGTCGGTGGCGCCCCACCGGTTGTACCAACGCCGCAACACCGGAGACCCGACGACGGCGACCATCGCCTGGAAGCCTGCAACGACGACCTGCCGCAACGTGATCCATCTCGACTGCTCGGACACGAAGCGCTCCTTCCGTGAGCTCATCCCGGCGTGTCGGCCTGACAGACAGGGGTTCGGCGGAACGAGCACCGGGTCACCACCTGTGAGCGGGTTGCTGCCGTACCTGGCTCACGATGCAGGTCACTCCCCGAGCAGACAAGGACCCATCGTCCCGACTCGACCAGCCGCAGGTACGCCCAGGCCCGGGCGAGTTCGAAGGTGGTGCCCACGCTGTTCTGGATGAAGGCGTCGGGGAATCGGCGGGCAAAAGCGTGAGTGGCCTTCCAGCCGGTGCAGTGGGTGGCCACGATCACCTCGGGACTGAGGGTGTCGAACGCATCGAGCGTGTCGTCGATGATCGGTTCGAACAGTGGACCGTTGAGGTGGAACCCGCCGATGACGGCGTGGAACCGGTCGACGCCGGTGAGGCCGCTCGATCACCGGTCGCAACGGCTCGCTTGCGCTCGTGGCCTCGGGCCAGCGCGATCACGATCACCATGACGACGGCCACCTCGGCGAAGTCGCCGATCAGGGACATGACACTCGCATCCACCACCTCGGCACCGATGTATCACCGGTGATACATTGAGGGACATGGCTGACGTGTCGATCCGAGAGCTCCGCAACCACGGCGGTGAGGTCGTCGATCGCGTGGCCCGTGGGGAACGCGTGACGGTGACGCGCCGCGGCAAGCAGGTGGCCGAACTCCGTCCCCTGCGCTCGAGCGCGGCGCCCATCGCAGAGCTGATGCGTCGGCGCGCCCACCTTCCTCTGGTCGACCCCGACGAGCTGCGCCGCGATCTCGATTCCGTCATCGACGCATCATTGTGAACAAGCCCGGCGTTCTCGACACGAGCACGCTGATCCTTCTCGGAAGGATCACGGCACTCGATGCTCTACCCGACGCAGCATCCATCACCGCAGTGACCCTGGCGGAGCTGTCCGTCGGCCCACTCGTGGCCACGACCGACGACGACCGTGTCGCACGCCAAACCCATCTCCAGGCCGCAGAAGCAGACTTCGAACCGCTTCCATTCGATGCTGCGGCCGCGAGAGCGTTCGGCGGCGTCGCGGCGTCGTTGAGGCGCAGCGGCCGCACAGCAACAGCGCGGGCCTACGACGCGATGATCGCTGCGACTGCAGTGGCAGCCGAGCTACCGGTGTACACCTGCAATCCAAGCGACTTCATCGGAATCGACGGGCTCGAGGTCGTAGCAGTGCCCCATCCCGATCACGACTGACCGCGCTCGCAGTGGTGGGCGAGCGATACCGAGTACTCGACACCTGCATATCGCCGATTCGTCGCGGCATCCGGACATTCGCGTCGCAGCGAAGTCGTCGGGCGGGTGCACCAGATCACTGCTCGCGTGTCCTGTGATCTTCTTGTGATGTCTGATCCGCATCGTGATCCGTCACGCTCGGCGGCCTTCTCGGGCTCGTCCTCACACGATTCGGCCGGCGCCGGTCACTGCAGAATCTCCGAAGTAGTGAACGACGAGGTCACCGGACGGCGCCGGCTTCACAGCGGAAGGTGCGAGTCGCGCCGGGTGCGGAGTTCTCTCCCCTCTGGGGATCCGTCGAACGGTGCCACTTTCCGGACGACGGGTCACCGCCTGCGTGGACCAGCTGCTTCCCCGAGAACGCCAGGATCTCGTCGATACGGCATCGAAGCCGTGGAGCGCCTTGGTGTAGTTGCGCAGACCGGTACTCATCGAGACCCCCACCGTCGACCGGCAGATTCCTCACGGTGCACGGCGTCGGCACGGCCGCTGACCGGCCCTCCTACTTCAGCAACGGGTCGCGGGGCAGGCCGAGGATGCGCTCGCCGATCTGGTTGCGCTTGATCTCCGACGTGCCGCCGGCGATCGACATCCCGCGGTGCATCAGCACCAGCAGATTGCTCAGCCCACCCGGGCCGTCCATGAACAGCGAATCGGGGCCGTTCAGCTCGGTCATGATCGCCGCCGCCTCGTGGCCGATCTCAGACAGCACGAGCTTGGTCATCGCCCCCTCCGGACCGGGCTCTCCGCCGGCGACGGCACGGTTCGCGCTGCGCAAATTGAGCAGCCCCATCGACTGGTGCTCGGCGATGTAGCGACCCACCCGCGACGCCCCACCGTCGAGACGCTCGGGGTGCGCATCGAACGGGGCGATCAGCGCCGAACCCGGCAACGACATCCCACCGGTGCCGCCACCGATGCTCACACTCTCGTTGCCGAGCGTCGCCCGGGCCACCGTCCACCCACCGTCGACCGGGCCGACCACGTCGTCGTCGGGCACGAACACGTCGGCGAAGAACACCTCGTTGAAGTCCGAGGCACCCGACGTCTGCTTCAGCGGACGCACCTCGACACCCTCGGCGTGCATGTCGATCGCCATCATCGTGATGCCGTCATGCTTGGGCACGTCGGGATTGGTGCGCACCGTGGCGAACCCCATCCCGGCCACGTGGGCGCCGCTCGTCCACACCTTCTGGCCGTTGACCAGCCAGCCACCCTCGACCCGGGCCGCCTTCGTCTTCACACCCGCGGCGTCGGACCCGGCGTCGGGCTCGCTGAAGAGCTGACACCAGACGACCTCCTGCTCGAGCGCCGGGCGCACCCACCGGTCGATCTGGTCCTGCGTCGCGTACTGGATGATCGTGAGGATGTTCCAGGCCGTGATCCCGTAGGCGGGCCGGGCGATGCCGGCATCGGCGAACTCCTGCTCGATCACGAGCTGCTCGACGGCGCCGGCGGCACGGCCGTACGGCTTCGGCCAGTGCGGCATCACGTAGCCGGTCTCGATCAGGCGGGTGCGCTGCTCGTCGTCCGGCAGGCCACTGATGCTCTGCGCGAACGCCCGCACCTCGTCACGGATCGCCTCGGCCTCCGGCGGCAGGTCGACGGCTTTCTCCCGGGCCACGCCCCGGCGGCTCATGTCGGTGAGCTCCCCGGCGGCGGCGGTGGCGTCGAGGTAGTGGAGCAGCGTCGTCGCCCGACGCATGTAGAGGTGCGCGTCGTGCTCCCACGTGATGGCGATGCCGCCGTGCACCTGGGTGTTCAGGTTGGCGCACAGGTCGGCCGCCGGGGCGGCGAGCGTGGCCGCCACGGAGGCGGCGTAGGTGAGCTGGTCACCACCGGTGGCCGCCGCCCGGGCGGCATCCCACACGGCGCTGGTGGCGAGTTCGGTGGCCACGGCCATGTTGGCGCAGTGGTGCTTCACCGCCTGGTACATCGCGATCGGGCGGCCGAACTGGATCCGCTCCTTGGCGTACGCGGCGCCCATCTCGGTGCACTCGCGCGCCACGCCGACGGCGTCGGCGGAGAGGATCACCCGGGCGAGGTCGACCAGCGAACGCCGCGCTCCCGGCATCACGGTCGCCGACGCACCGGCGAGCGTCACGCGGGCGCTGCGCCGGGTGGCGTCGAGGCTCGGCGGCGACTCGATCGTCACGCCGTCACCGAACTCGACGACCGCCACGTCGTCGCCCACCGGCACGAGCAGCAGCTGGGCCGCGGCTCCACCGAGCACCACACCGGCTTCGCCCGTCGCCACACCGTCGGCAACCGTCACCGATCCACCGAGGGCAACCGCCCCGACCGTCGATCCGTCGGCG
>JAWLEC010000241.1:0-3397 GCA_041686315.1 Ilumatobacteraceae bacterium
TCGTCGACCACGGCGCTCGAGCGGAGCGTGCTCGACGGTCGGGCGCCGTCGAGCGACGAGCTGCAGTTGGCGTTCGTCGACAACAACGTGGCGGCGCTCGTGATCGCCGGCGTGGTCGCCGTCACGATCGGGTGGATCGCTGCCCGCCGCAGCGCCGCCGGTTCGGTGCCGGCCATCGACCGGTCGGCAGCGGTGGGTCTGGTGTTCGCCGTCGTCCTGCTCGTGACCGGCGGGATCTGGTACGGATTCTTCCGGGACAGCTTCGTCGAGCGGGCGCACGGCGTGGCGGCGGTCGTGCTGTTCGGGGCGCTGTTCGCCACGATGGTCGTCAACTCGCGGATCGCCTCCCCCGGCTACCGGCGCGTCTACGCCGCGACGGCGGCGACGATGGCGTCCACCGTCGTGGTCGTGGTCGTGGCCGGGCTGGTGGTCGACGAGTGGCGCCACCAGATCCTGCTGCTCGAACTGTTCCAGCTGGTGCCGGTGACGGTGTACTGGGCCGTGCAGACGCTCGAGCACTGGGATGGCGGTGTCGGCGTCGACACCCCAGCCATCGATGCGCAGAGGTAGATCCGCAGGAGTAGGACCGCACCCGATCGGGTAGCCGCGTGTGGGACGCCTGCACCGACCGGCGCACGGATGTCCCACGGATTCCCGCACAGAACGCCGCACAGATCGCCGCACAGATCGAGGAGTGAGATGACCCCGCCGACCAGCGCCACCGGAACCAGCACGACGACCCGTTCCGATCCGCTGGACGACGACGGGCGGCACCGACTCACCGAGCTGGCCGCCGACCTGCGGGTCCGGGCGATCTCGATGTCCGCCGCTGCCGGGTCGGGCCACCCCACGTCGTCGATGTCCGCCGCCGACCTGATCGCCGTGCTCGCCAGCCGGCACCTGCGGCTCGATCCCGACGATCCCGACCGGCTCGGCAACGACCGGCTGCTGTTCTCCAAGGGCCATGCCAGTCCCCTGCTCTACGCCGTGCTCGACTCGATGGGCGCCATCAGCGGCCGGATCGACGGCTTCGACGGTGTCGACGACGCCTACCGCCGCCTCGACAGCATCCTCGAGGGCCACCCCACACCGCGCGTGCCGGGCGTGCCGGCGGCCACCGGCTCGCTCGGGCTCGGGCTCGTGATCGGCGCCGGCCTGGCCACTGCCCACCGCCTCGCCGGCCTCGACGATCCACACGTCTGGGTGCTCTGCGGCGACGGCGAACTCGCCGAGGGCGCCATCTGGGAGGCGGCCGAGCACCTCGGCACGGCGAGGATGCCCGGCATCACGGCGCTCGTCGACGTCAACCGGCTCGGACAGACCGGGCCGACACGTCATGGCTGGGACGTCGACGCCTACGCGAGACGCTTCGGCGCGTTCGGCTGGCACACGATCACGATCGACGGACACGACGTCGACGCGATCGACGAGGCTCTCGCCGAGGCGCGCGCCCACGACGGTCCGACGGCGATCGTGGCGCGGACCGTCAAGGGCCGTGGCGCGAGCGAGACGGCCGACGAGAACGGCAAGCACGGCAAGCCGCTCGACGATCCCGATGCGGCGATCGCCGAACTCGGCGGACGACGGAACCTCTCGATCGTGCCGCTCGCACCGGACCTCGTGGACGGGCCGGCCTGGGCACCTGCCGATCCGGATGCCCGTGCCGGCGGACCCGGTGGCCGCTCCGGCACCGTGGAACTGCCGCGTTGGGAGGTGGGAGATTCCTCGGCCACCCGGGACGCCTTCGGCGCGGCGATCGTCGCAGTCGGCGCAGCGCGGCCCGATGTGGTCACCCTCGACGGCGAGGTGAAGAACTCGACACGCCTCGACGACTTCGCCGACGAGTTCGACGGCCGCTTCGTCCAGTCGTACATCGCCGAACAGTTGATGACCGGCATGGCGATCGGGCTCCAGGCGTCGGGATGGCGCCCCGTGATGGTGACGTTCGGCGCCTTCCTCACGCGCGCCGCCGACGTGCTGCGGATGGCGTCGATCAGCCGCGCCGATCTGATGGTGGTCGGTTCCCACGCGGGGGTCAGCATCGGCGAGGACGGCCCGTCGCAGATGGCTCTCGAGGACGTGTCGATGATGCGGACGCTCGCCGACTCCACGGTGGTCTGCCCGAGCGACGCCAACCAGACCGCGGCCCTGCTCCCCCAGCTGATCGATCGGCCGGGCATCTCCTACCTGCGGACCCTGCGTCAGGAGACGCCGGTCGTCCACGACGCGGGAACCGAGTTCGGGATCGGCGGCAGCATCGTGCTCCACGAGCAGGACGAGCCGGTGGCGACGATCATCGCGTCGGGGCAGTCGGTGCACGACGCCCTCGAAGCGGCACGCCGGCTGGATGCCGACGATGTGGCCGTGCAGGTACTGGACGCCTACTCGATCAAGCCACTCGACGAGGAAGCGGTGCTCGACGCCGCCCGGTCATCGCAGCGACTGGTCGTGGTGGAGGACCACCGCCGCGAGGGTGGGCTGGGCGACGCAGTCGCCTCGACACTCGCCCGCCATGGCGTCGCAGCCGGCACCGGCGACACCGGGATGATCCACCTGGCCGTCGATGCCGTCCCGGCGTCCGCCACCGCCGCCGAGCAGCGCCGACGTGCCGGCATCGACGCCGCCGCCATCGTCGACGCCGTCCGCTCGTGACCGACCGCAGCCCGCACGACCGTCGCGCAGAGCGATCGACACGGGATGACGAGCGGGTGGCCCGGTCGGGAAGCACCGTCACATGAGCGAGCGACTACGCCGGTACCGCGACAAGCGGCATCCGGCGAGGACGTCCGAACCGATGGGCGACGACGCGCCCGATGGGCTCGAGCGTCCGGTCTTCGTGGTGCAGCACCACGCTGCGTCGAGCGAGCACTACGACCTCCGCCTCGAGCACGACGGAGTGCTGCTGTCGTGGGCCGTCCCCAAGGGGCCGTCCACCGACCCGCGCGAGAAGCGCCTCGCCGTCCGGGTCGAGGACCATCCGCTGGGGTACGCGGACTTCGAGGGCGCCATCCCCGAGGAGGAGTACGGAGGCGGCTCCGTCATCGTCTGGGACCTCGGCACCTGGACGAACACCACGACCGGCGACGACGGCGAGCCCGTCGACGTCGCCGACGCCCTCGACGACGGACATCTCAACTTCCGCGTCGATGCCGAGAAGCTCGGCGGCGGCTACACCCTGCAGCGGTTCCGTCCCGAGGAGGACCAGTGGCTGCTGGTCAAGCGTGACGACGACGACGCCGACGCACGCCGCAACCCGACCTCCACCGAACCCGAGTCGGTGCGCTCCGGTCACACCGTCACCGAGATCGCCGACCTGATGGACGCGGGCGACGACACGTCGGATGACGGCGATGCAGACGACGGCGATGCGGACGACGGCGACTCGGCGGAGGGGGAA
>JAWLEC010000242.1:0-3338 GCA_041686315.1 Ilumatobacteraceae bacterium
GGTGTCGGCATGCAACCCGCACGACACGTTCCTGCGGTGGCTGAAGGATCCGCCGGCGTCGGCCGACGAGCTGGTGCGCCGCTGGAGCGACATCGCGCACCACGACGGCTACGAGTCCAAGATCGATGCCGTGCTCTCGGCGCCTCCCGCGCTCCGCCACGGCGGCGGCGGGCTCGGCCCGACCACGGCCATCGCACCGTCGCTCGCCGACATCGACCGGGGCGCCCGGTTGATGCGCGAGGGCGGCGTGCTCCAACGGCCCGGGTTCCTGCTCAACGTGCCGACATTGCTCGATCCGTCGATGGCCCCCGACGGCCGGCACGTGCTGAGCATCGAGGCGCTCTTCACACCGTTCGGCCTGCCCGAGGGCTGGGCGGCCTCGAAGGAGCCCCGCCGGTGGCTGGAACTCGTCGCCGAACTCTGCGAGCCCGGCCTGCTCGACTCGATCGTCGACTGGCGGGCGATGACTCCGGACGTGTACGAACGCGACTTCCGCCTGCCGGCCGGGCACGCCACGAGCTTCGCCGGCGGCCCGTTGGCGGCGTTCCGCAATCCGAACCCCGAGCTCACCGGCTACGAGACGGCCGTGGACGGCCTGTACCTCACGGGTGCCGCCACCTTCCCGGGTGCGGGCGTGTGGGGTGCCAGCGGGCGCAACTGTGCCGGCGTCGTGCTCGAACAGCGTTCCTGAGGGGTCCCGACATCCGGAATACCGGCCGGCGCCGTACGGTTGAAACACGTGTTCGCACGAATCCACGTCTTCACACGGAAACGAGAGTGACCACACATCATGTCCACCGGGTCGATCCCCCTCGGTCGCTGGGCCGGGATCCCGGTCCGCGCCCACTGGACCATTGCCTTCATCGCCCTGCTCTTCGGCGTCAGTTGGTCGCAGGTGCTCGGCGTCGCAGGCGCCGTCGCCGCAACCGGCGCCCTGTTCGCCTCGATCCTCGCCCACGAGTTCGGACACGCACTCGTTGCACGCCGCTACGGCGTCCAGACGCAGTCCATCGACCTCTGGGCCCTCGGCGGCGTCGCCCGGCTCGACCGTGAGCCGCCGACCCCTCGCGCCGACGGTCTCATCGCCGTCGCGGGCCCGCTCGTGAGCCTCACGCTCGGCATCGTCCTCGTCGGCGGAGCCCTCGCCCTGCAGTCCTACACGCTCGCCGTGATCGGCTCCCTCAACCTGGTCCTCGCCCTGTTCAACATGCTGCCCGGTGCGCCGCTCGACGGCGGACGGGTCCTGCGGGCGTTCCGCTGGGCCCGAACGGGCGACAAGTACCGGGCGATGCGCGACGCCGGCAATGCCGGGCGTGTGCTCGGGTGGAGCCTCGTGGGGATCGGCGTCGTACTGATGTTCAACGGCTTCAACGGCATCTTCCTCGCCCTGGTCGGGCTGTTCATCGCACTCAACGCCCGCGCCGAGATCATCGGCTCGTACATCGGCGAGCAACTCGACGGCGTGAAGGTGCGCGATCTCACGTGGTTCGGCATCGCCCAGGCCGGTACCGACATGGACGCCGATTCGATGATCTGGCAGCGCCAGCGCCTCGGTGACGCCGGTGCCGTCGCCGTCGTCGGCGACGACGGCGAGCTCGACGGGCTGGTGCTCGAGGACCAGCTGTGGGCCGTGCCCGCCGACCGGCGGGCGATGGTGATGCTCACCCAGCTGATGGTGCCGTTCAACAGCCTGGCCAAGGCGTCACCCGACGAGGACCTGTCCACCGTGCTCCCCCGCCTCAACCCGTTGCGGCCCGTGGTGACGGTGTGGAACGGCGAGAAGCTGCTCGGCATCGTTCCGCCGAAGCGGCTGCAGGCCCGCCTCGAGGAAGCCCAGCGTCGCATCCACCCCGGGCATCCCGGCCACGCCGGAGTGTGATCACGATCGGGGTCTGACCCCGATCGTGATCAGGCGTCCTTGACCGACCAGTCGCGACTGGCGACGGGATCCTTGTCGCTCCAGGGGAAGTTGATCCAGAGGTCGGTGCGCTTCCAGACGTAGTCGCACTTCACCAGCGAGTGGGCCTTTTCGTACAGGACACCGGTACGCACCTCGGCGACCTTGCCGTGACTGAACTCCTGCACCGACTTCAACGTGTGCCCCGTGTCGGCCACGTCGTCGACGATGAGGATGCGGGCATCGGTCACGTCGACGAAGTCGGGAGCCGGCGGCAGGATCCGCGGCACCTCGAGCCGCTCGTCCACGCCGGTGTAGAACTCCACGTTCATCGTGTAGACGTTCTTCACCGACAACGCGTACCCGATCGCCCCGCCGATCAGCAGGCCGCCACGGGCGATCGCCAGCACCATGTCGGGCTCGTAGCCGTCGTCGGCCACCATCTGCGCCAGGTCACGCGACGCCGACCCGAAGATGTCCCACGTCATGATCTCGCGCTCGTCAGGCATGGCGAGGCAACCTACACGCAGATGTCGCCCGGACGCACAGGCACCCGGTCGAGGGGTCGGCCGACGCCGTCGACCCGGCGCAGGGCGTCACGGATCGCCGCCACGATGGCCGGCGTGGAGGAGATGCACGGCGGTTCGCCGACACCCTTCGCGCCGAGCGGTGCATGCGGGTCTGGCTCCTCGATCAACGTCGCCACCACTTCGGGCATGTCGAGGAAAGTGGGGAGCAGGTAGTCGGTGAAGTTGCCGTTGCGGATCACGCCGTCGACCTGCACGATCTCCTCCATCACCGCGAGACCCAGGCCCTGGGCGATCCCACCCTCGATCTGGCCCGTCACCGACAGCGGGTTGAGCGCCCTGCCGACGTCCTGGGCGGTGGCGATCTGCACGACCTTCACCAACCCGAGCCGGGGATCGACGTCGACGACCGCGCGGTGGGCGACGAAGGCGAACGCGGTGTGGCAGTTGCCCTGGCCGTGCTCGTCGAGGTCCTCGGTCTCCGGATGCCGGTACTCGACGGTCTCGTCGATCGTCAGCCCGGCGGTGGCCTCGGCGACGGGGAGCCGCCAGCCCGACACGGTGTCGACCACGTCGGTGCCGTCGATCGACAGCCGCAGGGCGTCGAGACCCACCACGTCGGCGGCGAACCGGTCGGCGACCGCCTCGAACAACCGCTCGCGGACGGTCCGGCACGCCAGGTCGACCGCTCCCCCGCTCATCCAGGTCTGGCGGGAGGCCGACGTCGAACCGGCCGAGCCCACCTGGGTGTCGATGCGGTCGAGGACCACGTCGTCGACGCCGAGGATCGTGCGGGCGATCTGCGGCGCGATGGTCACGAACCCCTGGCCCACCTCCGAGGTGGCGAATTTCAGGGTGACGACGCCGTCGGCCAGCCGGCAGCGCGCCGTGGCGTAGTCGTCGAAGCCCTCGGA
>JAWLEC010000243.1:0-3329 GCA_041686315.1 Ilumatobacteraceae bacterium
CCGAGTTGGTGAAGCGGGCCTGCTCGATCGACGGGAACCGGGCGGCGATCAGCTCGGCCAGGCGGACCTCGTCGGGGTGGGTGGCTCCGAGAGCCCAACCGCGGTCGACGGCATCGTGCACGGCACGCCGGACGGGTTCGGGGGAGTGGCCGAGCAGGCCGGCGGTGTAGTTGCCGAGCAGATCGACGTAGACGTGGCCGTCCACGTCGGTGAGGCGAGAACCGGAGGCACGGGCGACGCGGAACGGGAACGGATCGAAGTGCAGCACCGACCGCGTGTTGCCGCCGGGCAGCACGCCATCGGCACGGTCACGCCACGCCACGCTCTTCGGTCGACCGGCGACGTAGCGGTGGCGGGCGGCCTCCACGGCAGCGTCGAGGTCACGGCGGCGTTCCATCACGCCCTCGTGCGTCGCTCACCCCAGTGGCCCATGGCGCCGACTCGCTGGTAACGCTCGGGGCGGTCGTCGGGGCCGAGCACGTCGGTGGCCAGCCACAGGCGCTTCAACCACCGCACACGCCCGGTGGCGGGGTCGTCGACGTACCGGCGGCGGCCGTGCAGCACGTGGTAGTTGTTCACGAACTGGATGTCGCCGGGACGCAGCGCCATCTCCACGCGCTGCTCCGGTCGGTTGATCAGCTCGTCGTAGGCATCCATGGCCTCGCGCTGGATCGACGTGAGATGCGGTGCCTCGGGGTGCCGCTGGGACGCCTCGATGAACGGTCGGATGTACCGGACGAACAGCCGGTCACCGCTCGGGCCGACGTGCCGGGTGAAGCACGGCACCTCGTAGTACGGCCGCCCGCCGTCGCGTTGCTCGCCGCGGAAGTCGTAGGGCAGAGGCGCATAGAGCGCGGCGGCCAGGTCCGGTCGCGTGCGGACGAGTTCGTTGTGGGCGGCGAGGGCGTTGGCCACCAGGCTCTCGCCGCCGCTCACTCCCGAGTCGAGGCACATCAGCCCCACGAGGTCCGAGCCGTCGCTGTGGAACGTGAGCGGGTGCCCGCCGATCTCGTTGCCGCGCGCCGTGGGATCGTCGGGAGCCTTGCCCTGGTCCCTCACGTCGCCGAGCAGGTGGCCCCTGGCGTTCTGCGGCCACGGCTCACCGAGGTGCGTGCCGATTCCCCAGTAGATCCACGAGGCGTCCTCGGCGCCGAGGCGGTCGACGTCGAGTGCGGCGATGCGTCCGAAGCCCCGGCCGTTCACGAGTTCGTCGGCGACGTCGTGGAGCAGCGGGGCGAGGGTGGGAAGGGGGAAGTCGGTCGCGGTGACGTCGAGCAGCTCGTCGGTGACCGAGCGCGCCCGCGCGAGTGCGGCGTCGAGTTCGTGGTGGTGCTCGGGGGTGAGCTGCAGCGTCCACTCGGCGGAGTCGGTGACGTCGTCAGCACTCCACTCCGCGCCGGGCTCCAGTTCGACGACGTCGGACGCATCGGTGACGGCCACCGTGCCCAGCGCTCCGGCTCGGTCGACGGCGGTCACGAGGATGCTCCGGTCGGTGCGGGCTGGGCTCCACGAACCAGCCGTCCGGGCAGGGTGTCGATGGCCGTCCCGTGGCGGTAGGTCTCGTGACCGGCGACCACGGTGTGGAGCCACCCGTCGGCACGCTGCAGCAGCCGGCGCCCGTCGGCGGGGAGGTCGTGCACGATGGTCGGTTTGTGCAGCCGGAGGTTGTCGAAGTCGACCACGTTCAGATCGGCGCGGTAGCCGGGAGCGATCACACCGCGGTCGAGCAGGCCCACCGTGCGGGCCGTGTCGCGGCAGTGGCGCTGCACGAGGAACGGCAGGGGGATGCGATCGTGGTCGCGGTCGCGGCCCCAGTAGGCGAGCAGCGTGGTGGGGAAGCTGCCGTCGCAGATGGTGCCCACGTGGGCACCGCCGTCGCCCAGACCCGGCACGGTGTGGGGGTGCACCAGCATCTCGTGGCAGGCATCGAGGTTGCCGTCGACGTAGTTGAGGAACGGCAGGTAGATCAGGCCGTGCCCGTCGTCGGCGAGCATCGCGTCGAGGGCGAGTTCCTCCGGGCTCTGTCCACGTCGTGCAGCCCGGGCGGCGATCGACGTGTCGAGTGATGGTTCGTAGTCGGGCTCGTCCGCCATCTCGAACAGCAGGTCGAACCGGGAGATGAGGCTGCCCCCGAGTTTGTCGCGGTTGCGTTCGCCGGCGTCGGTGAGCAGGCGCTGGCGGAACGCCGGATCGCGCAGTGCAGCGACCCGGTCGGCCAGTGGCCGGTCGGCGATCTCGCGGTAGACGGGGTTGGTGAGGAACGGGTTGAGCGTGCACTCGAGGCCGAGGATGAGTCCGACGGCACGTGGCGCCACCTGGCCGGTCATGGTGAGGCCGTCGGCGTTGGCGGCGCTGATGTGGTCGAGAATGGTCCGGTAGGCGTCGGGCACCATCGGGTTGCGGGCCACCGAGATCGACATCGGGCGCCCCGACGCCGTGACCATCTTGCGGAGGGTGTCGAACTCGCCGTCGGCGTCGAGGAAGTCGGACACCACCTGCAACACGCCGGTGCCGGTGGCGCCGACACCTTCGGCGATGCCGACGAGTTCGTCGGGCGCTGCGGTGAGTGTGGGGGTGTAGGCGCCGGTGGACGTCTTGTGGTTGCGGGTGCGGCTGGTGGTGAAGCCGAGTGCGCCGGCGACGATGCCGTGTCGGGCCAGTTCGGCCATCGCTCCGATGTCGTCGGGTGTGGCGTCCTCGTGGTTCGCGCCGCGCTCGCCCATCACGTTGAGGCGCAGGGCGCCGTGGGGGACCTGGAGCGCCACGTCGACGTCGTGGGGGATCTCCTCCACGGCGTCCATGAACTCGCCGAAGCTGTTCCAGTTCCAGCGAAGGCCTTCGTGCAGGGCGGCCCCGGGGATGTCCTCCACCCCCTCCATCAGCTCGATCAGTTCGTCGTGGTCGGCGTCGTGCACCGGGGCGAAGCCGACGCCGCAGTTGCCCGTGACCACGGTGGTCACTCCGTGCCACGACGACGGCTGGAGGCGATGGTCCCACGTGGCCTGGCCGTCGTAGTGGGTGTGGATGTCGACGATGCCGGGGATCACCAGCGCGCCGTCGGCGTCGATGGTGCGTTCGGCGGATCCGTCGACGGCGCCGACCTCGACGATCACGCCGTCGGAGATCGCCACGTCGGCCGTGCGGGCGGGGATGCCGGTGCCGTCGACGACGGATCCACTCCGGATGATCAGGTCGTACTGGGCCATGGACCAGTGTCGCGCCCCGTCCGACCCCGCCGACGACCCGGAACCTTTCGGAACCCGAGCTGCGATGAGCGAACGGCCGGACAGTCTGGCCCGGGACTCATCGCTGAGGTGGTGGCCCGAGCT
>JAWLEC010000244.1:0-3329 GCA_041686315.1 Ilumatobacteraceae bacterium
CGGCGCGCACGGTGAGGTTCTGGCCGGGCGCGACGACGAACGGCCCGTCGATGTCGACCGTGGGCGGGCGGTTGCTGCCCTGGAACACGAGCACCTCGACGTCGAGCAGGTTGGCGCGGTCGCCGACGACGACCGGGGAGGCCACTTGGAGCCGGGCGCGCCCCTGGTCGGGGAACGACACGTCGATCGACTCTCCGGGCCCGAGCAACACGGGACCGGGCAGCACGCTCGACCCGTCGATCACCGCCGCGGCGGGCGTTCCGTCCAGCGTGCGCGACCGGTTGGTGACCGTGACGGGCACGCGTGCCACGGGCGCATCGTCGGCGACGGTGACTGCGGAGACGTGTGGGCCGTCGAACACCTCCGGCGGCTCCGGTGCGCTTGCCTGAGCCGGGATCGTCGGCGTCGAGGGCGCGAACCGTGCCGTGAGCAGCGAGACAGGGCTGATCGCTGCGGTGTGCTGTGGCGAGGGTGGCACGGGAGCTTGCGAAGCGTGCCCGGTGACGGAGGGGGCTGCACCCTGCAGGGTCACCGTGGCACCGGGGCCGGAGGCGACGACGCCCGACGGCGCATCGGTCGCCGGCGGCAGGGCGCGGGCCCGGACGTAGCCCTGCCGTCCCGACTGCGTCTCGGCGTAGAAGGCCACCCAGTGGTCGTCGTCGAACTCGGGAATCGCCGCCCGAGCGATCGAGTCGCCGAGCTGCACCCGCGTCAGCACCTCACCGGCGACGGTGTCGCCGACCTCCGCCACCGGCTGGGGCCGGTCGCCGACGACGGCAAGCGGTGACGCCGGGTTCCCGGTGGTGCTGATCGTCGCCGGGACGACCGAGATCCGGTTGGTTGCGTCGATCGTCGAACGGACGGTGACGAGGACGCGGTCGTCGGCCGGACCGTCGGCACCGCCGGGGAGCTGGATCACGCCCGGGCGGTCGAGATCGATCTCTCCGAGGACGCTCTGATCGGCGATCGCCACGGGGGCCGTCCAGGCACCGTCGGAGCTGCGCAGGCTGACCCACACCGCGCGCGTTCCGGCGTTGTCGCCGACGAAGGCGATGACGTCGCCGCCGGCGGTGATGTCGGGGAACGACAGCTGCTCCCACCCGTCGAAGCGTCCCTCTGCGATGACGGTGCGGGTGCCGGTCTGGATGCCGTCGCCGACGACGATCAACGGGTCGATGATCTGGCTGTCCGCCGGCCCGCACACGCCGGGGAAATCGTCACAGTCGCGGCCGGTCACGAGTTGGGCGACCGTGGTGCCGTCGTCGGCGAGCCGCGCGCGGGCGGCCGGCGACTCGGGACCACGCTCGACGGTTCCGTCGACGTTCTCGGCGAGCGTCGTGGAGTCGGCTTGGTCGGTGGCGGTGAAGATCGTGCGGCCGTCCCCGTTGATCGTCGGGCCGACCACCCGCTGCAGCGGCTCGGCGGTGGTGCCGAAACTCGCCGTGGCAGTGGCCAGCAGCTCGCTGGTGAGCGCCGAGCGCACGACGCTCGTCGTGATGTCGCCGTTGGACTGGGCCACCTCGAACACGAAGGCGGTGTCGTCGACGTCGTTGATCTGCGGGTCGCCGGTCACCCGTGCGTCGACCGGGATCAGGTCGGCCCCCGGTGTGTCGGCCTCGGCGGGGACCACCGGGTCGTCGCCGGGCTCGGCGATGTAGACGCGGTAGCGGTCGTCGCCCGCCGCCAGCGCTCCGAAGCCGACGTCACCGACGATGTTGACGCTTGGACCGAGCGGACGCCCGGGGTCGAAGAACTCGTCGACGGCGACGTACCCCGACGGGTCGACCGTCGATCCGGTGATCGCAGCGAATTCACGCTCGTAGAACTCACCGACCGACACCCGGGCCGTGGCGCGACGCTCGACGAAGCCGGGAGGCTGCGCAAGCGTCGCCGTGGCAGTGAGTTCGTACTCGCCGCGGAGAACTCCCGAGGTGATGTCGACCGTTCCCGTGCCGTCGGTGTCGAGGACGATGGTCTGGGTCGCCCCACCGCCGAGGGACAGGCTTCCCACGACCGGCAGCGGTGCGACGGTGACCTCGACCTCGCTGCCCGCCGTGGTGCCGCTGCAGGAGCGGGCGCTGATCGTGGCGCTGGCCTCTGCGTCGAAGCCGAGGCGGCGAGGAACGTCGACCGACACCGCCGCGGCGGGGTCGAGGGTGAGATCCTGGCCCGGATCGATCCGCAGTGGACCGATGGTGACGTCGCAGCCGAGCTCCGGCGTGCTCGTCTCGAACGTGTACGTGCCGACCGGCAGCGTCATCACCGCCGTCGATCCACCTGCAGTCAGGTCGTAGAACACGGACCGTGCCGGAGTCGTCTCGCCCCGGCGGACGGCGTCCACGCTGAAGCCGGTCGCTCCGCCGGCGATCAGGCTGGACGCGTCGAACGTCACGTCGCCGGACACGAGCAGGTCCTCGAGGTCGTCGCCGTCGACGCCGACGATGTCGGGCGTGGCATCGGCGGGGGCCGTGCCCCACAGGATCTCCATCACCTGGAGGTCGGTCAGCGGGGCGGCGTCGCCCGAGTTGGTTGCCGGACTCCCGTCTGCCCGGAGCGGCACGAGCGACTGGGCGCTCATCGAGATCTCACCGTCGCCGTTGAAGTCGTACCGGGGGAACGTCAGCTCGGACGGGACGTCCTGTTCGCTCGCCGGCAGACCGGCGACGACCACGCCGTCGTTGTTCAGATCGCGCTTGGGATGATCGTCTCCGCCGTCGAGCCGGATGTCGGATGGTGGCGGGCAGCCGGGCTCCGGATCGATCAGGCACCGTTGCAGCCAGGCGTCGCGGAACCGACGGAAGTCACGCAGGTCGACGATGCCGTCGGGCTGGCTGAACAGCCCCGAGGAGAGCGACAGCTCCGTGTCGATGCGGTCCACGACGCCGTCGGCGCCGTACACCACACGACGGTTGCCGTCGGCGGTCGGGTCGCTCACGTCGACCATGTACCGCGCCGCACCCGGCATCGACATCACCGAGAGGTAGGCGTCGACGCGTGGGGGTGCGCCTCCGTCGGTGTCCGCAACGCCGAAGGCGAGCAGCCGGTCCCTGATCTCCGCGGTCGTGCGGGTCGGATCGATCGAGGCCATCGCACCGGCGACCGCAGCGACGACGGGGGTCGCCAGCGACGTGCCACGACCGAAGCAGTAGCCGTTCGTCGGGGTCGCGGCACCACACGTGCTCACCGTCCAGCCGGGAGCGGAGATGTCACCGCCGGTGTTGGAGTATCCCGAGCGTGCCAGGCTCGGCCGCTCGGGGAACGTCTCACTGTCCTCGCCCCGGACGCTGAAGCCGATCGACTCGACCCCGATGATCGGGTTCGAACCCACG
>JAWLEC010000245.1:0-3325 GCA_041686315.1 Ilumatobacteraceae bacterium
TGCCGCAACGCCGCGGCATCGGCGCGGGTGTACACCGTCGACCCGAAGGACCACCTCCACGCCGAGATGGACGCCGACGACCAGGGCTTCGAGATCAACGGCGTGGTGCACAGCCACACTCATTCCGAGCCGTACCCGAGCCCGACCGACGTCGAGGCCGCCGTCGACCCGTCGTGGCACTACGTGATCATCAGCCTCAAGCGCGAGGCGCCCGAGGTGCGCAGCTACCGCATCGTCGACGGCGAGATCCTCAGCGAACCCGTCGCCATCATCTGACCCGGCTCCCCCTCTCGAGCGATGAGCGAAGCGCCACGGTGCTTGGCCGCTCGCTCATCGCTGGGGCAGGTGCTGGGGGTGCGATGAGCGAAGCGCCACGGGGGTTGGCCGGTGGCTCATCGCTGGGGCAGGGTGGATGGAGGGGCAGCGTGGGGTAGGAGTGGTTGAGGGCGCAACCACGGGTGTACAATTGTTGAGTACTCACATCGGAATTGTCGGAATGCGTCCGGCGGTGTCGGTGTTGCACCAACAGATGACCATGACGAACACACTGCAGCCCCCCGTGACGATGCCCGGCCTCGTGAACGCCAGCGTGCTCGACATGATCGGCAACACGCCGATGGTCGACGTGTCGAACCTGTCGCCCAACCCGAACGTCCGCATCCTCGGCAAGATGGAGATGCAGAACCCGTTCGGGTCGGTGAAGGACCGCATCGCCAAGGCGATGATCGAGTCGGCCGAGAAGGACGGCCGGCTGCTGCCGGGCCAGACGATCATCGAGCCGTCGTCGGGGAACACCGGCATCGCCCTCGCCGCCATCGCCCGCATCAAGGGCTATCCCATCAAGATCATGATGCCCACCAGCGTGTCGATCGAGCGCCGCCAGATGCTGGAGGTGTTCGGCGCCGAGGTGATCCTCACGCCCGGCGAGGAGGGCTCCAACGGCGCCGTCGCCCGGGCCCGTGCCCTCGCCGAGCAGCACCCCGAGTGGTACTTCCCCTACCAGTACGCCAACGACGCCAACCCGCGTGCCCACTACGAGGGCACCGGCCCCGAGATCCTGCGTGACGTGCCCGAGATGACCCACTTCGTCGCCGGTCTCGGCACCAGCGGCACCCTGATGGGCGCCGGCCGCTACTTCAAGGAACAGAACCCCGACATCCAGATCATCGCCGTCGAGCCGCCGCTCGGCGAGCGTGTGGAGGGTCTGCGCAACATCGGCGAGGGCTACATCCCGCCGGTGTTCGAGGACTGGAACGGCTTCGACCTGCTCGACCGCAAGCGCGTGGTGCGCCCGCGGGAGTCGATCGAGTGGACCCGCCGGCTCGTGCAGGAGTGCGGCGTGTTCTCCGGCATCTCCGCCGGTGCGGCCCTCGCCGGTGCCGCCAAGGTCGCCGGCCAGATCGAACACGGCACGATCGTGTTCATCGTGTGCGACGGCGGCTGGAAGTACCTGTCGACCGGGGCGTACACCGACGATCTCGACGAGGCCGAAGCCAAGGCCGAAGAGATCATCTACTTCTGACGGTCCGTTCGGCCCCCGTGGTCGACGGCCCACCGCCTCCACGAATATTCCAGTGCAGCGCGGATGGCACATCTGCCACACTTGCGCCGTGGGCGGGATGCGCGGTGGTCGTGTGTTGGTGGCTGTGGCCCTGCTGGCCGGACTGCTCGTCGTCACCACGTCCCCCTCGCCCACGGGCGAGCCGGCGCTGGCCGCCGCCCGCGAACTGACGATCCGCCTCCTCGCCGACCAGGTGTCGACGACCGGTGCGACGACCAATCTCCGGCCGGGCGCCGACGTCACGTGGGAGAACCGTTCCGGGCGAACCATGGCCATCACGTCGCCGACCGGTGCACTCGACTCCGGCGACATCCCCGACGGGGGCTCGTACCGGGCATCGCTGCCGGTTCCGGGCCGATACGAATGGAGCTCCGACGTCGGCCAGGGCGAGCTCGTCGTCGTCGCCGACTTCACCGGCAACGACACCGACCGTGCCCTGGACCACATCCCGCTGCTCGTCCCGCCACCGATCGATCCCGCCGACGTCGCCCTCAACCCGACGCTCGCGCTCGAGCTGCCACGATCGACGATCATCGTCGGGTTCAGTGAAACCGCCTCGGTCGCCGAGGCGCGTGCAGCGATCGGGACGCGCAGCAACTGGGAGATGGTCGGCGGGCTGCCCAACGTGGGGCTGGTGTTCCTCCGGCGTACGAGCCCGGCGACGTCGTTCTTCGACATCGAGTTCAAGCTCGACGACCTCAACAACGACCTGGCGGTGGAGTTCGCGTCGTTCGTCTTTCCCTGGGAGGACACGGCAGTGCCGCCACCGGTGCCGACACCGGTCCCGCTCGAGCGCACCGAGACTCCCGACGGCAGCCTCTCGGTCGTCGGACCGGACGAGTGGCAGTGGGAGCCAGCCACCGTCGCCCCCGTCGGACAGGGCGCCAACTGGGGTCACGAGCTGATCCGCGCCCCGGCGATCCTCGATCTGCTCGACGGCGCAACGGTCGACGGAGCGATCGGTCGGACGGGCACCGTCGTCATCGACAGCGGGTTCGCAGCCCACGACGACCTGTCGCGGCTCCAGCAGCATCAGGCCTGCATCACTGCAGCGACCGGCGAGAACTGCACTCGGCTCGGCGTCAGCGATCACGGCAACCAGGTCGCCGGCGTCATCGGCGCCGACGTCGACGACGTCGGGATCAACGGGATCGACCCGTTCAGTGCGCTGTACGGCGTCACGTGGAAGGGTGCCATCGGTCCGACGCAGTTGCCCGACGACGAACGGTTCAAGGGCGTCGATGTGGCCCTTGCGCTGCTCCTCGACGACCTCGTCTCGGGTCAGCTCGAGAACATCGCCGTCATCAACCTCAGCGTCGGGCAGAGTCCGCCCAAGGCGGAGGACTGGTGGGACCGGCACGCCGACGAGACCTGTGGTCCCGGGCCCGACGACGACGCCACGGGAACCGAGACGTGCTTTCCCAGCAACCACGACCCGACGATCGAGGAGTACTCCCGGTACGGAAAGGTCACCCGCCGCGTCGTCGAGGCCTACGTCCGGCAGCTGGCCGATCCACCCCTGTTCGTTGCTGCGACCGGGAACTTCTCCCAGTCGTTCTGTCGTGACCGCACCGTGGACGGCTGCTTCGGGGTCGAGTTCCCGGACACCGAGCCGCAGGGGAATCTCGGTTCGGGATTCAACTGGGCGAGCGACAACTGGCGTGGCGTGGGTTCGAACCCGATCATCGGGGTCGAGTCGATCGGCTTCAGCGTCCGGGGCGAGGACAGTGAGACGTTCCCCGAGCGGCCGAGCCTGGCACGCTC
>JAWLEC010000246.1:0-3300 GCA_041686315.1 Ilumatobacteraceae bacterium
GCGGGTCGGCGATGCCCTGCGGGAGTTGCTGTTCGAAGCCGATCACTTCGAACAGCGGATCAACGCCGAGATGTCCAAGGCGCCCACGTCGAGCGGGATGACCGTCGAGCTGAGCTGGGGCGTCGACAGCGACGACCCGACGGTGAAGCAGGCGGTCGAGACGCTGCGCTATTCGCCCGACACGATGGGCCCCGAGCAGCGTGAGGTGCTGCGCGCGTTCTTCACCGAGCAGATCCAGACCCGCCGCGCCGCCGATCCCGGGCGCAGCTTCGTCGACGTGCTCACCGCAGCGCTCGACTACCGCTCGTGGCACTCCTTCAGGTTCTCGATCCGCTCTGCCACCGGCGGGCGACGTCAGGTGACCCGCAAGTACTTCCGTGAGCTCTCCGGCGGTGAGGCGGCCTCCGTCCTCCATCTTCCGCTGTTCGCTGCTGCCGCTGCGCACTACGCCAGCGGCTCGATCGAGGGCCCGCGCCTGATCGCACTCGACGAGGCGTTCGCCGGCATCGACGACGACATGCGCGGCAAGCTGATGCGTCTGCTCGTGCAACTCGACCTCGACGTGCTGCTCACCAGCCACGAGTTCTGGGGCTTCTACGCCCAGGTGCCGAACCTGGTGCTGTACGACCTGACCCGCCGACCGCCCACACCCGGCGTGTTCGCCCAGCGTCTCGAATGGTCGTCGACCGAGTCATCGGCGTGAACGATCGGTCCAACGCACTCGATCGTCCCGAGTTGGATGCGCTGTGGACTGCGGTTCGGGCCCACCTCGAGCGACGCTCGCTGCGCATCGACGGCGCACGGGTGACGCTGTCGGACGTGACCGATGCGGAGATGGCTGCGGTGTGTTCCCTGCTCGGACGCCGTCGCCCCACCGGGACGCAGCTGCGCGTCGACGTCGAGCGCTTGGACGCGGCGCTGCGGACCGGCCCACATCAGCTCGGAATCGTCGACGTACTCGAAGCGATCGCTGGACCGCTGCGCGATCGGCGTGGTGAGCGGGCGTCGGCATCCGGCGACCGAGATGCGCTGTGGGAGCTGGTCGGCGACCACCCGGTGGCTCGCGACCCCGACGTCGCCGACTGGATCGAGTCGCTGCGGCCCCGCGGTCGCCTCACCCGACTCGGCGTCACCGCTCCCGACCAGATGGTGACGACGGCCCTCGACGTCGTGGCGGAACTCGTGCAACGTCGCCGGCGCGCTGCCCCGGCCCGTCCGCTGCCGGTCATCGCCGCCGAACTCACCGGCGACGCACACGGCCTCGACGACGACCGGGTGATCGGGGGGATCGTGGCCGACGCCGTCGTGACGCTGTCGCGGCAGGCGTCGGCACGAGATGCCTGGGCGGCGTTCGGCATCGACCTCGATCCCGTCAACTCGTCGGTGCTCACCCTCGGACTGCCAGGTCCTCCCGGGTCGGTGTTCGACAGCGCTCGCCACGCCGGCGAACCGCTGCGGCTGACCACCCGGATGCTGCGATCGCTCGTCGTCGCGGATCTCGACGGCGTCGTCCACGTCTGCGAGAACCCGGCGGTGGTGGCGGTCGCCGCCGATGAGTTGGGGCCGTCGTGTGCGCCGCTGGTCTGCACCGACGGTATGCCCAAGACCGTCACGGCTCTGCTGCTCGCCCGCTTGTTCGCCGCCGGAGCGACGGTGCTGGCGCACGCCGACTTCGACGTCGGCGGCGTGGCGATCGTCGGTCATCTCATCCGCGACCACGGTGTCGAGCCGTGGCGGTTCGGGCGTGACGACTACGTGTCAGCCGTCACCCGACCGTCCCTGACGCTGGGCGGCCACGTCGCAGCGACTCCATGGGATGCCGAACTCGCAGTCGAGATGAACCGAGCTGGCCTCGCGGTCCACGAGGAGTCTCTGCTCGACGTGCTCCTCGCGGACCTCGCCTGACGCACGGAACGGCACGGATACACGATGTGCCAGGCTGGCCAGCAGCACGGCGGTGGCCAGGCCGACCACGCTGCAGCACTGCTGACGGGTCACGGATTGTTCATCACCGGCGCAGCGGGGAGCGGCGCTGCCGCCGTCGGCCCGGCCGGCTGCTCCGACAGCGAACGCAGCGCCCACGTGCCGAGCAACGGCCCGGGCGCCAGCAGGGCGAATGCGACCCACCATCCCGCCCGGGCCTCCACGAACGGCACGAGCCACATCGTGGCGATGGTGAGGAGGAACCCGAAGGCGAGCTGGGCCGTGAGTGCCGTTCCGACGTAGCGCTGGTCGGCGCGCTCGCTGACGATCGCCGAGAGTTGGGCCGAGTCGGCCACGACGGATGCTCCCCACGCGAGGGCAACCACGACCACCACCCAGAACGGAAGACCCGGCACGGCGACCACCAGCGCAGCGGTTCCCGAGACCAGCATGGCGGCGACCGCCGACCGCCTCTTGCCCACGCGCTCCCCGACCACACCGGCGACGATGCTGCCCGGGGCGCCGGCAGCGATCACGGCGAACGCCAGGATCGAAGGGTCCAGACCCGATCCGTGGTCGTCGACGGCATCGGCGAGGAACAGTGCGATCCAGGCCCACATCGCGTAGAGCTCCCACATGTGTCCGAGATAGGCCACCGACGCCCTCCTGACCTCGGGCTGCTGGAGCGCCCGCCAGGCATGTCGCGCCTCGAACGTCGACGTCGGGAACGGCCAGGGACCGTCACGACCGATGAACGCGACGACGGCACCACCGGCCACCGTCAACAACGACGACGACAACATCACGACGGTCCACTGCGCACCCCCGACACCGTTGAGCAGATGGGGAGCAGCACTGCCCAGCGTGAGGGCCGCGATCATGACGCCCATCGCCGAGCCCCGGCCGATCCGGAACCACGTGGAGACGAGCTTCAGCGCCGGCGGGTAGACGCCGGCGAGGAACGCTCCGGTCAGCAGCCGGAGCACGAGTGCGGCGTCGTACCGGTCGACCGGCACGATGGCGGCATTCGCCAGTGCGGCCAGAACTGCAGCGACCAGGATCAGCCGGCGCGGCGCGACCCGGTCGGCGAATCCGATGACGGCCGATGCCACCGCTCCCACCACGAAACCGAACTGCAGCACCACGACGAGCAGTGACGAGGCGTTGGTCGACAGCTCCCACCGGTCGCGGAGTTCGGGGAGCACCGCCGACGTACTGAACCACGTGGTCATCGCCAGCATCAGACCGACGGCGAGCACGGCGAGTGCCCGACGTTGCTCACGCGGTGACGTGGTCGCCCCCGGTTCACCGACGGTGGAGGGACCGGTCATCGACACGGTGGGGGAACCCTGCCCGAACCGGGAGGTGTTCCCGCAC
>JAWLEC010000247.1:0-3290 GCA_041686315.1 Ilumatobacteraceae bacterium
CGATGCCGGTCAGCGGGTGCGGTCAGTCGGCGAGGCGGGCCTCGAGGGTGTCGACGGCCACGTCGAGCGTGGCCGGCAGCCGGTCGCCGAACCGGGCGTAGTGCTCGCGGATCTGCGGGATCGCCGTCTGCCAGCCGGTGACGTCGACCGACAGGATCTCGTCGAGGTCGGCCTGGTCGATCTCGAGGCCGTCGGTGTCGAGCGCATCCTTGGTGGGCAGCTTGCCGATCGGCGTGTCGATGGCGTCGGCCGTACCGTCCACCCGCTCGAACACCCACTTGAGGACCCGGCTGTTCTCACCGAAGCCGGGCCACAGGAACCGGCCGTCGTCGTCTCGACGGAACCAGTTGACGAAGAAGATCTTCGGCAGCATCGCCGGATCGGTGGCCTTCTCCATCGAGAGCCAGTGGGCGAAGTAGTCGGCGTAGTTGTAGCCGCAGAACGGCAGCATGGCCATCGGGTCGAAGCGCAGCTCGCCCATCGTGCCCTCTGCCGCCGCCGTCTTCTCCGACGCCATGATCGAACCGAGGAACACGCCGTGCTCCCAGTCGTCGGCCTCGGTCACGAGCGGCACGGTGCTGCGCCGACGGCCGCCGAACAGGATCGCCGAGATCGGCACGCCGGCCGGGTCCTCCCACTCGGGAGCGATCGAGGGGCACTGCGAGGCCGGGGCGGTGAAGCGGGCGTTCGGATGGGCGGCGGGCGCGTCGCTCTCGGGCGTCCAGGCGTTGCCCTTCCAGTCGGTGGCACGCGCCGGCGGGGTGTCGGTCATGTCCTCCCACCAGATGTCGCCGTCGTCGGTGAGGGCGGTGTTGGTGTACACGCAGTTGCCCCACAGCGTGTCCATGGCGTTGGCGTTCGTCTTGTAGCTGGTACCCGGCGCCACGCCGAAGAAGCCCGCCTCGGGGTTGATCGCGTGCAGCTGGCCGTCGTCGCCGAACTTCATCCAGCAGATGTCGTCGCCGATCGTCTCGGCCTTCCAGCCCGGGATGGTCGGCACCAGCATGGCGAGGTTCGTCTTGCCGCACGCCGAGGGGAAGGCCCCGGCGATGTACTTCGACTCGCCTTCGGGGTTGGTGAGCTTGAGGATCAGCATGTGCTCGGCGAGCCAGCCGTCGTCGCGGGCCATCACCGACGCGATGCGCAGGGCGAAGCACTTCTTGCCGAGCAGGGCGTTGCCGCCGTAGCCCGAGCCGTACGACCAGATCTCGCGGGTCTCGGGGAAGTGCACGATGTACTTGTTCTCCGCGTCGCAGGGCCACGGCACGTCCGCCGCCCCGTTGAGCGGGGCCCCCACGCTGTGCACGCACGGCACCCAGTCGCCGTCGCCGAGGACGTCGAGTGCGCCCTGACCCATGCGGGTCATGATGCGCATGTTCACCGCCACGTAGGCCGAATCGGTGAGTTCCACGCCGATGTGGGCGATCGGTGAGCCGAGTGGCCCCATCGAGAACGGCACCACGTACATGGTGCGTCCCTTCATCGCGCCGGTGTAGAGCCGCCTCATCTCCGCACGCATCTCGGCGGGGTCGCGCCAGTTGTTGTTGGGGCCCGCTGCGTCCTCGGTGGCCGAGCAGATGAACGTGCGGTCCTCCACCCGGGCCACGTCGCCGGGATCGGAGTGCGCCCAGTAGCTGTTGGGCCGCTTCGCCTCGTCGAGCTTGGTGAAGGTGCCCGAGTCGACGAGTTGTTGGCAGAGCTGCTCGTACTCGTCGGCCGATCCGTCGCACCAGTAGATGTCGGCGGGCTGCATGACCTCCGCCCATTCGGCAACCCAGTCCTTCAGGCGCTGGTTGGTGGTCGTTCCGCTCATCTCTTGACTCCTCGTTGAGTACCGGGGGTGCGGTCGCCGCTTCGACGAACGCGGTTCACGAACAGTGGGTTCGAGAACCAGCGTAGGGCGCCCGCACCGGCGAGGCGAAACGTTGGTCGGAGTCGCTGGCCGGAATTCGGGCGACACCCGACCGCGCCCGGAGCAGACACCGGACCCGGACGGGGGCCTCGAGTGCCGGTGACGTCAGCTGCCGGGGGTGCTCATGTCGACCTCGGAGCCGAGGCGGAGCCGTGTGGCGCAGCCGGCGTCGTCGAGGTCGAACACCACACGCTGGCCGGGGCGCAGCATGCGGAACAGCGAACCGTCGAGGGCGTCGACGGCGAGCTCGTAGTCGTTCAGGTCGGTGTCGGCCATGACGAGGCCGTCACCGGTGGCGGGATCGTAGGCCTTGATGACACCCTGCATGACAGTGGTGGGCTCAGCCGGCCTTGACGATCTTGCCCGACTTGATGCAGCCGGTGCAGGCGTTGACCCGCTTGGTGGCGCCGTTCACCGATGCCCGGACACGCTGGATGTTCGGGTTCCAGCGACGCTTGGTGCGGCGATGCGAGTGCGACACCGACATGCCCCACGAGGGGCCCTTGCCACACACTTCACACTTGGATGCCATTGGATTCTCCTGCAGCGGTGCCGGGGTCACCCGGCGTCGATCACGTTGGTGGGCCCGAACGGCCACACAGGGTCGTCGGGACAGCCATGGAATGCTACCAAGCAACTCACCGAGCCCCACGCCCGACACGCCGCCATAGACTCCCGAGCCGTGCCGACACTCGAACGGTTGAACACCACTGCCCTGCGCGACTCCGTGCGCACGTTCCGCGACACGGTGAGAGCGCATGCACACGGGCTCAACCGGCTCAACGTGTACCCCGTGCCCGACGGCGACACCGGCACCAACATGGCCCGCACCCTCGACGCCGTGGTCGAGGAGATGGACGCTGCCGCCCACGACGACCACGACGCCACCTGCGAGGCGATCAGCCACGGGTCGCTGATGGGCGCCCGCGGCAACAGCGGGGTCATCCTCAGCCAGATCATGCGCGGGTTCTCGGGCACGATCAAGGACCACACCGACGTGCACGGCGCCAAGTTCGCCGAGGCGTTGCAGGCGGCGGCGGCCGGTGCGTACGAAGCGGTGCTCAAGCCGATCGAGGGCACGATCCTCACGGTCTGCCGGGAGAGCGCCGACGGCGCCAAGACGGCGGCCGACGCCGGTGGATCCCTCGCCGAGGTGGTGCGCGCCGCACGAGCAGCCGGCAAGGCGGCACTCGACAACACGCCCGAACAACTCCCGGTCCTCAAGGACGCAGGCGTGGTCGACGCCGGCGGCGCAGGTTTCCTGCTGCTGCTCGACTCGGTGCTGTACGTGGTGGACGGAGTGCCGCTTCCCGAGGCCGAACCCGACGACGGCACGGGCGGTGCCGTCGGGGCGGCGTTCGAGGCGGTCGCGCACCGC
>JAWLEC010000248.1:0-3277 GCA_041686315.1 Ilumatobacteraceae bacterium
TCGTGGTGCGCGATGTCGCTCCAGCGGCGCACCAGCTCGTCGGCCGACGCCGGCGGATCCTTCAGCCACCGCAGGAACGTGTCGTGCGGGTTGCATGCGGACACCACGACGGGAGTGCTGATCTCCTCGCCGCCGACGAGGGCGACACCGCGCACCCGCTCGCCGTCACAGAGGATCGTGTCGACCGGGCTGCAGGTGCGCAGCACGCCGCCGGCGGCCGTGAACGCGGAGGACAGCGCCGCCGGCACCTGCCCGCTGCCCCCGATCGGGCGGCCCACCGAGGCCACGTGGCGCATGGCATGCGTGAGCGCCCCGAGCCCGCTGCCGGGCATCTCCGGAGAGATCCCCCACACCATGGGCCCGGTGAGCGCCGCCGGTCCGCGCACGGCCTCGTCGGAGAAGAACGAGCGCAGCACGTCGGCGGCGCTGCGGCGTGACCACCGCAGGATCGTGGGAGCCCCGGCGAGCCGGCGGCGCAGCGCCAACCGGGTGAGGCCGCGCACCGTCGGCGGCTGGGAGGCCGCCTCGAAGATCATCCGCACCGCCGGCATCGCCGCCCGGGCGTAGCGGCGGTAGCCGTCGACCTCGTGGGGGAACGACGCGCCCAGCGAGTCGAGGGTGGCGTCGAGGTCGTGATGCAGCGACCAGCCACGGTCCACCGACGTCCACGACCGGTTGTGCTGGCCCGGATCGACGTCGAGGTATCGCAGGCCGTGGTCGGCGAGGCCGAGCTCCTCGATCACGGGCGTGGTGCGGAACGTGAGGTGGTCGCAGTTGCAGATGTTGACCGTCGCCCCGGCGAACTCCTCGCTCGCCGCGGTGCCGCCGACGGTGGTGCGAGCCTCCAGCAACAGCGTGCGCATCCCGGCGCGAGCCAGGTAGGCGGCGGCGACGAGGCCGTTGTGTCCGGCGCCGACGACGATCGCGTCGTAGTCGTCGTGACGGCCGTGGTGCCGATCTCCGCCTGACCCGCCGGTGGCCGCGGGCGACGAGGCGGCGGGGCGGGTCGGGGTCATCGGCGACAGTGTGCCCCAGATCCGTGACGGCGACGTAACGTGCCGATGTGGCTCTCGTTTCGCGTCGTCTCACCGATCTCCGCGCTCCCGACCTCGATCGGCTCGTCACAGGGCGCAGCATCGTGGTGCAGCCCCTCGGGGCCGTCGAGCAGCACGGCCCGCACCTGCCGTACAACACCGACCTCCTGATCGCCGAGCGCGTCGCCGAGGCCGCGATCGAGCGGGTGGGTGCCGACCTCGACGTCTGGCTGTTGCCGTCGCTCGCCTACACCAAGTCCAACGAACACGCCTGGTCGCCGGGCACGGTGTGGTTGTCGGCCACCACGCTGCTGGCCGTACTCGACGACATCGGCCGGGGCATCGCCACCACCGCGGCACGCAAGCTCGTCTTCTTCAACGGCCACGGCGGCAACTCGGCGCTGGTGGGCGTGGCGAACCGTGAGATCCGCCTCGCCCACGGCCTGATGACCTTCCTCGCGCATCCGGGCGTGCCGCCCGACCAGGGCGGGGCGTCGGCTGCCGATGAACTGGGGATGGGCATCCACGGCGGCACCGACGAGACGTCGATGATGCTGCACCTCGCCCCGGAACTGGTCGACATGACGGCGGCCTCCCGCAACGTGCCCGACGCCCTGGTCGGCAACCGCTACGTGCGCTTCGGCGGGCCCGTCGGATTCGGGTGGCTGTCGAACGACTTCGGCCCCGACGGCCACATCGGAGACCCGGTGCCCGCCACCGCCGAGCGCGGCGCGCAACTGTTCGCGATGGCCGTCGACGCGTTCGCCGGCGCACTCGCCGAGATCGCAGCCTTCGAACTGCCCACGGCGGGTACCGGGTGATGGCGGGCGGGATCCGGTCCGACGATCTCCGTGTCGACATCAGCCGTCTGTCCCGGCGCATCGACGAACTGGGGCAGATCGGACGGATCGACGGTCCGAACGGCGAATGGGGCAATGCTCGTCTCGCCCTCACCGACGACGACCGGGCCGGACGTGACCTGGTGGTCGGATGGATGCGCGATCTCGGCCTCGACGTGCGCATCGACGGCATCGGCAACGTCGTGGCGACGCGTGCCGGCACCGACGCCGATCTCGCCCCCGTGATGTGCGGGTCGCACATCGACACCGTCGGCACCGGCGGCCGTTTCGACGGGAACCTCGGCGTGCTGGCGGGGCTGGAGATCGTGGAACTCCTCGACGAGCACGGGATCCGTACACGGCGACCGTTCCAGGTGGCGTTCTTCACCGACGAGGAGGGCTCGCGGTTCGCGCCCGACATGCTGGGCAGCCTCGTCTTCGTCGGCGGGATGCCGCTCGAGGCGGCGCTGGACGTCACTGCCGCCGACGACCACTCCCGGCTCGGCGACGAGCTGGTGCGGATCGGCTATGCCGGCCCCGTGCCGTGCCCGACCGCAGCGCCTCCGCACTGCTTCGTGGAACTGCACATCGAACAGGGCCCGATCCTGGAGGACGAGGGCATCACGATCGGCGTCGTGGAAGGCGTGCAGGGGATCTCCTGGACGGAGGTGTCCATCGAGGGTCGATCGGCACACGCCGGCACCACGCCGATGCGACTGCGCCGCGACCCCGCCTACTGCGCCGGAGCCCTCGCCACGTTCGTGCGTGACGTCACCCGCCGTCTCGGTGGCGACCAGGTGGGCACGGTCGGCCGGGTCGACGTGTATCCGAACCTGGTCAACGTGGTGCCGTCGAGGGTGGTCGTCGCGGTCGATCTGCGCAACACCGACGATCGTGTGCTGCAGGAGGCCGAACGCCTGCTGCACGGCTACCTCGACGATCTCGCCGCCGACGAGGGCGTGGAGATCACCACGAGATCACTGGCGCGGTTCGAGCCCGTCACGTTCGACGAGGCGATGGTCGACCGGGTGGACGATGTCGCCCGCCGTCTCGGCCACAGCGCCCGCCGGATGTCGAGCGGCGCCGGTCACGACGCCCAGATGCTCGCGAGGATCTGTCCGACGGCGATGGTCTTCACTCCCAGCGTGGCCGGCCTCAGCCACAACATCGCCGAGTTCACCGAGCCCGACGACGTCGAGGCCGGGGCGAACGTGCTGCTGCAGGTCCTGCTGGAACAGCTGGAGCCGGCCACGTGACCGCGGGTGCGGGCAACGGGGCGCGGTTCGACCTCGTCACCGTGGATTCGCCGACACCCGATCGGGCGGCGGAGTTCTGGTCGGCAGCGGCCGGCCTGCACGAGGTGGAGCGCCCCCGCCCGCGTCGAGCCGTACGGGTCGATCGCCA
>JAWLEC010000079.1:0-13943 GCA_041686315.1 Ilumatobacteraceae bacterium
CGGACCGCAGCCTGTTCGGCGGCGCGCCGGCGCTTCTCCTCCCGGCGCAGGGCCGAGCGGGCATCGGCCTCCTCCTCGTCGGCCTCGGTGCGGCGCACCGTCTCGACGAGCTGCTGCTCCCATCCCGACGGGCGCTGCAGCCACAGGCGCCCGGCCTCGTCGACCAGTTCGGGCAACGCACCGCGGGCCACCAGCTCGCGGAAGGTGTCGTCGCGGTCGATGGCACGGCGCAGCTTGCCGAGTGCGCTCTTGGGGATGCGCGGCTTGCCGTACATCGGCCGCAGCTCCTTCGGAACGTCGACGCCCAGCTTGCGCTTCTGCACCTCCTCGGCCATCGCCACCGCGAACTCGATGGCCGATCGCAGATGGCGGTGCTCGACGTCGGCGAGCTCGGGCATGGCCGCACGCTACTGCACGAACACACGTTCTTGACAACGTACATCTGTTCGTGCTCACATGCTCCGACCATGTCCGCTGTTCGCCCTCTCGACGCCGCCCGGCAGCGCTCGTTCGACGACCTCGGCACGCCCCTCGCCGACGTCACGTTCTGCATCATCGACCTCGAGACCACGGGCGGCGACCGCAACAACGACATGATCACCGAGATCGGTGCGGTGAAGGTGCGCGGCGGCGAGTGCCTCGGCACGTTCCAGACGCTGGTCAACCCCGGCCGGGCGATCCCCGCCCGGATCACGGTGCTCACCGGGCTCTCGGACTCCGTCGTGGCCTCCGCACCGCGGATCGAGGCGGTGTTGCCGGCACTCGAGGACTTCATCGGCCCCACCGGTGCCGGCGGCACCGTGATCGTGGGCCACAACGTGGGCTTCGACGTCGGTTTCCTGCGTGCCGCACTCGATCGGGCGGAACGCCCGCCGCTCGACGCCACCGTGGTCGACACGGTGTCGCTCGCCCGCCGCCTCGTTCGTGACGAGGTCCCCGACTGCAAGCTCGGCACCCTGGCGTCGCGGCTGCGCCTCGATCATCGCCCGAGCCACCGCGCCCTCGACGACGCCCTGGCCACCACCGATCTGCTGCACGTGCTGCTCGAGCGTGCCGCCGGGCTCGGGGTCCTCGGCCTCGACGACCTGGTGGTGCTGTCGCGGTTGGCGGGCCATCCGCAGGCGGCGAAGCTGAAGCTCACGGCCGACCTGCCCCGTACCCCGGGTGTCTACATGTTCCGCGGTGACGGCGACCGGGTGCTGTACGTGGGCAAGGCCACCAACCTGCGCCAGCGGGTGCGGTCGTACTTCGGCAGCGACGACCGTCGCAAGGTCGGGCCGATGCTGCGCGAAACGCAGTCGGTCTCCCATCTCGACCTGCCCGACGTGCTCACCGCCGAGGTCGTCGAGAGCCGCCTCATCGCCCGCCTGCTCCCCCGCTACAACCGTGCGGGCACCCGCGTCGACAGGTACTGCTACGTCCGCCTCGACGCGGATGCTCCGTGGCCACGGCTGTCGGTGGTGAAGAACCCGTCGCCGGCCGGCGTACACCTGGGGCCGCTGCCGTCGCGCACGACGGCCAACCTGATCGTCGACGCCCTGCACACGGCACTCCCCCTCCGCCGGTGCTCGGTGCGCCTGGGCCGCAACTTCCGGCCCGACCCCGAGGCCACGGCGTGCAGTGCCGCCCAGCTCGGTGTGGCCCACTGCCCGTGTGCCGGCACGGCCGACGCCGACGAGTACGCCGACGCCGTGCGCCTCGCCGCAGCGGCACTGCGCGGCGCCCCGCACGCGGTGTCCGATCGGCTGCACCACAAGATGACGCAGCTGGCGCACCAGCAGCGTTTCGAGGAGGCGGCGGCGATGCGTGACCGGCTCACGGCGCTCATCGGTGGTGCCAAGCGCGTCCAGCTGGTCGACGCCCTGCGAGCCGGAGGCCGGATGCAGATCACGCGTGGCGACTCCACCTGGATCATCGACGATGCACGCCTCGTCGACGCCTCCCGGACGGGGCTCGTGGGCCGCACCCTCCCGGTGGCTCCACTCGATCCTCCGCAGGCCGGCACGGTGCTGTCGCGGGCGCACGTCGACGAGGCCCTCTGCCTGGCCCGGTTCTGCGAGCAGCACGCCGGCCGGCTGCAGGTGGAGTGCTCCGGCAGCTGGCAGTTCCCCGTCGCCGGCCGCCTCCCCGACATCCGCGCCGCCTGAGCAGAACGTTTGCGTTGCAGAAATGTCGGGACGTTCCAACGAATCCGTCACGCAAACGCAGATCCGCCAGTCCAGGCAGAGGGAAGAGCCGGGTCAGATCGGGTGGGCGCCGGTGGTGTCGATCCACAGGCACCGGGTGCGGCCGGTGGGCGGCAACGCCGCCTCCACGGCGTCGGCCACCGCGGCGTCACACAGCAGGGCCACGGTGGGCCCGCTGCCCGACAGCCACCCGCACCAGGCCCCGGCAGCGGTGCCGGCCCCGAGCGCGTCGGCAGCGTCGGGCACCACTGCCAGTCGGGCCGGCTGGTGGAGACGATCGGACGTCGCACCTGCCAGCAGCGCCGGATCGTCGCGTTCGACGGCGAGCGCGAACTGCACGGCCCGCCCGAGATTGTGGACCGCGTCCGCTCGCGGCACCTCGTCGCCGAGACCCGCCCGCGACCGGTCGGTGGAGGTGGTGGCCGACGGCACCCACAGCACCACCGTCGCCGCCGCCAGCGCCGGGCCGACACGCAACCGGAGCGTGCGCCCGACCGCGTCACCGGACGAGCGGCCGGACTCGTCGTCGTGGGCGGGGCCGGCAGGTGTCTGGAGCGACGCCACGACACCGCCGTACAGCGATGCGGCGACGTTGTCGGCGTGCCCCTCCAGCTCGGCCGCGACCCGCAACACCTCGTCGCTGCGCGCAGCCAGCGCCGCAGCAGGCTCGGCCGATCCGATCACGGCAGCCAGGGCCGCCCCGCCGACGCGTGCCACACCGCTGAACCCGAGACCGCGTCCCATCGGGATGGACGCCCGCATCCAGATCGGGCCGCTCCCCCCGAGACGGGCGAAGGCGACCGTGGCCGGGTGATGCTCGTCGAGTGCGCGGGCGCCGTCGGGCGGGTCGCCCGCACCGACGTCGCCGTGGAGCGACAGCGCCATGCCGAACACGTCGAATCCGGCGCCGAGGTTGGCCGAGGACGCCGGCACCCGGACCGCCGGTGCAGGCACCGACGGATTCACGTCACGCTGCCTGCGCCTGCGACACGCGTACCAGTGCGTCGAGCGCTGCGGCTGCCCGGCCCTCGTCGATCGACGCCACGGCGAGCGCCACACCCTCGGCGAGATCGGCGGCGAGGTCGGCCACCACCAGGGCAGCGGCTGCGTTGAGCACGGCGATGTCGCGATGTGCACCGGGCTCGCCGGCCAGCACCCGCCGCACGGCGTCGGCGTTGTCCTGCGGTGACCCGCCGACCAGGTCGGCGTGGGTGGCCCGGTCCAGACCGAGCTCGGCAGGATCCACCCGGAACCGGCGCACCTCACCGTCGAGCAGCTCGAGCACCGACGACTCACCGGTGGTGGTCAGTTCGTCGAGACCGTCGCCGTGGACCACCCAGGCGTGGGTGAGCCCCTGCCGGCGGAGGGCATCGAGCATCGAGTCGGCGAACGCCGGATCGGCGACGCCGATCATCTGCCGGCGGATCCGACCGGGGTTGGCCATCGGCCCCAGCAGGTTGAACGCGGTGGCGACGCCGAGCTGACGTCGTGGCGGCCCGGCGAACCGGAATGCAGGATGGAACATCGGTGCGAAGCAGAAGCCGATGCCGGCCTCGCGGAGGCAGGCAGCGACGCCGTCGGGCGTCTGTTCGATCGCCACACCGAGCATCTCCAGCACGTCGGCGGTGCCGCACTTCGACGACGCCGACCGGTTCCCGTGCTTGCACACCGGCGCCCCGGCCCCGGCGGCGACGAGCGCCGCCATCGTCGACACGTTGATCGAGTGCGAACCGTCACCGCCGGTGCCCACCACGTCGATGGCACGGTCCCGCTCGTGGTCGGTGAGGGGCACGATCGCCGCCTCGGCCATCGCCGCGTCGAGCATCGCCGACAACTCGTCGGCGGTCTCGCCGCCGCGGCTGCGCATGCCGACGAGGAACCCGGCGATCTGTGCCTCGGTGGCGTCGCCGGCGAGAATCGCCCGCATGGCGTCGCCGGCGAGATCACCGGGGAGTTCGTCCCCGGCGAGGAGTCGGGCGATCAGGGCAGGCCAGTCGACGGTGGTCTCGATACTCGACATCGGTGAGAGGCTACGCAGTTCCGAAACCGTCGAACGAGGACGTTCGAGCCGCCGGGGAGACGGTGACGGTCAGGCGAGCCGGCGGCGCTGGCGGATGATGCGACGGCGGTCCCGCTCCGTGGCACCGCCCCAGACGCCGGCCTTCTCGCGCACGGTGAGTGCGTGTTCGAGGCACGCCACCCTCACGGCACAGCCCTCGCACACCTGCTTGGCGACCTCGGCACCGTCGTCGTCTTCGGGGTAGAACACCGACGCGTCGAGGCCCCGACATGCCCCGAGGTCCCACCACTTCATCTCCTGTGCCGACACGAACTGTTCACTCCCCATGGCGATGAGTTGACTGCACAAGGCCCGTCCCCAACCTCGCGACACTCGAATCTAGAACCCTCCCGGCGATCGCGCCAGTGGAAATTCGAGACGACAGTGCCGTCACGCTGCGGTGATGCGCGCTGTGCGGGCCGAGCGCGATCGTGCCCGGTCGTCGTCGGTCGTTGCCGGCGCGTCAGAGCTCCTCGGCGATGCCGTAGGCCCTGGCGATGATCTGCAGCGGGTGGTGCGGCGTCCGTCCGGTCTGCTCGACGATCGCGGTGTTGGCGAAGTGACAGTCGCCGGCGACGGCGTCGCCACCGGCGGATTCGATCTCCGCGCCGAGCCGTGCGGCAACCGACACCGAGACGTCCTCGTTCCCGGCGCGCAGCCCCCACGTGCCGCCCATGCCCGAGCAGTGCTGGACGACCGTGACGTCGGCCCCGGTCAGCTTCAGCAGGTCTCGGCTCGTGAGGCCGATGTCCTGGGCCCGTAAGCGGCAGGGAGCGTGATACGTGATCCGGTCCGGCACGTCCCCGGCGAAATCGATGTCGAGTGCAGCGTGGCCACTGGCGTGGATGTCGACCAGGTACTCGGCGGCGTCGTGGGTGTGGTCGGCCACGAGCCGGGCGTCGGCAGCCAGCGCATCACCGACGTGGCGGGGATACTCCTGGCGGATCGCGTAGCTGCAGGTGGGCTGGGGCACGACGATCTCGGTGCCCGTGCGCACCTCGGCAGCCAGGGTGGCCACGTTGGCCTCGGCCACGCGGCGGAAGTGTTCGACGTCACCCGCGTCGAGCAGGGCCGCCCCGCAACAGCCGGCAGCGGTGAGTTCGCACTCGATGCCGTTGCGCTCGTAGACCTTCACGAGGTCCTTGCCGATGACAGGCTGCTGGTACTCCACGAGGCACGTGGGGAACACGGTGACCCTGCCGACGGCGCGCACCAGCGACACCTTCGGCCGTTCCCGGAACCAGGTGGAGAAGCGCTGTCTGGCGGTCGGTGACAGCAGGCGCACCGCCGACACGCCGGTGAGCCGGGAGACGGCCGTGCGGAACAGCGAACCGTGGCCGTCGCCGGTCGACGCACGGGTGGCCAGCCGGCCGAGCAGTCGGGGGCGACCCAGGATCCGGGTGGTGCGCTTCTCGCCGGCCGACACCAGGCCGTTGGCCCACTGCATCGCCGTGGCGCGCTGCATCAGCCGCGGGAAGTCGATCGCTCTCTCGTGCTGCCCCGGCACGTACGGGCAGTTCAGGTAGCAGAGCTTGCACTGGTAGCACGGGGCGGACACACGATCCTGCTGCGACGGCGTCAGCAGGCCGGCGTCGTGATCGCGAACGCCGTCGAGCATCTCGAACAGCGTCGGGAACACCGTGCACAGGTCGGTGCATCGGCGACAGCCGTTGCAGAGGTCGTGGACCCGCGCCAGCTCCTCCCGGACATCCGCCTCGTCGAGGTACGCCGGATGATGCGGGTCGTACGTCGTCGTCATCTGCCGATTCTCTCGCATCACGGAACACCGGCGAAATGCCCGCCCGCGACCGGGGCATGCGGCCGGGTCGCCGCCTACTATCCGCACCATGGTTGCGTTCACGAGAGCGGCGATGCTCCACGAGCTGCGTACCGCCGACCGCACCGATCCGTTCGACGTCGTCGTCGTGGGCGGTGGCATCACCGGCGTCGGGGTGGCACTCGACGCGGCCGCACGCGGCCTCCGCACGGCACTGGTCGAGCGCGACGACTTCGCCAGCGGCACGTCGTCGAAGAGTTCGAAGATGGTCCACGGCGGCCTCCGTTACCTCCAGAACGGCGACGGCCGCCTCGTCGCGCAGGCACTGCGCGAGCGGCGCCGCCTCATGGCGAACGCACCCCACCTGGTGGAGACGCTGCCGTTCATGATCCCGATCCTCACCCGTGACGGCGTGGTCTCGAAGAAGATCGCCAAGGCGCTCGGCTCGGCGATGTGGATGTACGACGCCGTCGGTGGCTGGCGGATCGGCAAGCTCCATCGCCGGGTGTCGGCCGAGGAGGCGGCGGCCCACTTCCCCACCACCCACCTCGACAAGCTCGACTCCGGCTACGTCTATTACGACGCCGCCGCCGACGACGCCCGCCTCACGCTCACCATCGCCCGCACCGCCGCCGAGCACGGTGCGGTCGTGGTGAACCGGTGCCCCGTCGTGGACATCACCCACGACGGCGACGGTCGAGCCGACGGCGTGGTGGTCGATGCCGGCGGCGAGCGGCTCGAGGTGCCGGCCCGCGCCGTGGTCGTCGCTGCGGGTGTGTGGTCCGACGAGGTCCGCTCGCTCGACGAAGCCGAGAATCCCCACTCCATCCGGCCCGCCAAGGGCGTGCACGTGACGATCCCGTGGGAGAAGGTGCGCAACGACATCGCCGTGATCATCCCGGTGCGTGCCGACAAGCGCAGCCTGTTCATCGTGCCCTGGGGCCGCAACCCCGACGGCACCTACCGCCACGCCTACGTGGGCACCACCGACACCGACACCGACGAGCCGCTCGACGACCCCCGCTGCGCCGCCGACGACGTCGACTACGTGCTCACCGCGCTCGGCGAGGCGCTCACGGAGACGGTGACCGCCGACGACATCACCGGCGTCTGGGCGGGTCTGCGACCGCTGGTGCAGACCGACGAGGGCGCCTCGGGCCGCACCGCCGACCTGTCGCGACGCCACCAGGTGGCGGTGAGCGACAGCGGTGTGGTGCGGGTGAACGGCGGCAAGCTCACCACCTATCGGGAGATGGCCGAGGACACCGTCGATGCGGTGGTCGACCGGCTCGACCGGCGCCGACGGATGCGCCGCTCGCGCACACGCCGGCTGCCGCTGCTCGGCGCCGAGGGCTTCCATCGGCCCGACCCGACATCGCCCGAGGCGCACCTGGCGGGCCGGTACGGGTCGCTCGCCGACGAGATCCGAGCGCTGATCGCGTTCGACCCCGACCTCGGCCGGCCGCTCGTGTCCGGCCACCCGTATCTCCGCGCCGAGGCGGTGTACGCCGTCAGCCACGAGATGGCCACCACCGTCGACGACGTGCTGGTGCGGCGTACCCGGGTGCATCTCTTCGACCGTCCGGCGGCGCTGGCTGCGGCACCCGACGTGGCGGCCCTGCTGGCCGGCGAACTGGGTTGGGACGCCGAGGAGACCGAACGCCAGCTCGACCACTACCGGCAGCTGTGCCGCAACGAGGAGGCCGCCGTTGGCGCCGAGCTCACCAACACCGCCGATTGAACTCACGGGGCACGACTCCCGGTTCCCGGAGCCCGTCCACGACGTCTCCGAGGAGCTGTTGTCGGCACTCGGTGACATCTGCGAGATCCTCGTCCCGACCGGCGGTGCCGGTGACGGCGACGTCGGGGGTGACGGCGCCGTCGTGAGCGACGGCAGCGACGCCGTGGTCGCCGAGGCCAGTCGTGACTGGTGGCCGATGGCGTTGCACTGGTCGCTCGCCGGGCAGGTGCCGAGGGTGGCCGACGTGGTCGCCCGGCCGACGTCGACCGAGGAGGTCGCCGCCGTGGTCGCCGCCTGCAACGCAGCGCGGGTTCCGGTCACCGTCGCCGGCGGCCGCAGCGGCGTCTGCGGCGCCTCGGTGCCCGTGTTCGGCGGCCTGGTGCTCGACACCACCGCGCTCGCGGGGGTCGTGTCGGTCGACGAAGCATCCGGCGTGGTCGAGGTGCTGCCCGGCACGTTCGGCCCCGATCTCGAGCGGGAGTTGCAGCAGGGCCACGGCCTGTCGGTGGGTCACTTCCCGCAGAGCTTCGACCTCGCCACCGTCGGCGGCTGGATCGGGGCACGCGGCGCCGGGCAGTACTCCACCCGCTACGGCAAGATCGAGGACATGGTGGTGGGCCTCGAGACGGTGCTCGCCGACGGCACGGTGGTGCGCACGGGCGGGGCTCCGGCGGCGGCCAGCGGCCCCGACCTCACGCAGCTGATCGTCGGGTCGGAGGGCACGCTCGGCGTGATCACGCGAGCCTGGCTGCGCACCCATCCCGTGCCCGCCGCCGAGCAGCGGTCGGTGTGGTCGTTCCCGTCGTTCGCCGCCGGCGTGGAGGCGTGCCGCCGGGTGCTCCGCCTCGGGGCGACACCCGCCGTGCTCCGTCTCTACGACGCCGTCGAGTCGCAGCGAGGGCAGGGCGGCGACGGCACCGAGTGCATCCTGCTGGTGCTCGACGAGGGCGAGCCCGGGCTGGTGGCGGCCACGATGGCCGTCGTCGAGCGGGCATGTGACGCCAACGGCGGCACGCCCGGCGACGGCGCGCTCGTCGAGGCGTGGATGGCGCACCGCAACGACACCTCGGCGCTGCAGGGCCTCACCCGCAAGGGGTTCGTGGTCGACACGATGGAGATCGCCGCGCCGTGGTCGGTGCTCGACGAGCTGTTCGAACAGGTGCGTTCCGCCCTCATGACGGTCCCCCACGCACGAGCGGCCAGCTGTCATCTCTCCCACAGCTACGGCGATGGCGCCTGCCTCTACTTCACGTTCGCGGCCACGCCGCCGCCCGAGGAGATCGAGGCGACCTACGTGGCGCTGTGGGACGCCGGTCAGCGCGCCGTGCTCGCCCACGGGGGCAACCTGTCGCATCATCACGGTGTGGGCCTCAACCGGGGCCGTTTCGTCGCCGAGGCGCTCGGACCGGCGCACGAGGTCCTGGCGAAGGTGAAGACCGCCCTCGATCCGAACGGGATCATGAACCCGGGCAAGCTCGGCCTGCCGTCGCCGTTCGGCGAGGTGCCGTGGCCGTGAGCACACCGACCGGACGTTGGGACACCGATGCGCTCAAGGCGGGTGCCGGTGTCTGCCTGTTGCTCGCCATCCCGCTCACGCTCGTGGCGTCGTTCGTCGACTCCGAGAGTTCGGGCGTGAATGCGCTGTTCTTCTTCGGCGCGATGGCGGGGTTCGTCATCGGCGGGGGCTGCGCGGCGTGGATCCAGCGCACCGGCACCCCCGTGAGCCACGGGATCGTCACCGCCATCGGCGCCTACCTCGCGGCACAGGCGGTGTTCGTCGTCATCCGGCTCGTGCAGGGAGAGACCGTCAACTGGTTCGGGGTCTTCTTCACGTTGTCGCTGGTCACCCTGGCCGGCCTCGTGGGCGGGTTGCTGGGCAGCCGGCTGCAGTCACAGGGCTTCGTGCCGTCGAGCAGGAGGAACGGCCCATGACCGCACTGTTGGTGATCGACGTCGGCACGACCGGCCTGCGCGCCGCCGTGGTCGACGAGACGCTGACGGTCCGCGCGTTGGAGTACCGCCCGTGCCTGCCGTCGACGCCGATGGCCGGCCTGGTCGAGTTCGACGGCGCCGACATGGCGTCCAAGCTGCTCGATGCCGCCCACGCCGCGATCGCAGCGGTCGGCGGCGCCGTCGACGCCGTCGGCATCACCAACCAGCGCGCCAGCACCATGCTGTGGCGCCGCTCGACCGGCGAGGTGCTCGGCGCCGGGCTCGGCTGGCAGGACCTGCGCACCGTGGGCGAGTGCATCATGGCGGCCGCCGAGCACGGGTGGGCGTTGGCGCCCAACCAGTCGGCGACCAAGGCGGCGTGGCTGCTCGCCAACACACCGGGGATCGGTGACAACGTCGACCGCGGCGACGTCTGCGTGGGCACGCTCGACAGCTGGATCGCCTGGACCCTCACCGAGGGTGCGGTCCACGTGAGCGACCAGACCAACGCGTCGGCCACCACGAACGGGCTGCGACGGGTCGACGGCACGGCGTGGCGGTCGGACATCCTCGAGGCGTTCGGTGTCGACGAGGTGATGCTGCCCGACGTGGTCGACTCGGTGGGCCACGTGGGACGGGCGACGGCTCTTGCCGGGTCGCCGCCGATCACGGCACTCCTCGGCGACCAGCAGGCCTCGCTGATCGGCCAGGCGTGCATCCGGCCCGGCCAGGCGAAGATCACGTTCGGCACGGGCGGCATGCTCGACGTGTGCACCGATCGGGGCACACCGGCTGTGGCGCAACGCAGCGAGGCGGGCACCTATCCCCTGCCGCTGTGGTCACGCGACGGTGCGATCACGTGGGGCGTGGAGGGGATCATGTTGTCGGCGGGCACCAACGTGGAGTGGCTGCGCGACGACCTGGGCCTGATCGACACCAGCGAGCAGAGCCACGACGTCGCCGCCGCCTGTGCCGACACCGGCGGGGTCGTCTACGTCCCGGCCCTGCTCGGCCTGGGCACGCCGCACTGGGACTACGGCGCCCGTGGCACGCTGCTCGGCCTCACCCGGGGCACGGAACGACCCCAGGTGGTGCGCGCCGTGCTCGAGGGTGTCGCCCAGCGCGGCGCCGACCTGGTCGACGCGGCGGTGGCCGACACGGGCCTGCCGATCGACACGGTTCGCATCGACGGCGGCATGAGTGTGAACCCCACGTTCGTGCAGGCCCTCGCCGATGCGACGGCGCAGCCGATCGAGGTGTCGCCGGTCACCGAGTCCACCACGATCGGTGCGGCGTTCATGGCGGGTCTCGGCGTGGGGGTGTTCGGTGACATGACCGACCTCGATCACCTCTGGCAACCGGCCCGCGTCGTCGAACCGCGGGCCGGCCACGACCACGCCGCGAGCCGTGCACGCTGGGCCGATGCGGTGGAACGTGCCGCCAACTGGATCCCCGAGCTGTCCGCTCTCGAGTTCTGAGCGATCACCGGATGAACGACCCTGCGACCCTAGAATTGCTCGGACGCCCTCCCAGCGGGAAGGCTGTCGTACGCATGACCCCGAAAGGACACCCCCTCGTGGACCTCGATACCGCCGAGCCGACAACGTCACCATCGATGACGTCGCGGCGCGGCCTGCTCGGCGCCCTGGGCGCCGCCGGCCTCGCCAGTGCTGCTGCGCTCGCCATCTCACGACCCGTCGCCGCCGCCGTGCCGGTGAGCCCCACCGATTCCGACAAGGCGCTGCTCGAGGCTGCCATGCGGGTCGAGCTCACCGCACGTGACCTCTACGAGGAGGGCCTGCGGGCCGGGATCGTCGGGGAGATGGCCGAGTTGGTCACGGTGCTGGCCGAGAACCACGAGGCCTACGCCGACGCGATCGCCGGTGCCGCCGGGTTCTCCGCCGACGGCCGCAACGACGAGCTCTTCGACGAGCTCCAGGTGCAGTTCGCGATCAGCAACGTCGAGGAGTTCGCCCGCGCCGGGTGGGAACTCGAGAACACCCTGGCCGCCACCCACACCGAGTTGATGGACCGCTACGAGTCGGCCGATGCTCGCACGCTGACCGCCTCGATCGTCGTGGTGCAGGGACGGATGGGCGTGGTGCTCGCCGACGTGGCCGGCTTCGCCGACAACCTCGGCCGCGTGCTCGACCCCCCGAGCCAAGCGCTCGATCTCTCCGGGAGTGACGTCTGATGGCGGCCGAAGCTGCACCCACCACGAACACCGAGCGCCGCACGCTGGGGCGGCGTGACGCCTTGAGGGTCGGCGGCCTGTCGTTGTCGCTGGCCGCCGTTGCGGCCGCGTGCGGAGAGGACCGGGGTGGCGACACCGCACCCGGCCGGGTGGGTAATGCACCCGTCATCACCGAGCCGCCGTCGTACGAGGTGGACGACGCCGTGTTGCTCCGGACCGCGTCCTCGCTCGAACACACGGCGATCAACGCATATCGGCAGATGCTGGCGCTCGGCGCTCTCGACGACTCGGTCGAGTCGTTGGTCACCGAGTTCGTCGACAACCACCAGACCGTGGCCGACGAGCTCGCCGGGCTCACCACCGACGTGGGCGGCGAGGCGTGGAACTGCGTCAACCCGTGGTACATGGAGCGCACCATCGCCCCGCTGATGGCCGCCGTGGTGTCGAGCGACAACCAGACGATCGACATGTTCAACATCGCCGTGGCCCTGGAGAACCTCGCCGCGTCGACGCATCAGGCCTTCTCGATCCGTCTCGGCGATGCTGCATCGCGTGTCGCCACGCTGTCGGCGGCCAAGCGCGAGTCGCGCCAGTCGTCGGCGCTCGTGATCAACGTGCGCGGCGTCGAGGGCTACGTGAGCCCGGCGATCAACAACGAAGAGGTGCCACGCGACGCGGTCGGCCTGCCGCAGCAGTTCGCACTCACGCACCGCTTCGGGTCGATCGGCCAGGTGGACATCATCGCCGGCCCACCCGACGAGAACGGCGTCCGCGAGACGTTCACCGTCCAGATCCCGGCCGAGAACTCCTACATCTACAACGAGCTCGACCCCGTCTGCTGACGTTGCATCCGGTGTCAGACACCAGATGCAACATCGGCCCGTTACCCTCGTCGGTGCAATGGTGAGGTGGCCGGGTGGCCGCGGCGGTGCGTGCTGCACCGTCGAGGAAAGTCGGGACTCCATCGGGCAGGGTGCTGGCGAGAGCCAGGTCGGGGCGACCTGACGGACAAGTGCAACAGAGAGCAGACCGCCGATGGACCAGTTCGCTGGTCACAGGTGAGGGTGAAACGGTGCGGTAAGAGCGCACCAGCGGCGGCGGTGACGTCGTCGGCTCGGTAAACCCCACCCGGAGCAAGGCCGAGCAGAGGGTACGGGCGGCCCGTCCGTCCGGATCGCCGCAAGGTGACCCGGACACCCTCGGGTAGGCCGCAGAGATGGATGGCCACCGGGCCCCGGGCAACCGGGTGCTCACAGAATCCCGCTTACAGGCTGCCTCACCATTGCGCACCTCTCCTGAACGGTGGGCAGCACCAGCTCTCCCCTGTGGCGAGGAGATGACCCCCGCAGCTCCTGCGAGGCTGGTGTCGTGGGAGGTTTCGACGGATTCGACGATTTCGAGGCGTTGGAGCGTCGTCAGCGCACGATCGCTGCGCTCGAACCACCGCCGTGGAACCCGGGGCCCGGTCCGTTGGTGGTGGGTGGGGCTTTCGTCGCTTTCGCCCGGGGCGAACAGGGGCCGGGAAGCGCGGGTGACCGCGCCGTGGTCGGCGCTGCGGCCACTCGGGACACCACCGCACTTGCGATGACCGTCGTGGAGGATCGGGCGCCGGCTCCGTACCGTCCAGGGTTGCTGGCCGCCCGTGAAGGAGCCCTGCTCGAGGCGGCAGTCCGCGCCGTGCAGGACGAAGGCGTCGAACTCGACGTCGTGCTCGTGGATGCGACGGGCCGCGACCACCCTCGACGTGGCGGGCTCGCGGTGCAACCCGGTGAGGTGCTGCAGCTGCCGACCGTGGGCGTCACCCACCGACCGCTGCGCGCCGAAGGCCCCGAGCCGGTCGACGAGGCGGGAGCCTGGACCGATCTGGTCCTCGACGGCGAGGTCGTCGGTCGTTGGGTACGCACCCGGGTCGGGGTGCGGCCGGTGGCGGTGCACAGCGGCTGGCGGACCGATCCCGGTACGGCGATGGATGTCGTCCTCCGTGTGACGGGAGAGGCGCGCACACCCGAACCGTTGCGCCTCGCACGCATGGCCGCTCGGGAGGAACGTTCACG
>JAWLEC010000249.1:0-3179 GCA_041686315.1 Ilumatobacteraceae bacterium
GGAGGTGACGCCGACACCGCGAGTGCCGCGTTCGTCGGGGGTCTGACCCCTGACGAACGGCACGGAGCGGTCGCGTTCGTAGAGCACCCAGATGCCGTTGCGGGCCACCTCGTCGAACGCGTCGGCGATCGCAGCCCAGTCGGCCACGAGCTGCTCGTCTCTGTCGGTGGGGATCATCACGAAGTCGACGCGGTCGGCACGGTCGTCGAGCCGGCTGTTCTCGAGCGAGATGTCGGGCCCGTACAGCACCACCCGGAACGGCACGGGGAACTGGTAGATCTCCTCGCGGTAGGCGATGTGCGGCGTGATCCGGTAGTGCGCGGCGACCACGGCGTCGTCGGGGATCTCGGCGATCAGCTCGCGTGCCGTGGTGGCGTAGATGTTGTCGCGATCGCCGTAGTACAGCGGGGTGCGGCCCCAGGGCAACGGCGCCCACATGTACGACGTCACGGTCACCGACACGGCCAGCACCGCGATCGCCAGCTGCCGCGGCGTGACGCCGTACCCCTGGCCGCGCCACGTGATCTCGCGGTCGCGGATCGCGCCGATGGCGTACACGGTGCCGATGGCCAACGCCGGCACGGCGACCAGGCTGTAGTGGTACTCGATCTGGTACTGGTACCAGAACGTGCTGAGCACGTTGGTGAACAGCACCACGCCGCTGATCAACGCCACGTCGGGCAGCCGGGCGAACAGCCACGCCAGCGGTGCCGTCATCTGCCACAGGTACCACGGGCGGCCGTCGCTGCGGAGGTGGTCGAGGAGTCGAGTCGGGTTGGTCAGCGCCGTGTCGATCACCCCGCCCGGGCCACCGAAGGGGATGCGCCAGCCGTTGCGGGTCGGTACGCCGATCAGACTGCGCATCACCAGCAGCATCGCCACCGCCATGAACGCCAGGCTGCCGACGACCGTGAGCAATCCGATACGACGGTCGCGGCGCAGCGCCACCCACACACCGAGCGGCACGATCACCAGCGACACGTCCTCCTTCACCATCAGCGAGAGCACGACGAAGACGGCGTAGAGCCCCCACCTGCGTTCCAGCGCGGCATAGAGGGCGACGCCGACGAACACGCCGAGGAACGAGTCGGGATGGAAGTTCTCGAGGTTCGTCCAGCCCACGGCCGGATGGAGGAGGTAGGCGCCCGCACCCACCAGGGCCACCCAGTCCGACCCCAGACGACGGCGGGCGTAGAGGTACACCGGGATCGCACCCGCCGCAATCGCCGCGGACTGGGCGAAGAACATGATCCACGCCCCGGGTGCCACCCAGTACAGGGGCACGAGGAACAGCAGCACGAACGAGGTGTGGTCGCCGAAGAGGTTTCGGCCCATCAGCGTGACGAAGGGCGCCTCGAACCGCGACAGCAGCCACATCCCCTGGTCGTAGAGCGCCGAGTCGTACGAGGCGGTACCCAGACCGTGGTGGATGTCGAGCGACCGGGCGGTGAAGTACCAGGTCCAGATCACCACGGCGACCCCGACGAGGATCGACGGCACCGAGGGCCGATGGAACGACCGTGACCGGTGGGTCTCGTCGTCGACGGGCTCGGCCGCTTCGGAGGACGGATCGACGTCCGTGTGCTCGGGGTGGAGCGCCGTCGACTCCGTCATCGGGACATGATCGCGCATCGGCAGTCGATGCGGCCGGTCACCCGCTGTTCAGGGACGGCGCAGGTCGTCGACGAGCGCGGAGAGGACCCCGTTGACGAAACGGCCGCTGTCGTCGGTGGAGAACCGCTTGGCGAGCTCGACCGCCTCGTCGAGCACCACCGCCACCGGCACGTCGGGCCGGTAGGCCAACTCGAATGCGCCCAGACGGAGCACGTTGAGATCGAGCACGGGCATCCGCGCGAGGGTCCATCCCTTCGCACGGCGGGCGATGGCCCGGTCGATCTGCTCACCGTGCTCCCCCACCCCCGACACCAGGGTTCGCGTCAGCTCGTCGGGCTCGAGCACCTGCAGAGACAGCGCATCGGCGGGGGCGATGCCCTTCGAGTGGGCCTCGTACAGCAGGTAGAGCGCGCGCTCGCGCGCATCGGAACGTTCGTCGGGGCGGTCCACGATCAGACGCGGGTGATGTAGTCGCCGGTGCGGGTGTCGACCTTCACCTTGTCGCCGACCTCCACGAACAACGGCACCTGCAGCACCTTGCCGGTCTCCAACGTCGCCGGCTTGCGAGCCCCGGACACGCGGTCGCCCTGCACGCCGGGCTCGGTCTCGGCGATCGTGAGCTCGACCGACGCCGGGATCTCCACGCCGATGATCTCGCCCTGGTACATGGCGATCTGGGCGATCATCTGCTCGGTCAGGTAGTCGGCGGCCTCGCCGAGCGCCACGGACGGCACGTTCATCTGGTCGTAGGTGCTGGTGTTCATGAAGACGTACTCGTCGCCGTCCTTGTACAGGAACTGCATGTCCTGGCGATCGACGATGGCCTGCTCCACCTTGATGCCGGCGTTGAAGGTCTTGTCGATCACCGCCCCGGTCTTCACGTTGCGGATCTTGGTGCGCACGAAGGCGCCGCCCTTGCCCGGCTTCACGTGCTGGAACTCGACCACCTGGAACAGGCCGTTGTCGAGTTCGAGAGTGATCCCGTTCTTCAGGTCGTTGACGGAGATCTGGGGCATGGTCGGGTTCCTTCTCGGGGCGGGTTCGGATTCGTGCGGATTCTGAGCGTGTCAGGGTCAGAGCGGAAATGGTCGTGGCGGCGTGTGTGTGAGCGGGTACGCCCCGTCGGAGGTGACGACGAGCAGGTCCTCGATGCGGACACCACCGAATCCGACACGATAGAGCCCCGGTTCGACGGTCACCACGCTCCCCTCCGGCACGGTCTCGTCGGACACCCGGGAATGGAACGGCGGCTCGTGGATCTCGAGCCCCACACCGTGCCCCGTGCCGTGCAGGTACCAGTCGCCGTAGCCGGCCTCGACGAAGAGACCGCGGCATGCCGCATCCACCGTCCGTGCGGCCACGCCGGGCTGCAGCGCCTCGATGCCGCGTCGCTGCGCCGCCTCCACGAGCGCGTACACCTCGCGCTGGCGCGGCGTGGGCTCGCCGATCACGTACGAACGGGTCATGTCGGAGTGGTAGCCGTCGACGAGGGCGCCCACGTCGATGATCACGGTGTCGCCCTCGAGGATCGTGCGCCGTGCGGCGTCGTGGTGCGGGCGGGCGCC
>JAWLEC010000001.1:0-52673 GCA_041686315.1 Ilumatobacteraceae bacterium
TGCGAGTCGGTGCCGTTCGCGACGATCGGTGCCCCGCCGAACGCGGCGACGTCACCGCCGTGCCGCCGTGCGTCCGATGTCCGGCAGACGATCACCGAGTAGTAGTCGCCCGGCGGGCAGGTCGGAAGATCGTCCGGAGCCACGTATGCCAGGGTGCCCAGCGGTACGACGGTGCCGGCTCCTTCACGGACGGGGTTGAGCGAGCACACCTGATCGACCACCGTCGAGTGGTCCGACCACAGGTCATCCACGCCGTCCGGGCGGGTGAGCCGGTCCGGCGCATCGATCCCCGCCGCCCTGAGCTGCCGGTGCACGAGTGACCAGAAGGTGTCCAACGCTGCACCGACCTCCGGCCAGTCGTACATGGGCAGTGCAGCACGTGCCGTCACTGCTGCACCGGTTCGGTCGACACATCCACTCCGAGCTGCACGCGAAGATCCTGTTCGACCTCGCTGCGGCCCACCAACCACAGACCGGCGACCACGACGACGACCCCGAACCAGCCCATGGGCGGGATCGTCTCGTGGAGCACCACCGTGGCGAGCAGCGCGGCCGTGACCGGCTCGGCCAGCACCAACGTGACCGTGGTCGCCGACGTCAACCGTCGCAACCCGAATCCGAACAGCACGTAGGCCGCTCCCGTGGCGACCACCCCGAGGTAGAGGCCCATCGCCAGGCCCCCGTCGTCGCCGAGCCACTCGTACGACTCACGGGACGCGAGCACCACCACGCCGACCGCGCCCACGGAGAACGGGGCGGCGAGAGCGAGCGTCGACGGCAGGCCACGTTGCATCGTCGACTTCGACGTGACCGAGTACACCGCATAGCCGAGCCCGGCGCACAGCGCCGCGGCGACACCGATCGGCTCGATGCCGGCATCGCCGGGTCGGGCACCGAGCACGAGGAGGCCGGCACCGATCACGGTGATCGTCGTGCCGGCGAACCAGCCTCCACGAGGCGGCGTCCGTCGCACCGTCCATTCGATCGCCCCGGCGAAGAACGGGCCGCTCGAGATCGTGACGATCGTGCCGACGGCGACGCCGGCCCGGTCGACGGCGACGAAGAACAACGGCGTGTACGCCACGACGCCCAGACCGCCCAGCAGGATCCGCGGCCCGTGGCGGGAGAGCACCGCCTCGGGGAGCACGGGTTCGCCGTTCCGCCGTGCCAGGACCGTCACCACCGCCCACAGCACCACGGTGCCGACCACGATGCGCACGGCGCCGACCGACAGCGACGTCGCCGTGTCGGGCCCCAGCTCGCGGGCCGTTCCCGCCGTACCGAACAAGACGGCAGCGAACAGCACCGACCCGATCGCCGCGGTCGTGGCGTCGACCGGTGGCTCGGGCTCGTCGCGCACGCCGCCAGTCTGGCCGACGGTCACGGCGCCCGCTCGTCCGGAATATCATTGCGCCCGCAAGCGTTGATCCGGGCATGACCGTTCCTGCACCGACCGTCGACGTCAGGCGGGCGTCCGACCGGCCCGCCACCCGCATCGGCTGGCTCGACTCGAAGCACTCCTTCAGCTTCGGACGCCACTACGACCCCCGCAACACCCACCACGGCCTGCTGCTCGTGAACAACGACGACGTGGTCCGCGGCGGCTCCGGATTCGACACCCATCCGCATCGCGACATGGAGATCGTGACGTGGGTGCTGTCGGGCGAACTCGAGCACAAGGACTCCGAACGCAACCGGGGCGTGCTCTACCCCGGCCTCGCCCAACGCATGTCCGCCGGCACCGGCATCTGGCACTCGGAGATGAACAACTCGGGCAGCGAGGACGTCCACTTCGTGCAGATGTGGGTGGTGCCCGACACCGAGTCGGTCGACCCCGGCTACGAGCAGCTCGACATCAACGCCGAACTCGACCGCGGTGGGCTCGTGCCCATCGCCTCCGGCCAGGGTCACGACGCCGCCATCTCGATCCGCCAGAACGGCGCCGTGCTGTACGGCGGGCGTCTGGCGGCCGGCGAGACCGTCGCCGTGCCCGACGATCGGCACGTGCACGTGTTCCTCCCCCGTGGAGCCGCCGACTTCGACGACGTCACGTCGCTGTCGACCGGCGATGCCGTGCGTCTCACGGGCGCCGGCGAGCGCACCCTCAGCGCCGGCCCCGACGGGGCCGAGGTGCTGATCTGGGCCACTGCATGACATCCTGAGTCCATGTCCCCGATCGACCCCACGGCCACGACCACGAACGTGGATGGCGAGGAAACCGACGTGGATCGCGAGGAGTTCGATCACTTCTCCGAGCTGGTGCGCCGTCGCCGGACCTCGATGATCGTCGACCGCGACCGCGATGTCCCACTGGACGTGATCGCCGAACTCTGCGGGCTCGTCACCTGGGCTCCGAACCACAAGAAGACCTGGCCGTGGCGGTTCGCCCTGTTCACCGGCGAGGGCCGGGCCCGGCTGGGCGAGACGATGGCCGCCGACATGCGCGCCGCCGACTTCGGCGACGACGCCAAGCGCGACAAGACCCGGAGCAAGTACCTGCGTACGCCGGCGACGCTGGTGGTCGGCTGTGCGCCACACGACGACGAGATGCTGCACGCCGAGAATCGCGACGCCGTCGCCGCGGGCATTCAGAACCTGCTGCTGGGGGCCACCACGCTGGGGCTCGCGTCGTTCTGGTCCACGCCGGCACTCGCCGACGCGCCGCACGTGCTGGAGCTGTCCGGCTTCGCGCCCGACGACCGGATCGTGGGGATCGTCTATCTCGGATGGGCAGCCCAGGAGTGTCCCGCACCCCAGCGCCCCCCGCTGCCGATCACCCACGTCACGCGCTGAGCGCCCGTCTCCCCGGCAACGGCTCGGGCGAGGTCCTTCGGGAGTCGACCCGACCGTTTTCGGATCGGCGGCGACGTCCGGCGACAATGGCGGCGTGACCGACCACGAGTGCCAGACGATCGTGACCCTCGATCTGGAGGGCGTGCTCGTCCCCGAGATCTGGGTCGCCGTCGCCGAGCGGACCGGTATCGAGAGCCTGCGCCGCACGACGCGCGACGAGCCCGACTACGACGTGCTGATGCGGTACCGGCTCGACCTGCTGCACGAGCACGGCCTCACGATGGCGTTGATCGACGACGTGATCGCCGGGCTGCAGCCGCTCGACGGTGCCCGGGCGTTCCTCGACGAGCTGCGCGCCGAGACCCAGGTGGTGCTGCTGTCGGACACGTTCGAGCAGTTCGCCCGGCCGCTGATGCGCCAGCTCGGCTGGCCGACGGTGTTCTGCCACCGCCTCGTGGTGCAGGACGACCGCATCGTCGACTACCGGCTCCGCCAGCCCGACCAGAAGCAGCGTTCGGTCGAGGCGTTCCGCAGCCTCAACTATCGGGTGGTGGCGGCCGGCGACAGCTACAACGACACGACGATGCTCGGCGCCGCGGACGCCGGCTTCTTGTTCCATGCGCCGCCCAACGTGATCGCCGAGTTCCCGCAGTTCCCGGCGCTCGACACCTACGACGATCTGCTCGCCGCCATCCGCACCGCACTCCGAAAAATGCCCGATTCGTAGCGCCTGGCGCTACGAACGAGGCATTTTTCGGGTGTTCAGGGGGTGTAGGTGCCGAAGACGTCACGGAGGGCGTCGCTGATCTCGCCCAGGGTGGCGTCGGCACGCAGCGCGTCCTTCATGCCGTACAGCAGGTTGTCGCCTCCCGCGGCCGTGGCCTTCACCGCAGCGAGGGCCGACTCGACGCCGGCGGTGTCGCGGTTGGCCTTGTACGCGGTGAGCCGGGCCACCTGGTTGCGCTCGAGCTCGGGGTCGGACGGGAACACCTGGGGCTCGGGTTCGTCGTCCATCGAGAACTTGTTGACGCCCACGATCACCCGCTCGTCGTCGTCGACCGACTTCGTGTACTCGTAGGCCGCCTGCTCGATCTCGTCCATCTGGAAACCCGCCTCGATCGCCGTGACGGCACCGCCCATCTCGTCGATGCGCTCGATGTACTCCCAGGCGAGACGTTCCACGTCGTCGGTCAGCGACTCGACGAAGTACGAACCGGCCAACGGGTCGGGCGTGTCGGCCACCCCCGACTCGTAGCCGATGATCTGCTGGGTGCGCAGTGCCATGCGGGCCGCTTCCTCGGTGGGCAGGCTGAGTGCCTCGTCGTAGCCGTTGGTGTGCAGGCTCTGGGTGCCGCCGAGCACCGCCGCCATCGCCTGCAGCGTGACGCGCATGATGTTGTTCATCGGCTGCTGCGCGGTGAGCGTGGAGCCGCCGGTCTGGGTGTGGAACCGCAGCATCGCCGACTTCGGGTTCTGCGCACCGAACCGCTCGGTCATGATCCGGTGCCACATCCGCCGGCTGGCCCGGAACTTGGCCACCTCCTCGAAGAAGTTGTTGTGGCCGTTCCAGAAGAAGCTGAGACGGGGGGCGAAGTCGTCGACGTCGAGCCCCGCGTCGACCGCCGCCTGGACGTAGGCGATCGCGTTGGCAAGCGTGAACGCGATCTCCTGCACGGCCGTCGAACCGGCTTCGCGGATGTGGTAGCCCGAGATCGAGATGGTGTTCCAGTTCGGGACGTGCTTGCTGCAGTACTCGAAGATGTCGGTGATGATCCGCATCGACGGCCGTGGCGGGTACACGTAGGTACCGCGGGCGATGTACTCCTTGAGCAGGTCGTTCTGGATGGTGCCGCCGATCTTGTCCGACGACACCCCGTTCTCCTCGGCGACCAGTTCGTACATCAGCAGCAGGATCGCCGCCGTGGAGTTGATGGTCATCGACGTGGTGACCTTGTCGAGCGGCAGGTCGGCCAGCAGCAGCCGCATGTCCTCCATCGAGTCGATGGCCACACCCACCTTGCCCACTTCGCCCTCGGCACGGCCGGCGTCGCTGTCGTAGCCCATCTGGGTCGGCAGGTCGAACGCGCACGACAGGCCCGTCTGGCCGGCGTCGAGCAGGAACTTGAACCGCTGGTTGGTGGACTCGGCGTTGCCGAATCCCGAGTACTGGCGCATCGTCCAGAGGCGACCGGTGTACATCGAGGAGTAGACGCCACGGGTGTACGGCGGCTGCCCGGGAGCGCCGAGCATCTCGTCGGGGTCCCATCCGTCGAGGTCGGTTGCGTCGTAGAGCCGCTTGATCGGGATCCCCGAGTCGGTCTGCGGCAGGTCGTTCGCGTCAGCCATGGCCACGATCGTATTGCAGCCCGGGCGGGCCGGCCCGATCCGTCCCGATCCGTCGCCGAGAGGTGCGGGCCGCCGGTGCGCGGACCGCGCCCGCTCGGCTCACACCTCGGCCACGGTCACGTCGACGCGGCGACGATGGCGACCTCCATCTTCCACTCCGGACGGGCCAGGGCCGGGACGGTGACGAGCGTCGATGCCGCGCGGCGACCCTCCAGCGAACGATCGCGGGCGGCCATCACGGCACCGAGATCGTCGAGGTGGTCGGCCACGACGTAGGTGGTCACCGACACGACGTCGGTGGAGTTCATCCGTGCGTCACGCAACACCGCGGCGATGTTCGACCAGACGACGTCGGCCTGCTCGCCGATGTCGTCGGGGACCGACCCGTCGGGCGCAACCGGCACCACGCCGGAGGTGTGCAGCCAACGCGTCGGCGACGTGGTCAGCACGGCATGCGCATAGTTCGCGGCCGGCGCAGCGATGTCGCTCGGGGAGATCTCGGGCATCACCCGATCGTACGGCCCGAACGCAGGTGGGTGCAGACGAGTACGGTTGGGCCCATGGCCATCACCGAAGACGCTGCGCCCACCACCGACTCGCCGCGGATGATCGACGGCGTCGAACTCACGCCGAAGGACGTCGGGATGAGCTTCCCCGAGTTCGACTCGGTGGAGGACGAGCGCCACTACCGCAAGACCCACCTCGCGGGTGCGCTGCGCACCTTCGGGCGCTTCGGGTTCTCCGAGGGCGTCGCCGGACACATCACCGTGCGCGACCCCGAGTACCCCGACATGTTCTGGGTGAACCCGTTCGGCATGAGCTTCCGCCACATCAAGCAGAGCGATCTCATCCTGGTCGACCACGACGGCAACGTCGTGTACGGCTCCAAGCCCGTCAACCGTGCCGCCTTCGTGATCCACGCAGCGGTCCACGCAGCACGGCCCGACGTGGTCGCCGCCGCCCACGCCCACTCCCCCTTCGGCAAGTCCTTCAGCTCGCTCGGCATTCCGCTGGCCCCGCTCACCCAGGACGCCTGCGTCTTCTACGAGGACCACCACGTGATCTCCGAGCAGGGCGGCGCGGTGGTGTTCGACGTCGAGGCCGGCCGGGAACTGGCATCCGAGTTCCCCGACGGCAAGGCCGCCATCCACCAGAACCACGGCCTGTTCACCGTCGGCCAGACCGTCGACGAGGCGGCGTTCTGGTTCATCTCCATGGAGCGTTCGTGCCAGGCGCAGCTGATGGCCATGGCCGCCGGCGACCCGATCGAGATCAACCACGAGTACGCCACCTACACCCGCGAGAACACGGCGTATCCCGCGGCCGGGTGGTTCAGCTTCCAGCCGATGTGGGACGAGATCTCCCAGAGCGAACCCGAGCTGTTCGACTGAGCGGGCAACCTCCCCGGGCGGGTTCGGGCCCGGTCGGGCGCTGGCTCGACACCACCCAGCCGGAGGCGCTGTTCGTCCTCTCGGCGGTGGCGCAGTACATCGGGGCGGCGATCGCCGTCGTCCTGTTCGACCGGGTCGAGCCGCAGACGGTCGCCTGGTTCCGGGTCATCGGCGCCGCGCTGGTACTGCTGGCGGTGTCGCGCGGGTGGCGGTCGGGATGGACACGCGAGCAACTCGTCGCTGCCGGCCTGTTCGGCGTGGCGACGGCGTTGATGAACACGTTCTTCTACCTCGCCATCGACCGCATCGACCTCGGCAAGGCGGTGACGATCGAGTTCATCGGCCCCATCGCCGTCGCTGCGGTCGCCACCCGGTCGGCCCGCAACGCCGTGGCGCTGCTCTTCGCCGTGGGTGGCGTGGTGGTGCTGGGCGGCGGCGAGATCGAGGGCAATGCGATCGGCCTGCTGTTCATCTTCCTCGCGTCGGCGATGTGGGCGGCCTACATCGTGATCGGATCGCGTGTCGCCCAGCTCGACCGTGGCGTCGCCGGGCTGGGCATCGGCCTGGCGATCGGCGCCGTCGCCATCACGCCACTCGGTGCACCGTGGAGCGGGCCGGTGTGGACGTCACCGACGCTGCTGGCGCTGTGCCTGCTGGTCGGCGTGTTCTCGAACGCGATCGGCTACGGCATCGACCAGTTCACGATGCGTCGCATCCCGGTGCGGCGCTTCTCGGTCCTGTTGGCACTGCTGCCCGTGACCGCCGCGTTCATCGGCTGGGTGGCCCTCGATCAGCGACCGTCGCAGCTCGAACTGGTGGGCATCGCCCTGGTGCTGGTCGGCGTCGCCGTGCAGGAACGCGAGCAACTCGCCCCGCTCGAAGCCGAGGTCCTCACCGAACCCAGTTGAGACAGTGGGGTCAGACCCCGTCGTCTCAACTGGTGAGGCCGGGGGCGCAGAGGCCCTCGAGCTCGCGGATCTCGATGCGGTCGCGGTTCGCGTAGGTCACCTCGTTGGCGGGATCGGCCCTGAGGTTGAACACCCGGAACTCCATCTCGGTGGTGTCGACGGTGAGGATCCGCCCGATCAGCGGGTCGCCGAGATCGAGGATCACCTTGATGGTCTCGAGCGCCTGGATCGATCCGACGATGCCGGGCAGCACGCCCAGCACGCCGGCCTCGGCGCAGCTCGGAGCGAGTTCGGCGGGAGGCGGCTCGGGCACCATGTCGCGGTAGGTGGGGCCCTGGGTGGGATGGAACACGCTGACCATGCCCTCGAACCGGAAGATCGAGCCGTGCACCACCGGGATGCCGAGCTTGACGCTGGCGTCGTTGAGCAGGTAGCGGCTGGGGAAGTTGTCGGCGCCGTCGACGATCACGTCGTAGCCGGCGATGATGTCGAGGATGTTCGACGCGTCGAGACGCGTGTCGTAGGTGACCACGTCGACGTCGGGGTTCAACATGGTGAGCGTCTTCTTGGCCGAGTCGACCTTGCGGTCGCCGATGCGGTCGATGTTGTGCAGGATCTGACGCTGCAGGTTCGACGAGTCGACCTCGTCCATGTCGACGACGCCGATCGTGCCAACGCCGGCAGCGGCGAGATACAGCGCGGCGGGTGACCCCAGGCCGCCGGCGCCGAGCATCAGCACCTTGGCATCGAGCAGCTTCACCTGACCCTCGGTGCCCACCTCGGGCAGGAGCAGGTGGCGCTTGTAGCGGTTGTTCTGCTCGGGCGTGAGCGACGCCGGCTGCTTCCACGGGCGGCCCTCGTCCTTCCAACGGCCGAAGCCGCCCTCCATCGACGTGACGTCGCTGAAGCCGAGTTCGGCGAGGGTCCTGGCGGCGAACGCCGACCGCACGCCGCCGGCGCAGTAGACGACCACCGGAGCGGTCTTGTCGGCGATGCGGTTCTCGATCTGGGCCTCGAGGTGACCGCGTGGGATGTGGATCGCGTGCTCGAGCGCACCTTCTTCGTATTCGTCGGGTTCGCGGACGTCGAGGGCGAGTGCGCCGTCGGCGATGTACTCGGCGGCGGTCTCGGTGTCGATCTCGCGGATCTCCGCCTTGGCGGCGGCGAGCAGGTCACGGAACGTTGCCATGCGAAGGACTCTACCGGCGAATCCCTACCGATCCGATCAGGTATCGGGATCCGTCCGGCCGGAACGTCGCTGCGGCGTGTTCTGACGCCCGTCGCAGCCCGACGACGTGGACCGCCGATGCGCCCGCCGTCAGGCCACGAGCGCCGGCAGGATGTCGCCGATCCGCCCGGTGAGCAGGACATCGGCGTACTGGTCCATCGCGGTGGCGTCACCGTTCACGATCACCACCCGGGCACCGGCGGCCCTGGCCCGGGGCACGCAGTTGGCGACCGGGAACACGCTCAGCGTGGACCCGACGGCGAGCAGCACGTCGCAGTCCTCACTCACCCGCAACGCCCGGTCGATCACGTCGGGCACCAGCGCCTGGCCGAAGCTGATCGTGTCGCTCTTGAGGATGCCGCCGCACACGAGACACGGCGGATCGGTCTCGCCGGCACGCACCCGGTCGAGGGCGTCTTCCATGGCCCGGCGGTCGTCACAGTCCCAGCACCGCGTCCACCACACCGTGCCGTGCACCTCGATCACCCGGTCGGGATCGTTGCCGGCCTTCTGGTGGAGCCCGTCGATGTTCTGCGTGACGAGGGCGTACAGCTTGCCCTGCCGCTCGACCTCCACGATCGCCCGGTGCCCGGCGTTGGGCTCGGCCGTCCACGCCGGTGTGTGGAGCCGGTTCTGCCAGGCCGCTGCACGTACCTGCGGATCGGAGAGGTAGTACTCGATGTTGGACGCCTTCTCGGCGGCAGGGTTCTTCGTCCAGAGTCCGTTGGGACCCCGGAAGTCGGGGATCCCCGAGTCGGTGGAGATCCCCGCACCCGTGAGCACCACGAGACGTTCGGCGGCGTCGACGACGTTGTTCGCCGCCGCGAGCAGGTCGGTGGTGGGACGCTGGCCGGCCATCTCGACATGCTGGCCGGTTGCGGTCCCCGTCGCAACAGGACCCCGCCGCGATCCGGCGCCGGCGACCCCCGTGCCGGGCGACGAGCGGCGTCGGCGAGGAGGGCCCCACAGCAGCACGGCAGGACGCCGGTAGCGTCGACGTCATGTCCGAGCAGGTGCTCTCCGAAGCGTCGCGCCGTCGCACCTTCGCGATCATCAGCCACCCCGACGCGGGCAAGACCACCCTCACCGAGAAGTTCCTGCTCTACGCCGGCGCCATCACCTCGGGCGGCGCCGTCAAGGCCCACGAGGGCCGCAAGGCCGCCACGTCCGACTGGATGGACATGGAACAGAAGCGCGGCATCTCCATCACCTCCACGGCGCTGAACTTCCCGTACCGCGACCACGAGCTGAACCTGCTCGACACGCCCGGTCACCGCGATTTCTCCGAGGACACCTACCGCGTGCTGTCCGCCGTCGATGCCGTGGTGATGGTGCTCGACTCGGCCAAGGGCATCGAACCCCAGACACTCAAGCTGTTCGAGGTCTGCCGGTCACGCAACCTGCCGGTGATCACCTTCCTCAACAAGCTCGACCGTCCCGGCATGGAACCACTGGAACTCCTCGACCAGATCGAGGACCAGATCGGGCTCCGTCCCACACCCGCCACGTGGCCGGTCGGGTCGTTCGGCGACCTCCGCGGCGTGATCGACCGGCGTTCCGACGTGTTCACCCGCTTCACCCGCACCGCCCGGGGCTCGAAGATCGCGCCCGAGGAGGACGTGCCCGCCGAGCGCGCCGCCGAGGAGGAGGGCGCCGCGTGGGCCACGGGCGTGGAGGAGTCCGAGCTGCTCTCGGCGATGGGGGCCGACGTCGATCTGCCGTCGTTCCTGGCGGGCGAGTCCACCCCGGTGTTCGCCGGGTCGGCACTCACCAACTTCGGCGTGCGCCACCTGCTCGACGCCATCGTCGACCTGGCGCCGGCTCCGGCGCCGCGGCTCGACGTCGACGACAAGCCCCGCCACCTCGACGAGCCGTGCTCGGCGTTCGTGTTCAAGGTGCAGGCCAACATGGATCGCCACCACCGCGACCGCATCGCCTTCGCCCGGATCTGCTCGGGACGCTTCGACCGCGGCATGGTGATGACGTGCGAGCGCACCGGCAAGCCGTTCGCCACCAAGTACGCGTCCACGGTGTTCGGCGCCGAACGCACCACCGTCGACGAGGCGTTCCCGGGCGACGTCGTCGGGCTCGTCAACGCGACCGGTCTCAACATCGGCGACTCGCTCTACGACGAGACCGGCCCGCCGGTGAAGTTCCCGCCGATCCCGGCGTTCGCCCCGGAGGTGTTCGCCACCGCCCGGCCGGTCGACACCGGCAAGACCAAGCAGTTCCGCAAGGGCCTCGACCAGCTCAACGAGGAAGGTGTGGTGCAGGTGCTGAAGGACCCCGACTGGGGCGATGCGTCACCGGTGCTCGCCGCCGTGGGCCAGCTGCAGTTCGACGTGTTCTCCAACCGGCTCGACATCGAGTTCAACGCACCGATCGAGCTGTCGTCGGCGCCGTACCAGGCCATCCGCCTCACCGACAAGGCCTCGGCCGACGTGCTGCGGGAGAAGCCCGGCGTGCGGATCCTCGCCCGCTCGGACGGGCATCTCGTCGCCCTGTTCGAGAACAAGTACGCCCTCGCTCGCATCGAGCAGAACGAGCCCGAACTGGTGCTCGACCACATCATCGCGGGCTGATCGTCGGCGGGCACGACTGGTCCTGCGGTCCACTTCGCTGCGCCACGGCCCTCACTAGGGTGTCGGCCGTGACCGCACTCCCCCGCCTCACCGTTCTCGCCCTGGTGGCCACAGCGGCCGTGCTGGTGCCGGCCGCGGCGTCGGCCACGGCACCGCCTGCCACCGAGGCACCGGCGGAGGCCACCACCGCCGAACCCGCGCCGACCGAGCCTCCTGCCGACCCGCCGGCCACCGAGGCACCTGCGCCTCCGGCCGCCGAGACACCGGTCGACGGCGAGGTCGACGGGGACGACGACGGCATCGACATCCCCTGGGGAACGATCCTGCTGGTCGGGGCACTGGTGGTCGCGCTGCTCGTGATCGTCAGTGCGTTCTCCGGCCGGACGTCCTCGCGGGCTCGCCGGGCCGCCGCCCCGCGGCGCGCCGACCCGGCCCGCAGCAGCCTGCTCAGCACGTCGCAGTGGGTCCACGACCAGCTCTCGCTCGAGCTGATGGCGGCGTCGCCGGCCAGTGCGCGTCAGCGCTGGGCCACCGAACGTTCGCGTCTCGACAACGTGGCGATCGGCGCCCAGCAGCAGTGGACCGAGGGCCACGGCGAGGCGTGGCAGCGCCTCGGCCAGACCACATCGGCCCTGGCCGGTGCGCTCGAGACCAACATCGCGCTGCGCGAGCAGGCCGAACCCAACCCGCAACTGGTGCAGCAGTCGGTCGACGTCGTCAACCGCAACCGGGCGGTGCTGCAACAGCTGATCTCGGCGCTGTGGCCCAGCGTGCACAGCTGACGTCGATCACGCCGTCAGCCGGACCTCATCCCGGCTCGAGTTCCCGCTCCGACACCGGCTCGGAAGGCGACTCCGACACCGGCTCGGCGAGAACGTCGGCTGCCCACCTCAACAGATCGACGGCCTGTTCGAGCGAGAGTCCCGAACCCTCCCGGACGGCGTACTCGAGTTCCTGCTCGGTCAACAACCGTCGGAGACGTTCGTCGGTGGCCTCGCGAAGCGACAACACCCGTTCGAAGCCGCCCTGTTCGAGCTCTCCGCTCAACGCCCGCAGCGCTGCCAGCATCGACGCCGCTTCGCGCGGGTGCGTGCGTACCATCGGTCGATAGGCGAACTCGAGGAAGTTGACCGTGGCCGTCCGCATGCCGGCCGACAGCATGATGTCGCAGGCATCGGCGAGGCTGCGCAGTTGCGCCGCATCGTCGCGGGCCGCCTCGTGCAGATGCGCGATGCCCAGGAGTGCGTATCCGGCCGCCGACGGACGCTTGATGGCGACCGAGAGGTCCGCGACCTCACGAGCCATGTCGAACGTCTCCGGCGCACCCGGTGTGGCGATCATCCGGTTGACGAGCGCCGTGATCGTGTGCACGGCACCGACGTCTCGAGCCATCGACACGCCCCGGTCCCCGATTGCCGCCGCCGCGGGCTCGTCGTCGGCAATCGCGTGCACGATGCCGAGTACCCCGTAGAGGCGGGACGTCTCCGACGGGTCGGCGTCGAGGGCGCTCACCGTCTTGCGGAGGTGCTCGTCGGCCTCCTCGAGTTTGCCGCTGAAGGCGAGACGGAGTGCGAGCCGTGCGCCGGCGTAGGCCGGATAGGGCGACCCGTGCTCCTCGGCGATGCCGATCGCCTTGCGTGCCGCGGCCTCCGACTCGTCGTTCCTGCCGATCAGCCAGTCGGCGCTGGCGAGCCAGCCCAGCACCCTCGTCCGCAGTTCGGGCGACACCTCGGGGACGTCGCAGCGCTCCAACCAGTCGCGTGCTTCGCGCCCCATCGACCGGGTGGTCCACATGTCGGTGAGCCGGAGCGCCAACTCCGCTGCCTCGTCCGGATGGTGTTCGAGCAGCCAGACGAAGGCGATGCGAGCGTCGTCCAACCAGCGGACCGCCAGGTCGATGTTCGCCCGTGCCGTCGCGGGATCCCGGTCGTCGATCGGCGAGGGAAGCTCGTGAAGCACCCAACGCGCCAGACGCCCGCGGACGGCGTCTCCCCGCTCGCCGAGGCGTTCGGTGCAGAACTCGCGCACGGGCGCCAGCAGCCGGAACTCGTCCTCGTCACGCATCACCAGCGAGCGGCTGCACAGCTCGTCGAGCACGTCGATGGCGTCGAACTCGTCCAGCCCGCACACGGCTGCAGCGGCGCGCCAGGTGAAGGCTCCCTGGAACACCGACAACGAGTCCAAGACCTCCGCGTCACCCGCATCGAGGAGATCGACGCTCCACCCGATGGCGTGACGCAACGTCCGATGGCGTCCGACACCGTCGCGCGAGCGCAGCAGAGCGAGCGCCTCGTCGAGATGGCCGAGCACGTCCTCGGGCGACAGCGTCCGGATCCGCGCCGCAGCCAGTTCGATCGCCAGTGGAAGGCCGTCGAGGCGCCGGCAGATCGCCGTCACCGTCGCGTGATCGGCGGCCGTCAGCCGGAAGCCGGGGTCGGCGTCCCGGGCCCGCTCCACGAACAGCCTGACCGCAGGAGCCGACGACTCGACATCGGGCTCCGGCATCGGAGTCGCCGAGCCCGACGGGCCGGTCGGGTGTCGGCCACTGTCGAGGGGTGCCAGGAGCACCACGTCCTCGATCTCGAGGCCCAGATGGCGCTGGGACGTGCACAAGATGGCCGACCGGATGTCGCTGTCGACCACAGCGCCGAGCGCATCGGCCGTCGCCTCCAGCAGGTGCTCGCAGTTGTCGAGCAGCACCAGCATCCGCCGCGTCGACAGTGCCGCTCGGAGTTCGTCCACCGGCATCGCCCCACCCTCGACCGTCAGGGCCACTCCGGTCACGATCGCCGCCACGAGCCGGTCGGGCTCGTCCACAGCGGCGAGGTCGACGAACCACACCCCGTCGGGGAACGAGGAACGGAGGCGCTGCGCGACGTGCAGCGACAGGCGCGTCTTGCCGACGCCGCCGGGCCCGACCAGCGTCACCAGAGGTCGGCGCTCGACCAGCTCGGCGACGTCGCGCAGTTCGACGTCACGGCCGATGAGGCCTTCCGACACCGCCGGTAGCCAGCCGAGATCCACGTTCTCGGTGCGGAGCTCGGGGAACTCCGTGGGCAGTCCGTCGGCGACGAGTTGCAGCAGGCGCTCGGGTTGGTGCAGGCCACGCAGTCGGTGCACGCCGACGTCTCGGAAGTGCACGTCGGGATGGTCGGACACGATGTCGGCGAGCACGCCGCTGACGAGGACCTGGCCGCCGTGTCCCGCGGCCGCGATGCGGGCGCAACGATTCATCGGCGGACCAACAGGTCGCCCGCTCGCTGCTCCACCATGCCCCGGTGGGCGCCGATGCGGACGGCGAGCGGCTCCACCTCCGGTCTGCCCAGGTCGGCGGGGGCGCAACTGGGCCCACTCGATGCGACGATGCGAGACCTGATCTTCGGGTTCCACGATGCACCCGTGTACCGGCAGCTGGCGTGGGAGCGTCCGGCAGATCTCGCCGATCGGCTGTGGACGGTGCTCACGTCGCTCGACGCTCGACCGTTCCCCGCCACGTGGAAGCTGATCGAGGAGTACGGCGCCGGCGCCTACCTCGGCCTGGAGGAGACCTCCGGACCGATGTTCTGCAGCGAGCTCGTCGCCTTCACCTACCAGGGAGTGGGGCTGCTCGACGACCCCCCGCCGGCGAACGCCTACAGCCCGACCGACTTCTCCTCGACGTCGACCAGCTCGCTACGTGTTGCGCCGGTGGTCGGCGAATTCGCCGTCGACGTGGCGATCGCCGCCCCGTCCTGAGTCACCGGTCACCACGACCCGGAACTGCCGCCGCCACCTCCACCACCGACGCCACCTCCACCTCCGCCACCGCCGCCACCGGAGCTCGACGGGGGCGTGTGGGAGGCACGGAACGCCGAACCGGCCGTGTACACGAGCAGCGGACCTGCGAGCGCCACGTCGGGGTCGGGGATGTTCGACGACTCGATCGCCCGCTTCCAGGCGTCGGCGGCGCCCAGTGCCACCGCCCAGGCGCTGTATTCACGGACCAGGCCGCGGTCCCACGCCCAGTCGACGTGGCGGCCCTCACTGGCGGCGAGGAAGCGGCGGAACGATTCGGTCCGCAGCGTCAAGGCCGATCCGGTGGCAGTCCTGGACGGGAACAGCCCGCGGTAGGCGACGGCCGCCACGAGCAGCGGTATCACGACCCCGACACCGATGGCCGCCGCAGGCGACGCGAGGATCCGCCAGGCCGTGTCGGTGCCGAGGACCACGGCGGCGACGAGCACCACCACGCTCGCCACCGCCACGCCCACCGCCACCTTCGCCGGGGCGGTCCCCGAGCTGCCCGGACCACCGCGTGCCCACCAGCCGGCGGCGCCGGCGAACCGGCGCTGCTCCCGTTGCACCGTCTTCCACACTGCGGTGAAGTTCTCGTCGTAGGTGCCGAGTGGCACCTCGTCGCGCTCGCTGAAGAGCCGTGCGATGTGCGCCTGGTCGACTGCATTGAGCCGTGTCACGCCGGGACCCCGGGAGATCGTGGGGTTGCCGTCGTCGGTGGCGACGACGATGGCGTCGCGGGCCACCATCTCGGAGAACCAGGCGGCCGTCGAGTCGTCGTCGACCGACTCGCGCAGCAGCACTGCGCCGTGCCAGGGCTCGAGCCCGCGGGGCGGGGAGAACTCGATGGTCGCCATCTCGGCCAGCCGGGCGTCGGGGACGCGATAGGTGCCGACGTCGGCGACGGCGTCGCCGCTGCCCGGCACCGGGAGGTCACCGAAGGCGGCGTCGGCTGCACCCCCTGCCCCGGCGACCTCGTTGCTGCCGTACCGGCGACCCCACACGAACACGGCGCCGGCGGCGGCGACGCCGAGCGGGATCATCAGCAGCCCGAACGGCCGGAAGCCCGAGCCGCGTGGAGCGGGGGGCTCGGGGATCGCCGGTGGCGACGGTTCTGTGAAGCCGGTGATCCTTCCTTCGACCGTGATGCCGTCGCCCGGCGCCAGCGGCTCGATCACCACCACGTGGTTGCCGGCGTCGTCGCGCTCCAGCTCGCAGCCGCCGAACGTGCCTCGGGAGCCGACGTTGCACGTCGTCCCGTCGAACTCGAACCCGGTGAGCACCACCTCGAACCGTCGGGTCTCGAAGGTCTCGTCGTTGCCGATGATGTCGAGCGCCAACCGGCCGCTCGACAGGTTCGCCTCGGGCAGGGTGTATTCGAGGACGTAGCGGTGGCGACCGGTGAACGTGACGGCGGGATCTCCGACGCGGATGCGTGTCTCGTCGCCGAACACCACCACGTCGACGCCGGCCTCGGCGTCGGGGGAACTGGCGGTCACGTCGGTGGGCACGCCGAAGTCGTTGGGCACGATGCGCTGGTAGCCGCGCCGTCGGGTCAGCCCGAAGTCGACGTCGACCACCTCTCGGATCCGGACACCGTCGCCGCCCGCAGCGCCCGCCGCCGGCTGCACCGTCACCTGCTTGGCGTCGAAGTGCTCGGGCCGGACGAGGGTGTCGTCGCCGGCGCCGATCACCCGGAAGCCGGCGAGCAGCGTGATCGCGGCGATCACGAGCGCCACGACGACGTGTTGCCAGACCCTGACCTTGGTGAGCATCACCCCAGTCTGACGTCGCCACGGGGCTGCAGCCCGAGCAGGAGCGCCGAACGCGTGAACAGTGTGCGGCCGGTCGGCGCACACTGTTCACGCGTTGCCCGGCGGGCCTGGTTCCGGTGAGCGCAGTTGGCCGCCCACCGTGGGACATGTCCGAGACCATCGACCCACCCGATCGAGCGACCACGGTCGAACCGGCGCTCATGACGATCACGCCCTGGATCGACCCCGTGGTCGACGAGTCGGGGTTCGATCCGCGCAGCCGTTACGTCGAGACCTACTGGCTGGGCGTGCTCGGCCCGACGGCGACGTGGCTGGTGCGGCGCTTCGTCGCCGGGCTCGAGCAGGCGCCCGACGGCTACGAACTCGACCTGCGCGCCACGGCCCGCTCGATGGGGCTCGGCTTCCACCCGGGAAGGAACTCGCCGTTCGCCCGTTCGCTCGACCGATGCGTGATGTTCGGCGTCGCCCACCACACCGGTGGCGGGCTGGCCGTGCGTCGCCGGTTGCCGCCGGTGAGCCTGCGTCACCTCAAGCGCATGCCCGACGAGCTGCGCGCCGACCACGACCGGTGGGTGCGCCACACGGTGACTCTCGACGAACTCACCCGGGCGCACCAGCTGGCCTGCGTGCTGCACGACACCGGCGACGAGACGTGGATCGTGGAACACCGCCTCGTCGCACTCGGCGTCAGCGACGTCGTCGCCGCCGAAGCGGTCGACAACCTCAGCCGGCTGACAGCAGCCGAGTGAGTTCGGCGTCGGCAGCGGGATGCCCCTCGTCGCCCACCTCGGTCTGCAGCCGTGACAGCTCGGCCTGCAACTCGAGCGCCACGTCGCGATACGCCGGGTCGCCGATCACGTTGTGCAGCTCCCACGGGTCGGCCTCGAGGTCGAACAGCTCCCACTCCGGCGTGCCGACGGGGCCACGGGCGCCGGCCTGCCCGAGCGGGTCGTTGTAGTAGCCGATCAGCTTGTGGGTGCGGGTCCGGACGCCGTAGTGGGCGGGCACACGGTGGATGGCGTCGTCGTGCATCCAGTACCGGTAGTACATCGAGTCCTGCCAGTCGGCGGGCCGTTCTCCCTCCAACAGCGGGACCAGGCTGGCGCCCTGCATGTCGTCGGGGACGTCCACACCGGCGAGTTCGAGGAACGTCGGCGCGAAGTCGACGTTGAGGGCGAGGTCGTCGCACACGCTGCCGGCAGCCACCGCACGCGGGTACCGCACCAGCAGCGGCATCGCCACCGACTCCTCGTACATCATCCGCTTGTCGAACCAGCCGTGGTCGCCGAGGAAGAAGCCCTGGTCCGACGTGTACACCACGATCGTGTCGTCGGCGATTCCCTCGTCGTCGAGGCGGTCGAGCAACCGGCCGACGTTGTCGTCGACCGAGGCGATGGTGCGGAGGTAGTCCTTGATGTAGCGCTGGTACCGCCAGCGGACCTCCTCGTCCTCGGTGAGCCCGGGCGGCACGGTGGCCTTCAGGTCGACCACCGGGTCGAGGTCCATCAACCGCATGCGCATCGCCTGCACCACCTCGGCCCGGCCCTGATGGTCGTCGCGAATCGTCTCGGGTTCGGGGATGTCGACGTCGTCGAAGAGCGTGAAGTGCTCGCGGCTCGGTTCCCACGACCGGTGGGGTGCCTTGTGATGCACCAGCAGCGCGAAGGGCCGGTCGGGGTCGCGGCGGTCGAGCCACCGCAGCGCGTCGTCGGTGATCAGGTCGGTGACGTATCCGCCGCGCTCGACCACGTCGTGGCCGCGCCCGTCGCTGCGGGGCTGCAGCATGACCGGATTGTGGTAGTGCCCCTGGCCCGGGAGCACGCGCCAGCGGTCGAAGCCGGTCGGATCGTGGTCGGGACCGTGACCGAGGTGCCACTTGCCGAACAGCGCCGTCTGGTAGCCGGCGGCCTGCAGCCGCTTGGGGAACGTATCGAGCGTGTTGTCCATCGGCGTGACCAGGGTGGTCACCCCGTTGACGTGGTTGTACGTGCCGGTGAGCACCGACGCCCGGCTCGGCGTGCAGATCGAGTTGGTGCAGTAGCACGAGTCGAACCGCATCCCGCCCTCGGCGATGCGGTCGAGGTGGGGTGTGTGGTTGATCTGCGGGCGGGCCGGCTGCACCGGGCGGGCGCCGGTGGTGTATGCGGAGATCGCGTGGGCGGCGTGGTCGTCACTCATCACGAACAGCAGGTTCGGGCGTGCGGGGGCGGTCATCGCCGTCCTCGACGGGGGGCCGTGGTCGACGCCGTCGCCGTGGCGGTGGCTGCCACCGTCACGCCGGCGGGGCGAAGTTGCAGGCCAGGTCGATCAGCAGGCGGGTGCCGAACCCGGTGGCGCCCTTGGAGTGGATGCCTTCGTCGCTGTCGACCTTCATCGGGCCGGCGATGTCGAGGTGCGCCCACGGAACGTCGCCGGCGAACTCGCTGAGGAAGATCGAGGCGGTGATCGTGCCGCCGTACGGTCCGCCGATGTTGCGCATGTCGGCCACCACCGAATCCAGCAGCTTGCGGTACCGCTGCTTCTCGAGCGGCAACTGCCACACCGGCTCGTCGATGACGTCGGCACGTTCCTTCACCTGGTCGACGAGGCCCTGGTCGTTGCCGAGCAACGCCGCGATCTGCGGGCCGAGGGCCCCGAGCGCCGAACCGGTGAGGGTGGCGATGTCGACGATCGCGTCGGGCTCCTCCTCCACGGCCAGCGACAGCCCGTCGGCGAGGACGAGCCGCCCTTCGGCGTCGGTGTTGTGGATCTCCACGGTCTTGCCGTTGCGCATGGTGAGCACGTCACCCAGCTTCAGCGCACTGCCCGACGGCATGTTGTCGGTGCACATCAGCCAGGCGGTCACCTTCGTCCGGCACTTCAGGTCCTTCAATGCCGACATCGTCGACAGCACGGCCGCCGCTCCCGACATGTCCATCTTCATCACCTGGTGGAAGGCGTCGCTCGGCTTCAGCGAGATGCCGCCCGAGTCGTACATGATCCCCTTGCCCACCAGCGCCAGGTGACCGACGGGGTTGCGGGGCGAGTAGGTGAGCTTCACCATCCGCGGCGGCTCGGTCGACCCGCGGTTCACGCCGAGGAGACCACCGCAGCCGAGCTGTTCGAGCTGGTCCCGGTTGAACACCTCCACGTGGAGACCGCTCGCCGACCCGAGGTCGACGGCGCGCGCTGCGATGTCCTTGGCGTTGAGGTAGGTGGGCGGCGTGTTGGCCAGCTCGCGGGCGAGGCCCTGCGCGGCGGCGATCACCGACCCGCGAGCAGCACCCTGCTCCACGGCCTTGGCCCGCTTGCCGCCGGCCACCAACGTGAGCGCCTTCAGCTTCGACCCGGAGTCGGCGTCGTTCTTCAGCCCGACGTAACGGTACGACGCCAGCAGCGCTCCCTCGGCGACGGCCTGGCCGGCAGCGCCGGGGTCGACGCCGTCGACGTCGGCGAGGTTGGTGGCCAGGCGGGCGTGCTGCGAGGCGGCTCGGCTGAACGACGCAGCAGCGGTGCGCAGCGCGTTGGCGTCGGGGCCGTCGCCCACGCCGACGGCCACGGCCACGCCGTCGGACGACGGCACCACCATGGTCTGGCCGAGCTTGCCCGTGAACCCGTTCGCCTCCAGCGCCGAACGGCTGATGCCGAGCTGGCGCGCCACGGCCCCCTTCGGAGCCACTGCGTAGCCGACGGCGGTGGCGGTCTTGGGGACGGATCGGGCCGTCGACACGTCGACGGCGGACAGGGCAACGCTGGCATCGGTCATGGTCGACCAGTCTGGCCGATGGAAGGTCGCTCGACACCAACCTCTTGCCCGCGCTCCCATCGCGGTCTGGCTTCGCTGTCAGGTGACCGTCAGGTTGCCGTAGGGGAAACGAACAGCGCCACAGGCGCTGCAAGGGGGAACGATGCGAATCACGACCAGAAAAGGCGCTCGTGCCGCTGGTGGCGCTGGCACTGTTCGGCGCGGCATGCACGAGCGACGACGGCGACGACGCCACCACCGACGCCCCGGCCGACACCGACGCTCCGGCCGACACCGAAGCACCCGCCGACACGGAAGCACCGGCTGACACCGAGGCACCCGCGGACACCGAGGCACCCGACGACACCGTCGAAGTGGTCCAGGGCGACGGTTCCACGCTGCAGGCCGTGCAGGACGCCGGCGTGCTGCGATGCGGCACCCGCGACGCGCTGCCCGGCTTCGCCGTGCTCACCGAGGACGGTGACCACGTCGGCTTCGACAGCGACTTCTGCCGCGTGATCGCCGCCGCCGTGCTGGGCGACGCCGAAGCGGTCGAGCACGTCGACCTCGAGACCGCCGACCGCTTCACCGCACTGCAGTCGGGCGAGATCGACGTCCTCGTGCGCAACACCACCTGGACGGCCAGCCGCGACGGCACCGAGGGCGCCACCTTCCTCACCACGACGTTCTACGACGGTCAGGGAATCATGGTGGGCGCCGACAGCGGATTCGAGACGATCACCGACCTCGACGGCGTCATCGTGTGCGTCGCCCAGGGCACCACCACCGAGGGCAACGCCGGCAACGAGGCCGCCCGGCTCGGGCTCGACTGGGAGGTCCGTGCGTTCGAGAGCACCGACCTGATCCAGGAGGCCTTCATCGCCGGCCAGTGCGACGCCTGGTCGTCCGACCGCAGCCAGCTCGTCGCCCTGCGCAGCGAGTTCCCGGACGGCCCGGAGGCCCTCTCCATCCTGCCCGAGACGTTCTCCAAGGAGCCGCTCGCACCCGCCGTCGCCGATGGTGACACCGAGTGGGCGCAGGCCGTCAACTGGGCCGTGCTCGCCACCATCCAGGCCGAGGAGTTCGGCATCGACTCGACCAACGTCGACTCGTTCTCCGACACCACCGACCCCAGCATCCAGCGTTTCCTCGGCCTCGAGGTCGAAGGTGACGACGGCGCAGCGGTGCTCGACCCGGGCCTCGGTCTGCCGACCGACTTCGCCGCCCAGGTCGTGAGCCAGGTGGGCAACTACGGCGAGATCTTCGAAGCGCACCTCGCTCCGTTGGGTCTCGAGCGTGGGCTCAACTCGCTCTGGAACGAGGGCGGCCTGCTCTACTCGCCGCCGTACCGCTGACGAATGACGTCTGATCGACGCCGGTCGCGAGGCCGGCGGGCTCCCGCCCGCCACTCGTGACCGGCGTGGTCAGCGCCCGCGTCCCCCTCTGGCGGGACGTGAGGGTGCTCAAGTGGGCACTGCAGTTCGCCGTCGTCGGGCTCGTCGCTGCACTGCTGGTGTGGCTCTACGGCAACTACGTCGAGAACACCGCCGAGCAGAACATCCCGACAGATCTCGGGTTCCTCGACAACCCGGCCAACTTCCAGATCACCGGCAACCCGCTCTCCCAGAACGCTCCCGTCCGGGACGCGCTCTACGAAGGCCTGCTGAACACCTTGCGCATCTCGGTGGTCGGCGTCGTCGCCGCCACGTTGCTCGGCACGATCATCGGCATCGCCCGGCTCTCGAAGAACTGGCTGGTCAGCAAGCTGGCCGCTGTGTACGTGGAGGCGGTCCGCAACGTGCCGCTGGCACTGTTCCTCGTGGCCGGGCTCCTGGTGGTGGTGCTCGGCGTCTTCCCGACCATCCAGGAGGCCTGGAATCTCGGCGGCCTGATGATCGTCTCCAATCGCGGTGTCGCGGTGCCCTGGTTCGACGGCGCCGGTTACGGGCTGTTGATGTTCGCGCTCGTGGGCGTCGCCGCCGGGCTGGCCGTCGCCCGCTGGCGCAGGTCGGTGTCGGATCGCACCGGAGCCCTGGCTCGGAGCGGGCTGTGGGCCGGCGCCGCTCTCCTGCTCGTGATGACGATCGGATGGTTCGCGTTCGGCTACTCGTGGACGCTGCCCGAACTCGACGGCCGCCGCACGGTGGGCGGCATGCGGGTCGACCCGTCGTTCTTCGCGCTCTTCTTCGCGCTCGTGATCTACACGGCGAGCCACATCGCCGAGATCGTGCGGGGGTCGATCCAGGCCGTGCCCCGGGGCCAAGGGGAAGCTGCCGACGCCGTGGCGCTCAGCGGGTTCCAGCGGATGTGGTACGTGGTGCTCCCGCAGGCGTTCCGCATCGCCATCCCGCCGATCGGCAACCAGTACCTCAACCTGATCAAGAACTCGTCGCTCGGTGCGGCGATCGGCTACTACGACATCACGCTCGTCGCCCAGACCACCGTGGGCAACGGGTCACCCGCGGTGCCGGTGTTCACCCTGACCATGCTGTTGTACATCTCCATCTCACTCGTGACGTCGGTGATCGTGAACTACGCCAACCGTCGGATGGCACTGGTGGAGCGATGAAGGGTCCGACGATGAGCCGGCAGCCGGACTCCCACGGCCGCCCGAACGCCAGGGTGTGGCTGCGCCGCAACCTGTTCCGCACGCCGCTCGACGGTGTTCTCACCGTCGTGTTCGGCGCGATCAGCATCTGGCTGCTCTACAAGACGCTGTCGTTCATCTTCGTCACCGGCCGGTGGGACATCATCCGCGTCAACCTGCGCCTGCTGATGATCGGCCGCTTCCCCGAAGTCCACGTGCTCCGGATCGCCGTGACCATGGTGACCCTGGCCGGATGGGTCGGTCTGCTGGCCGGGTTCGTGCGCGGCCGACAGGTGCGCAGCGGGAAGGTTCCGGCCGACGATCGCTTCACGCTCGGCCGCGCCGCCGACATCGCCGAGCGGCTCTGGTTGCCCGCGGTCGTGATCCTGCTGCTGCTGATGCTGTCGGGTACTCCCGGGCCGTGGATCACCGCCGGTCTGGGTGTCGTCGCTGCGGTGGCGGGCCGACTCATCGGCCCCGCACTGGGCCGGCAGACGTTCGGCACCGTGGCGACTGCGGCGTTGTTCACCGCACTCGGAGCCGTCCCGCTCGTGTTGTACTTCTACGTGGTCACGGCCGTCGGGTTCGACGACTGGGGCGGCTTCATGCTGAACATCTTCCTCGCCGTCTGCTCGATCGTGCTGTGCTTCCCGCTGGGCGTGCTGCTGGCGTTGGGCCGCCGGTCGGCGCTGCCGTTGGTGCGGGTCGTGTCGACGGCCTACATCGAGCTCGTCCGCGGCGCCCCGTTGTTCGTGCTGCTGCTGCTCGCCAACGTGGCCCTCGGTTTCTTCGTCCCCGACACGCTGGCGCCGGCCACCTCCACCCGCGCGATCGTGGTGTTCACGCTGTTCACCGCGGCGTACATGGCCGAGATCATTCGCGGCGGGCTGCAGTCGGTGCCGCGCGGGCAGTTCGAGGCGGCGAAGGCGGTCGGGCTCAGCCCGGTTCGCCAGACCGGGTACATCGTGCTGCCGCAGGCGTTGCGCAACGTGATCCCGGCGCAGATCGGCCAGCTGATCAGCCTGTTCAAGGACACCACGCTGGCCGGCATCGCAATGGGGCTGTTCGAGATGCTCAACGTGTCGCAGGCGATCACCGCCCAGGAGGACTTCCGGGGTCAGGGCCTGATCGGCGAGACACTCACGTTCACGGCGCTGCTGTTCTGGACGGTGGCCTACACGATGAGCCGCGAGAGCCAGCGGCTGGAGAAGCGACTGGGAGTAGGAGTCAGATGACCGACCACACGGATCCGGACACGCACTCGGTGTACGCCGACGCCACGGCGATGAGGGGCTCGGGCTCGGCGATGATCGAGCTGGAGCACGTCGACAAGTTCTTCGGCGACTTCCAGGCGCTGGCCGACATCAACTTGAAGGTGGCGAGCCAGGAGGTCGTGGTGGTGATCGGCCCGTCGGGATCGGGCAAGTCCACCATGATCCGCTGCATCAACCGGCTCGAGGAGCACGACGCCGGACGCATCGTGGTCGACGGCATCGAGCTGTCGAACGACATCCGCAACATCACCGAGATCCGCCGCGAGACCGGCATGGTGTTCCAGAGCTTCAACCTGTTCCCGCATCTCAGCGTGCTCGACAACATCACGTTGGCGCCACGCAAGGTGCGTAAGTTGCCGAAGGCCACGGCGGACGAGCTGGGGATGGCGCTGCTCGAGCAGGTGCAGATCCCCGAGCAGGCGAAGAAGTACCCGGGGCAGCTGTCGGGTGGGCAGCAGCAGCGGGTGGCGATCGCCCGGGCGTTGGCGATGAAGCCGAAGGTGATGCTGTTCGACGAGCCCACGTCGGCGCTCGACCCGGAGATGATCGGCGAGGTGCTCGACACGATGAAGGAGCTGGCCAGGTCGGGTATGACGATGATCGTGGTCACCCACGAGATGGGGTTCGCCCGCGAGGTCGCCGACCGGGTGGTGTTCATGTCCGACGGCCAGATCGTGGAGGTCGGCACCCCCGAGCACTTCTTCGAGAACCCGCGGGAGGACCGCACCAAGCTGTTCCTCTCCCAGATCCTGTAGGAATCTCCACCACCACGGCGATGAGCAAGACCCCGCCATCGGGTGGTGTCGCTCATCGCCGACCGAGCTCGACGCGGCGGACGGCGAGCGATCTGCAATCATTGCGCGGTGAACGATTCCACCGGCCGCACCGACCCCTCCGACACCGACCCGTCCCGAACCGGTTCGTCCCGGCGGTGGATCGTGTGGGTGCTGCTCGGCGTGGCCGGGCTGGTGGTGCTGGTGTACGCCGCCATCTTCGTCTACGCCAACGTGATCAACGACTCGCCCGACGAACTCGATGCGAGCGATCTCAGCAATGCCCTCACCGCCACCACGGCGGGACCCGACACCACAGCGGCCGGAGCGGACACCACCACGCCGCCCGCCGGGGAGACGACCGTGGCACCGACCGGCAGCGAGGCGCCGGCCACGAGCGCCACCACGCCCGACACCGCCGCACCCGACACGGTCGCGCCTGCACCGGACGGTTTCGACGGCGACTGGGTGCCGACCACGGCGTCGGAGTTCGGCTACCGCGTCGACGAGGTCATCGCCGGGGTCAACGTCACCGCCGTGGGCCGCAGCAACGAGATCGACGGCCTGCTGGCCATCGAGGGCACGCAGGTGACGGTGGTCGACATCGAGGTGCTCGTCGAGAACATCACCAGCGACGACAGCCGCCGCGACGGCCAGTTCCGCGGCCGGATCATGAACGCGGCCGAGTTCCCCACCGCCGAGTTCGCGCTCACCGCGCCGATCGAACTGGGCGAGATCCCGTCGCTCGGCGAGCAGGTGATCGCCGACGCCGTCGGCGAACTCACGCTGCGCGGCACCACCAACCCGGTCGAGTTCGAGGTCACCGCCGAGGCGACCGGCGACCGCATCGGCGTGCTCGGATCGATCCCGGTCGTGTTCGAGGACTACGGCATCCCGAACCCGTCGTTCGGCGCCATCACCACCGAAGACAACGGCCTCGTCGAGTTCGTCCTCGTCTTCGAGCGCCCCTGAGAGCCGAAAAATGCCTCGTTCGTAGCGCCTGGCGCTACGAACCGGGCATTTTTCGGGCTCTGCGGGCGTCCGAGCGATGGGTCAGACGGTCGGCTGGCTCTTCGCCCAGGCGGCGGCGAGCGCTGCGTAGCGCCCGCCGAGAGCCACGAGCTCGTCATGGCTGCCGAGTTCGGCGAGCCGCCCGGCGTCGATCACGCCGATGCGATCGGCGCGGCGGATGGTCGACAGGCGATGGGCCACCACGATCGTGGTGCGTCCGCCCATCAACGACTCGAGTGCGTGCTCCACGATCGCCTCCGTGCCGGGGTCGAGGTTGCTGGTGGCCTCGTCGAGCACCAGCACCGCCGGATCCACGAGGGCCGCCCGCGCCAGCGACACGAGCTGCCGCTCCCCCGCCGACAGCCGTGACCCGCGCTCGCGCACCTCGGTGTGGATCCCCTCCTCGAACGCCTCGAACCGCTCGAGTGCGCCGATCGCGGCGAACGCCGCCCGGATGTCGTCGTCGGTGGCGTCGACACGGGCGATGCGCACGTTGTCGGCGATCGTGCCGCCGAAGAGGAACCCCTCCTGCGGCACCACCACCACCCGGCGGCGCAACGACGCCAGTGTGGCGTCGCGCAGGTCGACACCTCCGAAGGAGATGCTGCCCGACGTGGGGTCGTAGAGACGGGCCATCAGCTTGGCCAGCGTCGACTTGCCGGCGCCGGTGGGGCCCACCAGCGCCAACCGCTCGCCGTCGGCGACGGTGATCGACACGTCGCGCAGCACCGGCGTCTCGGTGGCCGGATAGCGGAAGCCGACGTCGTCGACCACCATCTCGCCGGACCGCGGCAGGTCGAGGTCACCGTCACGGATGTCGGGCTCGGTGTCGAGGATCTGGAACAGCTTGTTCAGCGAGGCGGCCGACGACTGCACCGTGTTGTAGAGCTGCGAGAGCTGCTGGACGGGTTCGAACAGCTGCGCCAGCAGCAGCACCGTGGCGATGATGGTACCGATCGACACGTCGCCACGGGTGAAGAGCCAGCCGCCCACGCCCACGACGAGCGCCGTGGCGCACACGCCCGCCGCTTCGACGAGACCGAAGTACCAGGTGGAGACGCGCACGCTGTGGACGTGCGAGTCGTAGAGATCACGGTTCGACGCGACGAAGCGGCGGGTCTGCTCGGGCTCACGGCCGTAGGCCTGGATCACCCGGACACCGGCGATGCCCTCCTGCAGCGACGACAGGTTCTGCCCCACCCGCTCGCGCACCTCGAGGTAGGCGGCGTTCGAGTCACGCTGGAACTTGCGGGAGGCGACGATGATCACCGGCATCACGAGCAGCCCCACGAGCGCCAGCTGCCACGACATGGCGAACAGCAGCACCAGGGCGAACACGATCAGCAGGGCGGCGGCGATGAACTGCAGCAGCCCCCACTGCACCAGCTCGGACATCGACTCGATGTCGGCGGTCATGCGGGCCACCAACACGCCCGACTTGTTGCGGTCGAAGAAGGCCAGCGACTGGCGCTGGATGTGGTCGAACACCCGGACCCGCAGGGCCCGGAGGAATCCCTCGCCGGCGCGGTTCACGAGCACGAACTGCTGGCGCGAGGCGAGGTAGGCCACGGCGACCACCACGACGTAGGCGATCACGGCGTTGCGCAACGTCGCCGAGTCGCGAGGTTCGATGCCCTCGTCCACGCCGTAACGCACGATCACCGGCCCGAGCAGCAGGCCGAGCGTGGACACGGCGGTGAAGGCGAGGGCGCCGGCGATCGTCTTCTTGAACGGCAGGGCCAGGCGGCCCGCCCGGCGCAGCACCTGCTTGGCCTCGTCGGTGTCGAGGCGGTCCCCCTCCTCCACGGCGCTCATGCGCTGCATCAGTCACCACCTGCCCCGGGCACCGGTGCAGTCACGCTGCGCGACGGCGCACCATCGGGGTCCGGTGGCCCGTCGGCATCCTCGACGGCCATCGCCGCCAGCACGTCGCGGTAGCGCGGTTCGGTGTCGAGCAGCTCCTCGTGCGGTCCGGAGGCCACGACGAGTCCACCGTCGAGCAACACGACCGTGTCGGCCAGCGCAATGGTGCCGGGCCGGTGGGCGATGACGATCGTGGTGCGCCCGTCCATCACGGTGGCCATCGCCGCGCGGATCTCGTGCTCCTTCGACGGGTCGACCGCCGACGTCGCATCGTCGAGCACCAGGATGCGCGGGTCGGCGATGATCGCCCGGGCGATGGCGATCCGCTGGCGCTGCCCGCCCGACAGCGAGTAGCCGCGTTCGCCGAGCATCGTGTCGTAGGCGTCGGGAAGGCCCATGACGAAGTCGTGGGCGCCGGCGAGCCTGGCCGCGCGCTCGATCATGTCGCGGTCGGCATCGGGACACGCGAACGCGATGTTGGCGGCCACCGAGTCGTGGAACAGCAGCGTGTCCTCGAACACCACCCCCACGGCCCGGCGCAGTTCGTGCAGGCTGAGATCGCGCACGTCGACGCCGTCGATCGCCACGCTGCCGGCATCGACGTCGTAGAACCGCAGCAGCAGACGGGCCACCGTCGACTTGCCCGAGCCGGTGGCACCGACCAGCGCCACCGACTGGCCGGCGACCAGGTCGAGGTCGAATCCGTCGAGCACCGGAGCCGCGGTGTCGTATCCGAACCGGACACCGTCGAAGCGGACGGCGCCGACCTCGCCGCCGGTGGGCAGCGGTGTCGGACGGGCCGGGCTGGCCACCTGGGGCACCGTGTCGAGCACCTCGTTCACCCGCTCGAGTGCCGCGCCGGCGCGCTGCGCCCAGGCGATCGTCATGCCGATCATCCGCAGCGGCCACACGAGCAGCGCCACGAAGAAGTTGAACTGCACGAGCTGGCCGAGCGTGAGGTCACCGTCGATCACGCGCATGCCGCCGAGGCCGAGTACGGCGATCAACCCGAGCTGCGGCAGCAGTTCGATGGCCGGCAGGAACTTCGCCCGGATGCGGGCGGCGCCGATCGAGACGCTACGGATGTCGTCGGCCTCGGTGCGCAGCCGGTCGGCCATCACCTGTTCGGCGCCGAACCCCTTGACCACGCGGACACCCCCCACCGACTCCTCCACCACGGTGGCGAGTTCCGCCTGCTCGGCCTGCACCTGCAGCACGGCTCCGTGGATGGAGTTGGAGAAGCGGCGGCCGGCGACGTTCACGAGCGGCAGCGGCGCCAGCGCGACGAGGGCCAGCAGCGGATCGGTGACGAACAGGATGACGGCGACGGTGAGGATCATCGCCAGGTTCGACAGCGTGACCGGGATCATCACCACGAACATCTGGATCTGGTTGAGGTCGCTCGAGGAGCGGCTCATCAACTGTCCCGTCTGCGCTCGGTCGTGGTAACCGATGTGCAACGACATGATGTGCCCGAAGAGCTGCTCGCGCAGGCGCGTCTCGGTCCAACGGGCTTCGCGGAAGGCGTAGAACCGGCGCAGCGCCGTGAACGTGCCGGCCATCACGCCGGCGACGGCGATCAGCAGCGCCCACAGCCAGAGCAGCTCGCCCTGTTCGATCCCCCGGTCGATCCCGTAGCGGACGAGGATCGGCACCGACACCTTGCCCGCCATCCACACCAGCCCGACGATCGTGCCGATGGCCAGGTTGCGACGCTGCGCACGCAGCGTGGCGCGCAGCAGCGCCCAGCGCGAGCGGGCGTCAGACATGGGTCACGTGGTCGCAGCCCCCGGTCTCAGGAGTTCGGCGACCCGTTCCTTGGGCCGGCCGATGATCGCCGTGTCGGTGGTGACCACCACCGGGCGTTGCAGGAGCTGCTTGTGCTTCACCAGCACGTCGACGATCTGGTCGACGGTGGCGACGTCGTCGTCGGTGAGGCCCAGCTTCTTCCACATGCTGTCGCGCCGGACGAGGTCGGTCGGGTCGCCGTCGAGCTTGGCGATGATCGCGCGGAGCGTGGCGGCGTCGGGCGGGTCCTTGATGTACTTCACCACGTCGACCTCGACGCCCAGCTCCTCGGCAATGCGCACGGCATTGGCGGAAGAGTTTCAATGCGGGTTGTGGTAGATCGTGGCCACGGGCGTGCCACCGGCGCTGTCGTCGTGCGTCCCCATGGCCGCCAGGTTATGTCGCCGTCACTCACTGCCTCGTATCGATTGCGACACCCGTCGCGCAAGATGGCGGCTGCCGACTCCCCCTTCGACGTCCCGACGAACGAGACGACACGCGATGAGCGAGGGGAAGCCATGTCCCACTTCTGCACCGGCCGTCACCTGCTGCGCGCCGGCGACCGTATCCACGACGAACTCGACGCCCTCGGGGTGGTCTCGATGGCGCTCGCACCCGAGCCGGGGATCGGCGAGACCATCGCCCTGGTGCTCGACCGCGACCACCGCAGCCGTGAGATCGTGATCGTGAACGACACGCCCGGCGGCGACGACCTCATCGGCGTCGTCGAGTGGCTGTGCGCGGCCGTGCGCAGCGGTGCACGGCCCGACGTGGGCGGCTACGTGGTCGCCTCCGTCAGGCCCCGCCAGCCGGTCGAGCCCGACGACGTCGGTCGGTGGTGCGAGGCGAGCGAACGCTGTGCGGCCGCCGGTGTCGAGCTCGTCGAATGGTTCGTGATCAGCGGCCACCGCGCTGCCGACGTGTCGTGCCCGCGCGATCTGATCGGCGAGCCGCCACGCTGGCGACGCCGCTGAGGCTCAGGACGTCGCCGGCGAGGCAGCGATACGCGCGCGGCGTTCGGCCGGCGACAGCCGGAGTCCGGCGGCGCGCAGGCGGCGCACGAGTTCGCGGCTCTCGACGTGCTGTGCGCCGGCGGCGAGCAGGTCGTCGCGGTACTCCTCGGGGATGTCGTAGTGGTCGCCCTGGAAACCACGACGGGGAATACCCGCCGCATCGGCGAAGTCGTGCAGCTCGTCGTAGGAGACATCGCTGACCAGATGGCACCACTTGCGGCCGCGCCACCACCAGCGCGCGTCGTCGATGAGGATCGCCATGACGCCAGTGTGGCACCTTGCGGACGTGCACCGTCGAAGGAGCGGAGTCGGACGAGCGGACTCGCGCGACGAGGTGACACACTGGGCTCGATGACAGCTCACGACGTCGAACTGCTCACCGCGTGGCAACGACACGTGGGCCACGACACCGGCCCGCTCGACGGGCTGCTGGCACGGCACCGCGAGAAGCACCGTCGCTACCACTCGGTCGACCACGTCGTCTGGGTCCTGCGCCACGTCGACGAACTCGTCGCCGAGGAACCCGTCGGTGACGTCGCGGCGATCGCTGTGGCGGCGTTATACCACGATGCGGTGTACGAGCCGGCCTATCCGGCCAACGAACGGGCGAGTGCCCGCCTCGCCCGTCGCGATCTCGACGAACTGGGCTGGGACCGTGACCGCATCGACCGGGTGTCCGACATGATCGAGGCGACGGCCACCCACTGTGCGCCCGCCGACGTCGACACGGCGGTGCTCATCGATGCCGATCTCGCGGTGTTGGGGGCCGAACCGGCGGCGTACCAGGACTACGTGGAGGGTGTCCGTTCCGAGTACCACAGCCTCGACGACGCCGAATGGGCCGACGGGCGCACCGACGTCCTGCAGCGGTTCCTCGATCGCGATGCCATCTTCACCACCGACACCGGCCGGGCGAAGTGGGAAGCCCGGGCGCGGGCGAACATCGCCGCCGAACTCGCCTCGCTGGCTCGGCCCGCCTGATCATCGCCGCCTCATCCCCCGGCATCGGGTCGGGCGGGTTCGACGGGACGGACGGGGTCGACGAGAGACGCCGGACGGGCGGGCGGAGAGATCACGCCCTGCTCGATCTCGGCCTGGACGTCGCGTTCGAGAACTGCATAGACCGTCACGGCCGTCAGGGTGACCGTGCCCATCAGCACGATGGCGCTGCGCAGCCCGATCACCTCGGCGAGCAGGCCGAGCGGCGCCGCAGCGATCCCGAAACCGGCGAAGCTCAGCATCATCAGCGACTGGACGCGGCCCTGGTGGGTGTCGTCGGTCATGTTGAGTGCGATCGAGTTCGACATCGACTGGTAGCCCGTGGTGCCCGCACCGACGAAGACGATCACGGCGAACGCCAGGAAGAACACCGGCGCCAGCCCGAACACGATCACACCGGCACCGAACACCATCCCCGACACCACCATCAGCCTCCACACGCCGGCGCCGTCGGCCCGGCCGGCCAGCGGCACGGCGACGAAGACGGCACCGATCGAACTGGCCGACATCATCAGGCCCACCCAGCCGTCACCGAGCCCGAACTCGCCCTTCACCAGGGCAGGCACGAACGCCACGTAGTTGAAGCCGAACATGATGACCAGGAACGAGCTCACCACCAGCCGCCGCAGGCGGGGACGGGCTCGCACGTAACGGACACCGTCGATGATCTCGGCCAGGGGTTTGGCCGTCGACGTGGACCTCGGTGCGTTGCCGGCCGGGCAGCGCATCAGCAGCACGAACGAGCCCAGCGAGAACGCCGCCGACACGAGGTACGCGCCACCGATGCCGAAGAACGCCAGTCCGGCGAGTGCGCCGGCGGCCGACGGCGCGAAGACGCGGGTGCCGTTCATGCTGAGCATGGCGAGGGTGATGGCGTTGCCGAGTTGCTCGCGACCGACGATCTCCGACGTGAACGCCATCCGGGTCGGCCCGTAGAAGCCGAACGCCACGCCCTGCGTGAGTGCCGCCAACAGCAACATCCAGAACTGCACCAGGTCGGTGACGACCATCACGCCCATGAACACCGCGGCGACCAGGATCGCCCCCTGGCTCACGAGCAGCACGCGTCGCTTGGGCAGGCGGTCGGCGGCCACACCGCCGAACGGCGTGGACACCAGCATCGCGGCGCCGAAGCACAGGTAGACCAGACCGAGTGCGCCCTCGCGTTCGGTGAGGTCCCAGGCGAGCACCCCGCGCAGCAGGAACTGCATCTGCACGGACATGAACGAGAACGTCCCGGCCCACCAGAGCTTGCGGTAGTCGGGCAACCGCAGCGACGAGAACGACGCGGCGACCCCCGGACGAGCTGACAGCACCGGACCACTCTGCCCCGTGCCCGCCCCGATCACTCACTCGGAGCCGGATGGCTGGGCCGGTGACGACATCTGCGGCGGTGCGCCGTGCCGACCCGACGACCCGGCCACGGGGGCTCTGTCGCCGACGGACCGGAGCGCGACGCTGCGTCAGCTGCGCACGTGCCCGAGTTCGCGGGCCTTGGCGCGCACGGCCTCGGCGACCGCGTCGGCCACACCGGGCTCGAAGGCGCCGGGGATGATGCGATCGGCCACCGGATCGACGACCAGGCCGGCGAGTGCGTCGGCCGCGGTGCGCTTCATCTCGATCGTGCAGCGGGTGGCCTGCACGTCGAGCATCCCCCGGAACACGCCGGGAAAGGCGAGCACGTTGTTGATCTGGTTGGGGTAGTCGCTGCGTCCGGTGGCGATCACCGCCACGTTCGACGGCATCAGCTCGGGCATCACCTCCGGCGTCGGGTTCGCCATCGCGAACACGACGGCGTCGTCGGCCATCTCTGCCAGCCACTCCGCTTCGATGATGCCCGGCCCCGACAGCCCGAGCAGCACGTCGGCACCCTGCAGCGCCTCGCGCACGCCACCGCGACGGTCGTCGCAGTTGCCGTGGTCGACGAACCACTGCTTGGTCGGGGTGAGCCCGTCACGCTCGCGGTGCAGGATGCCGCGGCTGTCGACCCCGATGATGTCGCCGGTGCCGTCCTGGCCGACGCGTGCGTCGTGCAGCAGTTCGGCCACGGCCACCCCGGCGGCGCCCGTGCCGACGATCACGACCCGCAGTTCCTCCACCTGCTTGCCGACAACCTCGGCGGCGTTGATCAGTGCGGCGAGCGCCACGATGGCGGTGCCGTGCTGGTCGTCGTGGAACACGGGGATGTCGAGTTCGTCCTGCAGGCGACGTTCGATCTCGAAGCACTCGGGCGCCTTGATGTCCTCGAGGTTGATGCCGCCGAACGTGGGTGCGATGGCCTTGCCGATCGCCACCATCTCGTCGACGGTGCGGGCATCGACGCACACCGGATAGGCGTCGACGTCGCCGAACTGCTTGAACAGCACCGCCTTGCCCTCCATCACCGGCATCGCCGCCTGGGGGCCGATGTCGCCGAGCCCCAGCACTGCGGTGCCGTTCGACAGCACCGCCACCGCGTTGCCGCGTCCGGTGAGCGACCAGACACGCTCGGGCTCGTCGGCGACGGCCTGGGACACCCGCCCCACACCGGGCGTGTAGGCGAGCGAGAGGTCCTCGGGGCCGTCGATCGGCACACGCGAGGCAATGGTGAGCTTGCCGCCCCGGTGGAGCTCGAAGGCCGGGTCGGCGGCGTACGGGTCGGTCACCTCCATACCGTCGGGGATCTGATCCGACGGGCCGTCGTCACCGTGGCGGTGGGTGTCCGTCGGATCGGCGGTGCTGGTCATGGTGGCCTCCTGGTGGTGGGGAACGAGGGTTCTCCGGAGACCGACAGCGTCACCCGCCGCCGGTGTCCGGCTGGTCGGGCGAGTTCCACGATGGTTCAGCGGCGCTGAACTCGTGAGCCCCGCCGGACCCGTACCGGAATGAGTACGGGTGCGGGGACGCGTGCTGCTGCGACTGCACCTGCTGCGACCATGACGGCAGCGACGAGAAGAGCGGCGATCAGCACGAGGAGAAGCGTAGCGCATGTGGTTCACTGAACACATGACGGATCTCGAAACGATGCCCGAGACGACCACCCGCATCGACGTCGACACCGACGAGACCACGGAGACCGACGAACCGACGAACGCTCACATCGTGAAGACGAAGCGGGGCGAGAACGCCGCCGCCGTGGTGCTCGAAGCCCGCATCACGGGTACTCCTGTGGAGGCCCTGTGCGGCTACGTGTGGGTGCCGTCGCGCGACCCCAAACAGCTGCCGGTGTGCGAGAAGTGCAAGAGCGTGTACGAGATGTACAAGGCGTTCAACGACGGCCTGCGGGACATGCCCACCGACTGAGATCCCGATCGGGCCCCGATCGAGATCACCGACGGGAGAGAACGACACGATGTCCGAGTTGCGCATCCGTCAGGCGGTGCGGGCGCTGCTGCTCACACCCGACCGGCACGTGCTGCTGGTGCGGTTCGAGTTCCCGACCCGCACGGTGTGGGCGCTGCCGGGCGGGGGCCTGGATCCGGGCGAGACCCATCTCGATGCGCTGCACCGCGAGCTGGTGGAGGAGGTGGGCCTGCACGATCCGGTGGTGGGCCCGCACGTGTGGAACCGCGAGCACATCATTGCGTTCGAGGACGGGCAGTGGGATGGCCAGCAGGAGCGGTACCACCTGGTGGAGACGCCCGAGCGCTTCGACCCGGCCCCGACGCTCAGCTGGGAGCAGCTGCGCGCCGAACGCCTCCACGAGCTGCGGTGGTGGCATCTCGACGAGATCGACACCGCCACGACCGACGACGTGTGGTTCGCTCCCGAGAGGCTCGGCGTCCTGCTCCGCGACCTCGCCGAGCACGGCCCTCCGCGCAGCCCCGTCGACACCGGCGTCTGACGGCGTCGGCCTGCGACCCCTAACGTGAACGCATGCGGATCGTCGACTGCACCACGTTCGTGATCGCCAACCCGCCCCCGCACTTCGGTGGGCGGTACTTCATCGTGGTGAAGCTCACCACCGACACGGGCGTGGTCGGCTACGGCGAGATCTACGTGGCCACGGTGGGGCCGTACACGGTGGCGGCGATGGTCGACGACGTCGCCGACCGGCTGGTGATCGACGCCGACCCGAACCGGATCGAGCTGCTGTGGCGCCGGATGTACTCGTCGGGTTACGCCCTGCGTCCCGACCCCACCCTCGTGGGGATCATGAGCGGGATCGAGATGGCCTGCTGGGACATCGTGGGCAAGGACGCCGGCAAGCCGATCTCCGATCTGTTGGGTGGGCGGGTCCACGAGCGCATCCGCACCTACACCTACCTGTACCCGGCGGAGGGCCGTCCGGACGTGTACACCGATCCTCGGCAGGCAGCCGAGCAGGCGGCGTTCGAGGTGGAGCGCGGGTTCACCGCGGTGAAGTTCGACCCGGCGGGCCCGTACACCGCGTTCGACGGGCACCAGCCGAGCGCCGACGACATCGACCGGTCGGTGGCGATCACCGCGGCGATCCGCGGTGCGGTCGGTTCGCGCGCCGACCTGCTGTTCGGCACCCACGGGCAGTTCACCGCCGCGGGGGCGATCCGGCTGGCCCGCCGGCTGGAGCCGTTCGATCCGCTGTGGTTCGAGGAGCCGACGCAGCCCGACCAGCCCGAGGAGATGGCGAGGGTCGCCCGCCAGACGTCGATCCCGGTCGCCACCGGCGAACGGCTCACCACGGTGTCGGAGTTCGCGGCGCTGGCCCGGCACCAGGCGGCGGCAATCTGGCAGCCGAACCTCGGGCGGTGCGGCGGCATCCTGGCGGGCAGGAAGATCGCCGCGATCGCCGAGGCGTGGGGGTGCCAGATCGCACCGCATCTCTACTCGGGCCCGATCCTCGGTGCGGCCAACATCCAGCTCGCCGCCACCCTGCCGAACCTGTTGATCATGGAGGGCATCCAGGACTGGTCGGGTTTCCACGCCGACCTGCTCACCCGGCCGGTGGAGTGGGACGCCGGCGACGTGATCCCGTCACGCGAGCCGGGCCTCGGCACCGAGCTCGACGAGGACGTCGCCCTCGCCCACCCCTACCCGGCCGACGGCGACCTCCACCTCTCGATGGTCGACACCCCCGTCCGCTGACGTCGCCAGCCGTTCGTCAGGGGTCAGACCCCGGACGAACGTCGGCCCGGGATCCGCTCGTTGCATCTCGGGCGTGATCAACGGAAGTTGCGGGTGACGACGCTCGACTCGGCGGGCACGGGGAGCGGGGCGAGGTGCTCGGCGACGATGTTCACCACGCCCTCGCTGCGTTCCAGCCGGCCGCGCACCAGCATCGCCGGCGCCTCCCGGGCCACCGTGCGGAACCGGGCCCAGCAGCCCTTCGACACCACCACGTTGACCAGGCCCGTCTCGTCCTCGAGGTTGAGGAACGTCACCCCCTGCGCGGTCATCGGCCGCTGGCGGTGCGTGACCACACCGGCCACCTGCACGGTCGACCCCGGCTCGGGCTCGACCAGCTGGTCGGACGTGAGCACCCCGAGTTCGGTCAACCGGTCGCGCACGAAGACGGTGGGGTGCCCGTCGGGCGACACACCGGTGGCCCACAGGTCGGCCACCGCCTCCTCCACCGGCGTCATCCCCGGCAGACGGGGTGCGTCGGCACCGGTGACCACACCGGCCAGCCGGCCCGGGCGTGACTGTGCCGTGGCGCCCACGGTCCACAGCGCCTCACGCCGGTCGAGTCCGAAGCACTCCTCGAATGCGCCGGCGGTGGCGAGCGCCTCCAGTTGCGGCAGCGTCAGCGGCGGCACACGTCGCACGAGGTCCTCGGTGTCGGCGTAGGCGCCGTCGGCGGCACGCACGGCTTCGATCTCCTCGGCCAGGTCGGCACCGATCCCGCGCACCGAACCCAGCCCGAGCCGCACCGCGACCTCACCCACCGACTCGGCGCTCGGCTCGAGGGTGGCCGCGGCCGACGAGGCGTTCAGGTCGGGCGTGCGCACCACCACCCCGTGGCGGCGGGCGTCGCGTACCAGCGTGTGCGGTGACCAGAACCCCATCGGCTGGGCGTTGAGCAGCGCCGCGCAGAAAGCCGCCGGCTCGTGGTACTTGATCCACGACGAGGCGTACACGAGGTAGGCGAAGCTCACCGAGTGCGACTCGGGGAAGCCGTAGTCGGCGAACGCCTTCATCTTCGCGAACAGCTCGTCGGCGACCTCGCCGGTGATCCCCCGCTCGGCCATCCCCGCGTACAGCCGCTGCTTCAGCCGCTCCATCCGTGCCGCCGAGCGCTTCGACCCCATCGCCTGGCGCAGCTCGTCGGACTCGGCCGGCGTGAACCCGGCCACGTCGATCGCCATCTGCATCAGTTGTTCCTGGAACAGCGGCACCCCCAGCGTCTTGCCCAACGAGTTCTCGAGCAACGGGTGGAGATAGGTGACGGGTTCCCTGCCGTTGCGCCGCCGGATGTAGGGGTGCACCGACCCGCCCTGGATGGGGCCGGGGCGGATGAGCGCCACCTCCACCACGAGGTCGTAGAAGCGGCGCGGCTTCAGCCGTGGCAGGGTGGCCATCTGGGCGCGTGACTCGATCTGGAACACGCCCACCGTGTCGGCCCGGCACAACATGGCGTAGACGTCGTCGTCCTGCGGGATGGTGGCCAGGTCGATCTCGTACCCACGGTGCTCGCGCACGAGATCCACGGCGTAGTGCAGCGCCGACAGCATCCCCAGGCCCAGCAGGTCGAACTTCACGAGGCCCGTGCGGGCGCAGTCGTCCTTGTCCCACTGCAGCACCGACCGCTTGTCCATCCGTGCCCACTCGACGGGGCACACCTCGATCACCGGGCGATCGCAGATCACCATGCCGCCCGAGTGGATGCCGAGGTGCCGTGGCGCGTCCTCCACCTCCGCCGCCAGCTCGATCACCGGCTCGGGGATCGAACAGCCGGGCTGCGCCGCCGTGGCCGCCACACCACCCCACCCGTCGACCTGCTTCGACCAGGCATCCTGCTGGCCAGGCTCGAACCCGAGCGCCTTGGCCATGTCGCGTACCGCCGACCGTGCCCGGTAGGTGATCACGTTGGCCACCTGTGCGGTGTGGTGCCGTCCGTACTGTCGGTAGACGTACTGGATCACCTCTTCGCGCCGGTCGCTCTCGATGTCGACGTCGATGTCGGGCGGCCCGTCACGCTCGGGCGACAGGAACCGCTCGAACAGCAGCCCCAGCGACACGGCGTCGGCGGCGGTGACGCCGAGGGCGTAGCAGACCGCCGAGTTGGCGGCGCTCCCCCGCCCCTGGCAGTAGATGTCGGCCCGGCGGCAGAACTCCACGATGTCCCACACGATGAGGAAGTAGCCGGCGAAGCCGAGTTGCTCGATCAGGGCCAGTTCGTGGTCGATGGTGCGCCACGCCCGGGCCCGCAGCGACAGGTCCTCCGAGCCCGTGGGCCGTTCGCCGTACCTGCGCCGGGCGCCCTCCTCGGTGATCCGCCGGAGGTACTGCATCTCGGTGAGCGGTTTCCCGTCGGGCCCGTCGGGGCACGGGAACGGCGGCAGCTTGGGCGCCACGAGCGCGAGGTCGAACGCCGCGGCGCGCCCGATCTCGGCGGCTCGCTCCACCACTCCCGGATAGCGGCGGAACCGGCGCGCCTGCTCGGCGCCCGACCGGAGGTGGGCTCCGGCGGCCGCCGGCAGCCACGGGTCGATCTGGTCGAGACTGCGGCGCGACCGCACTGCTGCGAGCGCGGTGGCCAGGCGTCGTTGGGCGGGGGTGGCGTAGTGCACGTTGTTGGTGGCCACGCAACCGACGCCCTCCCGGTGGGCGATCTCGACCAGCGCATCGTTGCGGGCCGAGTCGAGCGGGTCGCCGTGGTCCCACAGCTCCACCAGCACCCGGTCGCGCCCGAACGCCGACACCAGGCGCTGCAGCTCGCGCCGGGCGGCCGCCGGGCCGTGGGCGACGAGTGCGGCGGGCACCGCCCCCTTCCGGCAGCCGGTGAGCACCCATCCGTGTCCGGCCAGTTGATCGGCCACGTCGTGGAACCCGAACCGGGGGGCCCCTTTCTCGCCGGCGAGATGGCCCTGGCTGAGAGCCCGCGAGAGCCGGGCGTAGCCGTCGGGGCCGTCGGCCAGCACCAGCAGGTGGGTGCCCGACGGGTCGGGGGCGTGGGCGTCGGGTACCCGGCCGGTGGGGACCTGGGCGACCGTGTCGGCCTCGGTGAGCACCACCGACCGGCGAGCGCCGGCGCCGACGCCGGCATCTGCGACGGCGGTGGTGGCGGCGGTCGCGGCAGTGGCGGCCTCGGCCGCATCGGTGAGGGTGATCTCGGCGCCGAACACGGTGGGCAGCCCCACGGCCGCGGCGGCCTCGGCGAATCGCACCACGCCGTAGAGCCCGTCGTGGTCGGTGACGGCCAACGCCTCGAGCCCCAGTCGGGCGGCCTCGGTGGCCAGTTCCTCGGGATGCGACGCCCCGTCGAGGAACGAGAAGTTCGAGTGGCAGTGCAGCTCGGCGTAGGGCATGTGGTCGACCGGCCGTGACGGGGCCTCGTCGGGGCCGTCGGGCGCCTGGAACGGCTGGCGGCGTCGGCTCCATGCCGGCCCGTCTCCGCCGGCGTTCCACGACGGGCTCCCGGGGGCGCGCCCGTCCCGGCCTGTCCGTCCCGGCGGCTTTCCCGACAGTGTCGCTTCGAGTTCGCTCCAGGACCAGGACGGGTTGTTGAACCCCACCCCTCCAGTATCGAACACACGTTCGCCATCCGCAACTTCCGAAAAATGCCTGGTTCGTAGCGCGTGCCGCTACGAACGGGGCATTTTTCGGGGTTTGGCGGGTCAGGTGAGGCGTTCGGCGAGGGCGATGAGGGCGCCGCGGAGGCCGGGGTCGGCGATGGCGATGGCCTGGGTCCAGCCGAACCAGGCGATGTCCTGACTCTCACCCTCGGGCGGTGCGGGGTCGGCGTCGCCGCCGTCGATGAGATAGCGCAGGTCGAGATGGGTGTGGCCGCGTCCGCCCGGGTGCACGTCGACGTGGATCAGTTCCGGGACGCCGCGCGATTCGATGTCCGACGCGGCGTCCGGGTCGGCGCTCGAGGCCGCCTCCGACTCGTCGAACGAATCGAACGACACGTCGAGCCCGGTCTCCTCCGCACTTTCGCGCAGGGCCGCGTCCCACGGTGTCTCACCCGGGTCGATGTGGCCGCCGGGTTGCAGCCAGATGCCGAGCCGCTTGTGCTTCAACAGCACCACTCCACGGTGCCCGACCACGATCCCCGAACCGGTCACGTGGACCGGATCGAGGCGCTGGTCGAACGGATCCGCCAATCCGTCGAACGCCTCGAGAAAGGCCGCCACCGACCGTTCCTCGCGCTCGTCGACCGGTGCCCGCGCGGCCACGGAGGCCTGCACGTGGCGGCGGACGTCGACCGGAAGATCACCCATCACCCCTGCCTAGCAGGAGGTCCACACCCATCGCACCGAATCACACGCGTGTCATTTCTCTTCGATTTCTCCTTGAGTTCGCAAGTGGGGTGACCGATAGCAACACCAGAACACGAACTCGGGCGACACCAGCTCGACCACACCAGTCGGCGGAACTGACGGACGGACACCCATGGACTACGACACCAACATCGCACCTCGCATCCTGATCGCCGTGGACGATCCGGATCTGCGCCGGATCAGTGTGGCCGGGTTGCGGTCGGCGGGATTCAGCGTCAGCGCCCCCACCGACGGCGATGCGGCGATCATGTTGGCCGAGTCCTTCTCCCCCGACGTCCTCATCGTGTGCTCACGTCTGCGGGCCCCCGACGGTCGCCCGCTCTACGAACGACTCCGCGACTCGAGCGAGCAGTACCTCCTCTGCATCACCGACGAGGGAGCCCACCGGATCCGCGCCGCCGTACTCCACTCCGGTGCCGACGACGCCGTCTCCGTGCCGGTGTCGGCCGAGGAGCTGGCCGCCCGGTGCCATGCACTCCTGCGCCGGCCGCGCCAGATGCAGGGTCGGGTGGATGCGGTGTTCGCCTCCACCCTGGTGCTCGGACCGCTGTCGATCGACCTCGGTCGCCGTGAGGTCCGCGTCGACGACGAGGAAGTGGCCACCACCCGGATCGAGTTCTCACTGCTCGAACAGCTGTGTCGGCGGCCGACCGAGGTGTGCACCCGCGAGGATCTCCTCGACGCCGTGTGGGGGCCGAAGTGGGTCGGCGACCACCACGTGGTCGACGTCCACCTGTCGAACCTGCGCCGCAAGCTCGACAAGGCGGCGCCCGAGCTGAAGGTGATCCACACCGTACGCGGCGTGGGTTTCCGTCTCGCCAACGACGTCACCGACCAGCTCGACATCTCCCAGCCGTTCGGCCTCGCCGCCGTCGTCTAGCAGGCGTCGAGGAGCGTCTCCTCCGACCCGCTCACGCCGAACGCGTGAACAGTATGCGGGCGCTCGGCGCACACTGTTCACGCGTTCGTCAGTCGTAGCGGGCGCTGATCCACCATCGACGGTGCTCGGCGACCACGAGATAGCCGCACTGGTCGTCGGTGACGACCTGGAACCGCGCCAGGCGTCGATGCCGCTCGGGCTCCCACCACCGCTCCTCCACCGGCCAGGGGCCCGCCCACCCCACCACCGGCCGCGGCCGGCCACGACGCCACCCCGATGCGGCGTCACCCGACAGCAGGTGCAGTGTGGCCGGAGGCGCCGACACGGCGCCGCGCCCGGTCACGGTGAGCGATTCGCCGTGCTCGTCGAGCAGTTCGGCCGGAACGGGTTCGGCGAGCACCGTGGCCGGTGACGGCGACGGCAGCGAACCCGGCCACGGCCCCGCGGGCCCGCTGCCGGTGCCGGCGTGGGACACCGCCCGGTGCTCGAGGTCGACCGTGGTGGCCGGCACCCACCGGTACCGGTCGGCCGGCAGGCGGCCACCGCGCCACACCGGAACGGTCACCGCATCGTCGGAGGTGAGCGTGGTGAGCCGGGCGATGGTCCGCGCAGCCCGCCGGTCGGCGTCGGACTGCCCGCCCCACAGACCCAGCTGGACACCTTCGTCGGCACGCACCTCGTCGGGGCTGAGCCGGATCAGCGAGATCCCGCCCGTGAGTTGGTGGTCGCTGCCCGGCGGGAGCCCGATCCAGGCGTCGAGTTGCCAACGGATCCGTTCGACCATCGCCGCTGCGGTGAGCCCACCCGAGCGGTACCACGACCGTTCGGAGCGTTCCCCGTGTTCGGATTCGAGCAGCACCACCAACCGGGTGCACACCCGGCCGTCGGCCGCCAGCGTGCCGGCCAGCTCGTCGGCCAGTTGCTTGGCCACGAACACCACCGCGCTCGACTGGGCCGCAGGATCGTCGAGCACCTGATCGAGCCGTCGCTCGGGGGCCGGGTCGGTGGTGCCCGACGGGCGGACGTCGGCTCCCGACGCCAGGCGGTGCGCATGCACGCCCGCATGGCCGAAACGGCCGAGGACATCGGCGGCGTCGAGCGCCGCGAGGTGGCCGAGGCGGCGGAGGCCGAGCCGGGTGAACAGCTCGACCAGATCGGGATCGGCCTCGCCCAGGGTCTGCAACCAGCCGATCGGCAACGGAGCGCAGAAAGCCGGCGAACCGGTGGGGTCGACCACCACCGGTTCGCTACGACGCACCGCCAACCGGGCCGCCACGCTCGATGCGAACCGCCCGTCGGCCACGCCCACACCCACGTCCACCTTCATCCCGGCATCGGCGGCACCGGCTGCATCGTCTGCAGCGCCTGCGCCGGCCACAGCGCCGGCACCGTCTGCAGTGTCTGCATCGGCTGCACCAGCGTCGCCGGCACCGGCGCTCGCGACGGCCGCCGCCGAAGCAGCAGTCGGCGCCAGCCGCTCGGCGAGGGAGCGATCGCCGCCGAAGTACCGCGAGGGGCCACGCGCCGACAGCGTGATCCAGCCGGGTTCGACGACATCGAGCCGAGGTGAGATCTCGGCGACGGCGCGTACCACCGGTTCGAATCGGCCGGCGTCACGGTCGGGGTCGTGGTCGACGAGCCGGATGTGCGGGCAACGTCGCTGCGCCTGCCGGCGCCGCTGGCCGATCACCACACCCTCGGCGGCGGCCGCAGGTGTGCGCGCCACCACCCGATTGGCGCGCATCACTGCGCCTGGCACGTCCGGACGCAACCCCGCGGCCACTGCCGGCCAGTCGGGGAACCACACCGTGACGATCCGCTCGGGCTGCTCGTTCATGTCACTCAGGCGGGGACGGCGAACTCGCCGCGCCGCACACCCGGTGACCGGCGCCCGGCAGCCGACACGTGTACGGCCCGGCGGCGCAGGTGTCCGCAGCCGTCGCCGATGCCCTCCCACGGCCGGCCGTCGGCGTGGAGTTCGCCGTCGCACGGCAGGATGCCCGGCTCACCCAGCACCACGACCACCGCCCCCTGCTGCTGGATGCGGGTGACGAGCTTGCGCACCATGGCGGAGGGCAACCCGGTCGGCACACGCACCAGCAACACGTCGAATCCGTCGGCTGCTGCAGCGACCGCCTCGATCCACCGGCGAGGATCGCCACCGGTGTCGACGGCGACCACGCGCTCCAACGGCACCCCGAGTTCACTGGCGGCGTCGAGTCCGAGTGTGGGGAGGTCGACCACGGCCACCCACCCCCCGGCCGCCACGGTGGGGGCGAGCAGCGAGCAGGCGAACGACGTGGCCGCCGACCCGGCGCACGACAGCACGCGTCCACGCACGAGCCCGCCGTCGGGGAACAGGTGGGCGACGGCGTCGGGGACGGGCAGGATGCGCTCACGGGCGAGCGTGAGCGGCGCCACCCGCTCCCCCAGTGCCGCGAGCGCCTCCGAGAGACCAGGACGGGCGGGCGTGTCGGACGGATCGGACGTGGGGATCGGACCGGAGGTGAGTGCGAGGCTCATCCCACCATGGTATCGAACATGTGTTCGGTACCACCGAGCGCAGAGACTTCCGGCGTCGGTCGAATTCGGGTGGCGAATCCTGCCCTGGTCGGGCGTCGCGGGTCAGCCCTGTTTGGCGTTCCAGCGTTCGCGGCCGGCGCGGCTGCGTTCGAGGATGTGCGCCGGGACCCGTTTGGCGGCTTCGGAGAGCCCCGAATCGCCACCGTCGTCGCCACCACCGCCGGTGTCGACCGGCTCCTCGGGTTGGAGGTCCTCGAACGACGGGGGCGTCACACCCGGCTTCCAGTACTGGTACATGTACCGGATGATGTCGGACAGCCCCTCGGCGTCGTGGCCCTTCTCGAGGTCGACCGTGATGATGTTGGCGAACACGTGCACCGCATCGACCTGACCGGTGGCGAACAGGCGGCGGGCCAGCTCGTCGGACGGGCCATCGCCGTAGGCGTCGGCGAGCGAGTCGTAGTGCTCGTGGCCCTGGCCCGACAGCGTGCGGTTGATCTCGAAGCGGACGACACCTCGTGTCGAACTCGGCTTCTCGGTGACGGCGACCAGCTGACCCATGACGCCGCAACGCTAGCGCCCGCACACCGCTGCCGCCCAGCTCCGGCGCCCACCCAGTTCCGAACGCGTGATCAGTTGGCGGCGAGTGACCGCACACTGATCACGCGTTGGTCAGATGAGGGCGTCGGCGAGCACGGCGGGGAACTCGTCGGGGGTGGTGGACAGCACCGTGGCACCCAGTTCGGCGAGTGCGGCGGCGTGGTCGTGGTCGTGGCTGGGCGTGCCCTCGTCGCTGAGCGCCAGCAGCACCACCACCGTGACACCGCCGGCCACCAGCTCGGCCACCCGTCGGCGCATGAGGTCGGCGTTGCCGCCCTCGAAGAGGTCGCTCACCAGGAACAGCACGCTCTCGCGCGGCCGTTCGATCAGCGACTGGCAGTAGCCGAGTGCCGCTGCGATGTCGGTGCCTCCGCCGAGTTGCACCCCGAACAGCACCTCGACCGGATCGTGGAGATACGCCGTCAGGTCGGTCACCGAGGTGTCGAATGCCACGAACGACGTCCGCAAGGCCGGCAACTGGGCGAGCACGCCCCCGAACAGCGAGGCGTACACGACGCTGTCGGCCATCGACCCCGACTGGTCGACGGCGATCACCACGTCACGGGCCAGGCTGCGCTGGCGCCGGCCATGGCCCACCAGCCGCTCGGGGATCACGGTGCGGTGCTCGGGGATCCAGTGCCGGAGGTTGGCGGTGATCGTGGTGGGCCAGTCGATGTCGCCGGGACGGGGCCGGCGGGTGCGCGCCGACCGGGCCAGCGCCCCGCGCACGGCCTGGCGGGTGTGGTCGGTGAGCCGGGCCTCGAGGTCGGCGAGCACCCTGGCGATCACCTGGCGGGCGGTGGCCCGGGTCTCGTCGGGAAGATGCCGGTTGAGTTCCACCAGCAGGGTGACCAGGTGCACGTCGGGTTCCACCGCCTGCAGCAGCTCGGGTTCGAGCAGCAACTGACGGAGGTCGAGCCGGTCGACGGCGTCGCGCTGGAGGATCTGCACCATCGGTGTCGGGAAGTAGCGGCGGATGTCGCCGAGCCAGCGCACCACCCCGGGTCGCGACCTCCCGAGCCCACCGGATCGGCTGCCCGCCCCACGGCGCACCGACTCACGGTCGTAGAGCGCGCCCAGCGCCGCATCGATCCGCACGTCGTCGCCGGTCAGCCTCCCCCCGATGCGGTCGCCGCCACCGGGTCGTGAATCGTTGCGCCGCCCGGCACCCCCACCGTCGCCCGGACCGCCGTCACCCTCGGATCGTCCGCTTCCGTCGGCACCATCACCGGCGCCATCACCAGCGCCGTCACCGCCGGCAGCGCCACCTTCACCGGCATCCTCTCCTCCGGCAGGGCCGTCACCACCGCCCGCACCCGGCTCGGCGCCTGTCGCGTCGTTCCCGGCGCCGCTGTCGAGTGGGTCGTCGGTGTCGAGTTCGGCCGCCGCACCCAGCACCAGGCGCCACCGGCGCAGCCGTTCACCCTCCGACACGCGCAGCGCCGTCGGTTCCACCGGGCTCATCGCACCTCCACTCGCCGGGTCGACGGGCGTCTCGCCGGATCAGCCGCCGCCGTGCGGCCCGGATCAGCCGCCACCTCGGGCAGGCCCAGCATCGCCCGGACCGTTGCCAGCGCCTGCGCCGCCCGGACGGGGTCCACCTCCGGCCCGAAACCCTCCCGGCGCGGCACACCCCGACCGGCCAACAGCGACATCAGCTGCCGCCGCTCGGCCGGCTCGAATGCCCCGAACGTGCGTCGCAGGAGCACCAGCACGGCGTCGAAGTCGTCGGTGGTGAGGCCGGCGAGCCAGCCGTCGAACACGTCGAGCAGCTCCGCGTCGTGCACCAGCACGGTGCCCGAGCCGGCGACGAAGCCCTCGACGAACGCCGCTCCATGGCCGGGCGGGGTGCCGCCCGACAGGGCGCGACCGACCCGCCCGCGCACACGAGATGCCGGCCACTGACCGGCATCGTGCAGCAGCCGCGTGGCGCGACCCTCCACCAGGCCGTGGCCGCCGTGTTCGGCGAGACGGCCGAGCACCGCCGGGTACCCGCGGCGCCGTTCGGGATGGTCGAGCGTGGCGAGTGCCCCCTGGAAGCCGGTGAGCCGCTCCACCATCGCCTCGGCGGCGTCGTCGTCGAACGAGGCGCACGCCGCCGGCAGTGCCGCCAGGACGCGGGCCACCAGGCCGTCGAACACGGCGCGCAACGACGGCACGTCGGTGCCGCGCACGTCGCCGTACCGCAGCGCGTGGGCCAGGGGGACGGCGGCGTCGAGCAGGTGGCCCACGTCGGTGTCGACGGCGGCACGGTCGCCGAGACGGCGGATGCACGGTTCGACGGCGTCGGGCAGTGCGGCGAGCAGCGCCGTGTCGAGCACGGCCACCAGCTCGGTGAGGCCGGCCGCACCGTCGGCACGCTCGACGAGCCGGGCGGTGGCCGCAGCGACGACGGTGGTGCCGTACCCGGCGCGCTCGACGATGCGCACCGACAGTTCGGGCTCCCAGCGCAGGCTCCAGGTCTCCCGGAACGTGCCCGACGACCCGCGGCCTTCGGTGAGGCTGCCCCAGCCGATGCCCAACGCCACCAGGCGGTGGAGGAGGTGCGACTTGCGAAGCCCGGTGGGTGTGCGGAGATCGACCTCGAGCGTGACCGCTCCGGCGGTGGGACGCAGGCGCGCCGACCGCTGCGCGGCCGCCACGTCGCGGGCGAGGGGCACCTGCGGCGCCGACGACGGCACCCTGCCCAGTGCGTCGCCCACCACCAGCTCGTGGCGGACAAGATCGAGGCTGCCCATCACGGCGTCGGCGGCGTCGAGCACCTCCGCCAGTCCGGCACGTGGGCGGCCCCTCATCGCCGCCAGCGAGTCGGCGAGGCGGGTGCCGGCGATCAGGTGGTCGGGCGACGCCGCCCCGCCGTTGTCGCGCACGACCTGTGCCGCGTGCACGAAGAAGCGTGAGACGCCGTCGGGGCCGGGATGGGCGAACACGTGCCGGTACCAGCCGGGGCTGTCGACGCCCGCGCCGTACCCGGACGCAGCGGTGAGCCGACGGTGCGTCCAGGGCACCCAGGCCACCGACACCTTCATCTTCGGGAGCTTGCGCAGCAGCGCGTTGTCGGCGGCGGCGGTGGTGGCACCGACGTCGAGCGCAGGGACGTGCCACGCACCGCAGACCACGGCGACGGTGCCGGCGCCGTCCTTCACGGCGGCGCGGATCGCCCGTCGCATGTGTGCTTCCCGGCGACGCTCGCCGAGGGTGGGCACGAACCCCTCGCGGGCGGCGGCCATGGCGTCGGCGACGGCGTCGAAGGCGGGTGCCCCGTCGCCGCGGTGCTCGATGACGTCCTCCCACCACCGCTCGGGGTCGGGATCGCCCGCTGCCGCTGCCAGCTCACGGATCGGGTCGGGGGGCGACGCCTCCGCGAGCAGCTCGGCAGCGCCGTCGCTGCCATCCCGGCCGCCATCGACGTGCGGGGCGGCGAGCGTGTGGGCGAGCGGGAGGTCGATGGCCCGCACCGGCACGTCGTGTGCGTTGGCCCAGGCAACGGCCTGCCATTCGGGACTGAAGTCGGCGAACGGAGCGAACGCCGCCCGGGCGGGCTCGGCCACCACCCAGCCGAGCAGCGACACCGGCGGCACGAGATCGGGGTCACCGATCCAGCCGAGCGCCGACTGCACGTCGGCGGGCACCTCCACCAGCACCACGTCGGGTCGCAGTTCGTCGAGCGATCGGAGCACCGAACGCGCCGACCCGGGCCCGTGGTGACGGATCCCGAGCAGATGGGTCGTCATGGCGCGTCCATCACGAGTCGAGGACGCGGCAGGCCTCGTAGAAGTCGCTCCATCCCGCACGGTCGCGGGCCACCGTCTCGAGGTACTCCCGCCAGGCGACGGCGTCGTGCACCGGATCGCTCACCACGGCGCCGACGATGCCCGCGGCGACGTCGCCGGCCGCCAGCTCGCCGTCACCGAAGTGTGCTGCGAGCGCCAGGCCGTTGGTGATCACCGAGATCGCCTCGGCCGTGGAGAGCGTGCCGGTGGGCACCTTGAGGCTGCGCTGGTCGTCGGCAGTGACACCCGAGCGCAGCTCGCGGAACACCGTGACGACCCGGCGGATCTCGTCGGCGGCGGCAGGCACCTCGGGCAACGACAGCGCCACGCCGAGTTCGGCGACGCGGCGGCTGACGATGTCGATCTCCTCGTCGATGGTGGCCGGCAGCGGCAGCACGACGGTGTTGAAGCGGCGGCGGAGCGCACTCGACAGGTCGTTCACGCCACGGTCGCGGTCGTTGGCGGTGGCGATCACGTTGAAGCCGCGGATCGCCGCGATCTCGGTGTCGAGTTCGGGTACCGGCAGCACCTTCTCCGACAGCACGGTGACGAGTACGTCCTGCACCTCGGGCGGCATCCGGGTGAGCTCCTCCACGCGCACGAGGGCGCCGCGCTGCATCCCCCGGTACACGGGGCCTGGGACGAGCGCCTCGATGCTCGGCCCCTCGGCGAGGAGGCGGGCGTAGTTCCACCCGTACCGCAGCGTCTCCTCGGTGGTGCCGGCGGTGCCCTGCACGAGCAGCGTGGAGTCGCCGCTGATGGCGGCGGCGAGGTGCTCGCTCACCCAGGTCTTGGCGGTGCCCGGCACGCCCAGCAGCAGCAGGGCGCGGTCGGTGGCGAGGGTGGCCACGGCGATCTCCACCAGCCGTTGCCGGCCCACGTACTTCGGCACGATCACGGTGCCGTCGCTCAGCTCACCGCCGAGCAGGTACCGCACGACCGCCCACGGTGACAGCTTCCAGCCGGGCGGCCGCTCGCGGTCGTCGAGGGCGTCGAGCGCCGCCAGCTCGTGGGCGTACTGGTGCTCGGCGTGTGGTCGCAGGACGTCGCCGGGCACCGGCGGCAGGACGGTCATCGCCATGACGTTACCGAGGGCGTGTCGCACCCACCGATGAGCGACGGGACAGACGTGTCGGCCGCTCGCTCATCGCATGCCCACACAGGCCCACACCGATGAGCGACGGGACAGACGTGCTGGCCGTTCGCTCATGGCAGGGTGGATCGAGCACCTGGTCGGTCGCACTCGCCGAGCCAGTCTCACTTCCGGGCCCGGATCAGGTGATCGTGGTGCACTTCGACAGCCACGAGCTGGACTTCGACTACATGGTGTCCCGCGCCACGCCGGTGCTGGACAGCATCGAGTTCGTGTGACCCCGAGAGCGAGCGCCACCCGGCCCTCCGACGACCATTCCGTAGCATGCCTAGCTAGCATCCCGTGCTATGGCCACGACCCGGACGACGTTCAGTCTCGATGAGGCGCTCGCCGAACAGGCTCGCAGGCTCGGCGTCAACGTCTCGGCCGCTGCCCGTGAGGGAGTTGCTGCCGCGGTACGCGCAGCCATGGCTCGAAGCGACCGGGAGGCCTACGTCGACAGGCCCGAGTCTCCCGACGACGTCTGGGTCGAAGCCGAGGCGTGGGGTGCCGAGTGAACCGCGGCGAGGTCTACTGGCTGGCAGAGGTCGGACGCAAACGCCGCCCCGTCCTGGTGCTGACACGTACGGAGGTGCTCGACGTCCGATTTCTCGTGACCGTTGCCGAGATCACCGCATCGGCGCGCGGACTCGCAGCGGAAGTCGACTTCGACCACGTCTCGGTGGGGCTCGAGCGAGGATCCGTCGTGAACTGCGACAGCCTGCACACGGTGGCCCAGTCCACCCTGACCGCACACGTCGGTGACGTCGACGACGACACCATGCGACGCGTGTGCTCCGCAATCGGCTACGCGCTCGGATGCTGAAGCGTCGCCCCGGCATCAGGACGGCCAATCGGTATCACTCAGTTCGCGGTTCGGGTCTCACGCGAGCGTGGCTGGAGCGACGGCGAGGCCGACCGCAGCGGCGCCGGCGTGCAGGCGCTTGTCCCACACTGCGACGGTGAGATCCGTCGGGCCGAGTGCGAGCGCACTTGCGAGATGAACCGCGTCCGCCCCGCGGAGCTGATGTGTTGCTGCGAGCGACCCCGCAGCTCGCTCGACGTCGGCAGACAACTCGACCGGGCGCATCGATGCCCAGAACTGCTCCCAGTCGGACACAGCCGCCGACGCCTCGGGCTCGGTGAGATCGTGGTTGCGGACGGCGGCGGCGAGGGCCGCGCAGACCTCGGGATGGGCCAGCCGACTCGACAGCGCCACATCGCACGCGTTCCACAACGCTGCGGCGATGTCTGACCCGACCTCGTCGAGCACGAGCTTGACGAGCGCGCTCGAATCGAAATAGACGAGGGCCACGTTCAGCGACGCTGCTCGCTGACGATCTCTGCAACCGGTCGTTTCGGCGTCGGCCGTCGCCGGTCACCGGCGACCGGCCGGGTCGAGCGCGTCGGCCGACTGATGACGCCCTGGGCGGTGAGCCGGTCGATGGCCGATGTCGAGTCGAGGGCGACGATTCGGGCGACCGGAGTCCCTCGATCGGTGATCACGATCTCGTTGCCCTCGCGTGCTGCGTCGATCCACCGGCCGAGGTGAGCTCTGAGTTCGGTGACTGCGACGTCCATTCCCCCAAGTGTACATGACGCCACGGCCCGATATGTACAGATTGCCGCCCGCTGTCCCGATTCGCGTCGAGCGCACCGACACTCCGAGATGACCGAACTGCGTGACGAATTCAGGCCCAACCGAGTTCGTCGAGCATCCGCCGGCGGGTGGTGGCGAGGTCGGCGAGCACGCTGGCGAGGCCGTAGCCGGGGGAATCGGCGGGTACGGCGTCGAGTGCCTCGGCGATCGCCGGCAGGCCGTCGGGTCGGCAGCGGGCGATCAGGTTCACCAGCACGCCGCGGTGGGCATGGACGAGCTGCCCGGCATCGATGGCTCGGGCCAGGGCGGGGCCCGTCTCGGTGCCGGGAGCCGTCAGCATCGGCTGGAGGTCGGCCGGGATCGCCAGCTCGGGCAGCTCGCCGACGTGTTCGAGTGCCGCAGCGAGGTCGGCGGGCCGGGCGTGGGGACCACGCGGCGCCAGCGCGGGGACGTGCCCGGTCAACCACTCGGCGAGTGGCCCGCACGCAAGTTCGGTACGCGCCCGGCGGATCGGATCGCTGCGGTGGCGAGCGAGCAACGGGGGGACCAGTTCGGGGGCGACGCGCCAACCGTTGGCGAGCAGGGTCAGCACCCACTCGTCCTCGAGCACCGGCCACGACGCCACCAGGTGGTGCCAACGGTCGACGGCGGCGGGCACGCACACCGCACGACCGTCGGCGGGCGGCTGGGCCAGGCGCGGTCGTGGTGGCGCCGGCATCACGCCGGCACGCCGGACGGCGACGGTGGCGGCGACCTGGGCGAGCATCCGTTCCGACGGCGTCGGCCGCAGCGTGTCGTCGACCAGATCCGCGACGGGATCGGGCGGTCGCGGCGGGTCACGTCGGTCGGTGCCGAGCATGGCGGTGGCGACCAGCGCCTCCCAGTGGTCGGCGACGGTGCCCGACGGAGTCGCCCCCTCCCGCCGGTCGCCGGTC
>JAWLEC010000250.1:0-3164 GCA_041686315.1 Ilumatobacteraceae bacterium
GACGGGGATGGCGATCGGCAGGTCACGTGACTCCGCCTCGACCTGTGCCCCTTCGTTGAATCCGGCGTCGTACAGCAACAGATCGGTCATCGACGCGCCCCGCCACAACGCCACGGCCGACTCACGGTACGACGGCACGACCCAGTCGGAGTCGGCGAGGGCCGACACCGCTCCGACCTGGCTCGCCTCCTGGCCGATGACCGGCGCGAACGTGCCGATACGTCCCTGCTGCTGCAGTTTCAGGCGCCGCTCGTCGAAACGCCGGGCGAGCATCATGACCCGGGCCATCTCGATCAACTCGTCACGGTCGAGGCCCGGATCGAGGTCGTCGTCGACGTCACCGTTCTCGTCGAGGACGTGCATCTCCTCCAGGCGCAGATCGATCTCGATGTCGGAGCGGGGCATGCCGGGCGCGTACCCCACACGGCCGGGAGCCAATCCTCACCGGCTGCGGACGTCGAGCACCAACGTGAACTCGCGTTCGGCGCCGTTGCGCTGGACCGTCAGGACCATCTCGTCACCGGGATCGCGACGGCGAATCGCGGCGAGCACGTCCTCGGGGCTGGTCACCGGCCGGCCGTCGACGCCCACGACGACGTCGCCCGGACGCAGTCCGGCGGCTGCGGCAGGTCCGCCTGCGACGACCTCTCCGATCAAGGCGCCGCGCTGCGGAAGGTCGAACGCCCGGGCCAGCTCGGGAGTCACCGGCCTCAGCTGCAGGCCGGCGAATGCGTGCTCCACCTCGCCGGTCTCGATCAGCTGCTCGACGACGTCGGTCACCGTGGTGATCGGGATCGCGAAGCCGATCGACACGGCACCGGTCTGCCCCGGGCCGAGATAGGCCACCGTGATGCCCACGAGCCGTCCGTCGAGGTCGACGAGTGCACCTCCCGAGTTCCCGGGCGAGATGGCGGCGTCGGTCTGCAGCAGGTCGACGAGCGCCGGGCTGATCTGGGCGGCGCCGGGCAGCGACCGTCGTTCGCCCGAGATGATCCCGACCGACACGCTGTTCTCGAAACCGAGCGGGTTCCCCACGGCGACGACCGGCGTGCCGACACCCGGAGTGTCCGACGACCGTTCGACGACCGGCAGGTCGGTCCGGTCCACCTGCAGGACGGCGAGGTCGGTGAACGGGTCGGTGGCCTGGATCTGCGCGTCGACGGCCGTGCCATCGGCGAGCACGACCTGGACGTCGGAGGCTCCGGTGACGACGTGATCGTTGGTCACCACGACCCCGTCGGACTGCCAGATCACACCGCTGCCCTGGGAGACGGAGGTGCGAATCGCCACCACGGCCGGCGACACCGCCTCGACCACGGCGGGAATGGCGGGAAGTCCCGTGGCCGAGATCTCACCGGGCTCCTCGGTCGGCGGCTCGGTGGTGTCGGTCGTGGTGTCGGTCACGGAGTCCGGCGTCGTGGTGTCTGCTGCATCGTCGTCGTCGAACAGCGCGCAACCCTGCAGCCCGGTCAGTGCCACCACGGCAGCGACCAGGGCACCCGTGACCGGCCGCCCGCTCCCTCCACGGCTCATGTGAGACCGTTCACCCGGATCGTTCGTTCGTACAGGTCGTCGGTCGTCGAGGCGGTGCACAGTTGCGTCCCCGGCGTGGTGACGGCGGCCGCTCCGGCGGCCACGCCGTACGCCGTCGCCAGCGGCGTGTCCCAGCCCCTGGCCAGGGCGAGCGTGAGCGCACCCGTGAGGCTGTCGCCGGCACCGACGCGACTCACCACGTCGACGTCGGGCGCCGACACCATCCATGCACCGTCACCGGACACGGCGAGTGACCCGTCCGCACCGAGGCCCATCACGGCGATCCGCGCAGCACCCGATTCGACCAGCGAACGCAGCGCCCGTTCGCGGTCGCGGGGCCGGTCGAGTTCCTCGCCGAGCAGCTCGCCGAACTCACGCTGGTTGTTGCGGACGACGGCGACGCCCGCGTCGAGGGCGGGGCGGAGCCAGGGTCCGGTCGTGTCGAGGACCAGCTCGGCACCGACGTCCCGGACCCGTTTCGCCAGCACCGCATGGAAGTCGTGGGGCAGCCCGGGAGGGAGACTGCCGCTGGCGATCACGAACGTGCCCGCCGACAGAGCATCGACGACGGCGTCGATCAGTGCATCGGCGAGATCGGCGCACACGTCGGGGCCCGGGAACGCCAGCCGGTACTGCTCGTCGTGCTGCTCGTCGTTGACGTGCACGCCGAGTCGGGTGCGACCGTCCACGTCGATGCGTGTCCGTTCGACGTGGTCGTCGTCGAGCAACTCGTCGAGGAGCGCACCGGTGGCGCCACCTGCGGCGTACACCGAGTGGGAGCGCCCGCCGAGCTCGTCGATCACACGCGCGCAGTTGACCCCTCCACCGCCCGGTTCCAGGCGCATGGCCGAGCAACGCAGCTTGCGGTCGGGCAGCATCTCGTCGACGGTCGTACCGACATCGACCACCGGGTTCGGTGTCACGGTCACGATCGGGTCCGTCATCGCATCGGCGCCCCGATCACGACTCGGTGGCGGCGATCGTCTGCTTCACGGCCAGGAAGCTGTCGGGCGACACCGACACCGAGTCGATGCCCGATCGCACGAGGAACTCGGCGAACGTCGGATCGTCGCTCGGCGCCTGGCCGCACAGCCCGACCGGTGTGTTCTCGTCGTGTGCACGCTCGATGAGCAGTGCAATCGCCTGCTGCACCGCCGGATCGCGTTCGGAGAACAGGCTCTGCAGCGTCGCGGAGTCGCGGTCGACGCCGAGGACCAGCTGGGTGAGGTCGTTCGACCCGATCGAGAAGCCGTCGAACCGCCGGGCGAACTCCCGTGCGAGGAACACGTTCGAGGGGATCTCGGCCATCACGTACACGGCCAGGCCGTCGCGGCCGCGCACCAGACCGGCCTCGGCCAGCACACCGAGCACGCGGTCGGCCTCGTCGAGCGTGCGGCAGAAGGGGATCATCACCACCACGTTGCGCAGCCCCATGCGGTCGCGGACCAGTGAGACGGCGCGGCACTCGAGCTCGAACCCCCGCCGGTAGTCGTCGTGGTAGTAGCGGCTGGCGCCTCGCCATCCCAGCATGGGATTCTCCTCGTGAGGTTCGAAGGCGCTCCCACCCAGGAGGTCGGCGTACTCGTTGGTCTTGAAGTCGCTCATCCGCACGATCACCGGCTTCGGATACA
>JAWLEC010000080.1:0-13833 GCA_041686315.1 Ilumatobacteraceae bacterium
GCGTGGAGAGCCCCCGAGGGCTTGGACAACGAAAAGGAACCTGCCGCCATGGCACAACAATCGATCGTCGGCGAGAAGGTCGGCATGACGCAGACGTGGGTGGACGACAAGGTCGTCCCCGTCACGGTGGTGCGCGTCGAGCCGATGCGCATCGTGCAGATCAAGACCAACGAACGCGACGGCTACACCGCGCTGCAGGTGACCTACGGCCACCGCGACGCGAAGAAGCTCACGAAGCCGGCCGCCGGCCACTACGAGAAGGCGGGCGTCGCACCGGGCAAGCGCCTCGTCGAGCTCCGCCTCGACTCGGTCGACGGATTCGAGGTCGGACAGGAGCTCACCGTCGAGCAGATCCCGACCGGCACGCTCGTCGACGTCACCGGCACCAGCCGGGGCAAGGGCTTCGCCGGTGTGATGAAGCGTCACAACTTCTCCGGCCAGCCGGCGTCGCACGGTAACCACAAGAGCCACCGCAAGCCCGGCGCCATCGGCTCGTGCGCCTTCCCGGCGCGGGTGTTCAAGGGCCAGCGGATGGCGGGCCACATGGGCCACGAGCAGGTCACCACCCAGAACCTCGAGGTCGTCGAGTCCGACGCCGAGCGCAACGTGCTGCTCGTCAAGGGCTCGGTTCCCGGCCCCGCCGGCGGCGTCGTCATCGTGCGCAACGCCGTCAAGAAGGCCGGACAGATGGCAGGAAAGGCAAGCTGACATGGCCAGCATCTCCCTGAAGAAGATCGACGGCTCCGACGCCGGCGAGGTCGAGCTCGACGACGAGGTCTTCGGCGTGCAGCCGAACGTGCCGGTGATGCACCAGGTCGTCACCGCCCAGCTCGCCGCCCGCCGCTCGGGCACCCAGAGCACCAAGACCCGTTCCGACGTGTCCGGCGGTGGCGCCAAGCCGTACCGCCAGAAGGGCACCGGCAACGCCCGCCAGGGCTCCACCCGGTCGCCGCAGTTCGCCGGTGGCGGCGTGGCGCTCGGCCCGAAGCCCCGCAAGTACGACCAGAAGACCCCCAAGAAGATGGTGAAGCTCGCTCTGCGTTCGGCCCTGTCCGACCGGGCCGCCGACGGCAAGGTCGTCGTGGTCGACAGCTGGGGCATCGACACCCCCAAGACCAAGGACGCGAAGGCGGCGCTCGACGCGCTCGGTCTCGACGGCACCGTGCTGGTGGTCGTCGGCCGTGACGACGCCGCAGCCGCCCTCAGCTTCCGCAACCTCCCCAAGGTGCAGCTCATCGGCCCCGGCGAACTCAACGCCTACGACGTGCTCTGCAACGACTGGGTCGTGTTCACCCAGGACGTGCTGCCCTCCGGCACGCCGGCCACCCCCGAGAAAGTGACTGCATGATGAAGGATCCCCGCGACATCATCATCGCTCCGATCGTGTCCGAGAAGAGCTACGCCCTGATCGAGGAGGGCGTCTACACGTTCCAGGTCCACACGGGTGCCTCCAAGCCCGAGATCCGCGACGCCGTCGAGTCGATCTGGGGCGTCGAGGTCCTCAAGGTCAACACCTTGAACCGCAACGGGAAGCGCAAGCGCACCCGGGGCACCAACCGCATCGGTCAGCGGCCCGACACGAAGCGGGCCATCGTCACCCTGGCAGCGGGCGAGATCCCGCTGTTCGAGAACTGAGCGCATCATGGCCATCCGTTCCCGCAAGCCCACCAGCCCCGGCCGTCGCTTCCAGACGAGCTCCGACTTCGGCGAGATCACCAAGACCACGCCCGAGAAGTCGCTGCTCGCCAAGAAGAGCAAGACCGGCGGCCGCAACAGCTACGGTCGCAAGACCTCCCGCCACCGCGGTGGCGGCCACAAGCAGCAGTACCGCATCATCGACTTCAAGCGGGTCAAAGATGGCGTGACCGCCAAGGTCGCCGCCATCGAGTACGACCCCAACCGCACCTGCCGGATCGCCCTGCTGCACTACGCCGACGGTGACAAGGCCTACATCCTCGCCCCGCGTGGCCTCGACGTCGGTCACCAGGTCGAGAGCGGCCAGGGCGCCGACATCAAGCCCGGCAACGCCCTCCCGCTGCGCTTCATCCCGGTCGGTACCACGGTGCACAACGTGGAACTGCGTCCGGGCCAGGGCGGCAAGATCGGTCGCTCGGCCGGCATCGCCGTCCAGCTGGTCGCCAAGGAGGGCGAGTACGCCACGCTGCGGATGCCCTCCACCGAGATGCGCCGTGTCCTCATCGACTGCCGTGCCACGGTGGGCGAGGTCGGTAACAGCCAACACGAACTGATCAAGATCGGCAAGGCCGGCCGCAACCGCTGGAAGGGCAAGCGCCCCCAGACCCGCGGTGTGGCCATGAACCCCGTCGACCACCCCCTGGGTGGTGGCGAGGGTCGCACGTCGGGCGGTCGCCCGGCCGTGTCGCCGTGGGGCCAGCCCGAGGGCCGGACCCGCAACAAGAAGAAGGCCAGCCAGCAGCTCATCATCCGTCGTCGCCGTTCGGGCAAGGGTCGCCGCTAGAGCGGTCAGGAAGGATCACCCGCATGTCTCGCAGTCTCAAGAAGGGTCCGTTCGTCGACGAGCATCTGCTCGCCAAGATCGACGCCCAGAACGCCGCCGGAGAGCGCAAGGTCGTCAAGACCTGGTCGCGCCGCTCCACGATCATCCCCGACATGGTCGGCCACACCATCGCCGTCCACGACGGCCGCAAGCACGTCCCGGTGTACGTCACCGAGTCGATGGTCGGCCACAAGCTCGGTGAGTTCAGCCCGTCTCGTACCTTCAAGTTCCACGCGGGCATGGAGCGCAACGCGAGGGGTCGCCGCTGATGACCGGTCCGAAGCTCAACGAGAAGTCCTTCGTGGTCGGCGAGCGTGCCGGCACGAAGGCCACCGCCAAGTACGTGCGGTCGTCGGCCTCCAAGGCCCGCGTCGTGCTCGACCTGATCCGCGGTCTCGACGTGAAGAGCGCCGACGAAGTGCTGCAGTTCACCGACCGTCACATCGCCCGTGACGTGCGCAAGGTGCTCGCCTCGGCAGTCGCCAACGCCGTGAACAACGACGACCAGGACGCCGACGAACTGTTCGTGGTCGCCTGCTTCGCCGACGAGGGCCCGACGTTGCGTCGGTTCCGCCCCCGTGCCCGTGGCCGAGCCACCCGCATCAACAAGCGCACGTGCCACATCACGGTGGTCGTGGCTCGCATGAGCGACGAGCGCATCGAGATCCTCCAGGCCCGCCAGGAGCGTGCCGGTGGCACCGCCGGCCGTGGCCGTCCGCAGAGCAGCAGCGCCAGCCGCCGTTCCCGTGTCGAGCGCAGCCGCAAGAAGGCCGCCGAGCAGACCGGCGAGGACACCGCCGCCGAAGCCACCGCCGACACCGACGCCGACACAGCAACCGAATCCGAAGAAGCCGACGTCGCGAACGCGACCGCCGATGCTGACGAACCCGCCGAGGGAAGCGCCAGCGACGAGGCGGACGCGTCGCGAGGAGAAAGCGAAGCGGACGACGAGGGAGCCACCAAGTAATGGGTCAGAAGATCAATCCGTACGGCTTCCGCCTGGGAGTGACCACCGACTGGAAGTCGCGCTGGTTCTCCGAGCGCGAGTACAAGGACTACCTCACCGAGGACTGGACGATCCGCCAGGAGATCATGGAGCGTCTCGAGTCGGCTGCGATCAGCCGCATCGAGGTCGAGCGCACCCGTGACAAGCTGCGCGTCGACGTGCACACGGCCCGTCCGGGCATCGTGATCGGCCGTCGCGGCGCCCAGGCCGACGAGCTCCGTCAGCTGATCACCAAGATCACCGGCAACCCGAAGATCCAGCTCAACATCGTCGAGATCAAGAACCCCGAACTCGACGCCGCGCTGATCGCCCAGGGAGTGGCCGACCAGCTCGTCAACCGCATCGCCTTCCGCCGGGCCATGAAGCGTGCCGTGCAGAACGCCCAGCGTGCCGGCGCCCTCGGCATCCGCGTGCAGTGCTCGGGCCGTCTCGGCGGCGCCGAGATGAGCCGCACCGAGTGGTATCGCGAAGGTCGCGTGCCGCTGCACACGCTGCGCGCCGACATCGACTACGGCATGCGCGAGGCCAAGACCACCAGCGGTCGCGTCGGTGTCAAGGTCTGGATCTACAAGGGCGACATCCTGCCCTACAAGAAGCTCAACGAGGACAAGATCGCCCGCGAGGCCGCCATGGCCGTCGGCGAGACCTCGGGTCAGGGTGCCGGACCGCGCAAGGTCGTGTCCTCCGGTGGCCCACGCGACCGTGACCAGGCGCCGGCTCCGGAGACGCAGCCGCTGGTCAAGGACGCCGATCCCGAGCTCGAGAAGCTGCTCGACGAAGAAGAGGCCATCGCCAAGCGCACCGCGCAGGGCGAGGGCCACGACGCGCCGCACTTCCGCGGCCAGGAGTGAGAGGGACCGCACCATGCTGATGCCTCGCAAGGTCGCACACCGCAAGCACCAACGCGGCCGTACCAAGGGTCTCACCAAGGGCGGCTCCGGCCTGCACTTCGGTGAGTACGGGATCCAGGCGCTCGAGCCCGGATGGCTCACCGCCCGCCAGATCGAAGCCGCCCGTATCGCCATGACCCGCTCGATCAAGCGTGGCGGCAAGGTCTGGATCAGCGTGTTCCCGGACAAGCCCGTCACCAAGAAGCCCGCCGAGACCCGCATGGGTTCGGGAAAGGGCAACCCCGAGTACTGGGTCGCCGTGGTGAAGCCGGGTCGCACGCTCTTCGAGCTGTCGTACCCCAACGAGGAACTCGCCCGCGAGGCCCTCTCCAAGGCCATCCAGAAGCTGCCCATCAAGGCGCGGATCATCACTCGTGAGGAGGAGATCTGACATGGCATCCACCGTGAAGGACCTGGCCGAGCTCAGCCTCGGCGAACTGCTCGACGAGCTCAAGGCCACCAAGCAGGAGGCGCTCAACCTGCGTTTCCGCAACGCCACCGGTCAGCTCGACAACACCGCCGAGATCGGCAAGGTGCGCAAGCAGATCGCCCGTATCAATACCCTCATCCGTCAGCGCGAGATCGCGGCGGCCGAGGCCGGACAGTGACGGAACCCGAGATGACTGACACAGCAAGCACCGAACCCACCACGGACACGGAGCGTTCCGCCCGCAAGGTCCGTGAGGGCATCGTCGTGTCGAACGCGATGGACAAGACGGCCGTCGTGGCCGTCGTCGACCGTGTGCGCCACGCCAAGTACAACAAGTTCGTCCTGCGCACCAAGAAGCTGCATGCGCACGACGAGACCAACGATGTGAACGTGGGCGACAAGGTCCGCGTCATGGAGACCCGCCCGCTCAGCAAGAACAAGCGTTGGCGCGTCGTGGACGTCCTGGAGCGTGCCAAGTGATCCAGCAGGAATCCCGCCTCCGCGTCGCCGACAACAGCGGCGCCAAGGAGGTGCTGTGCATCAAGGTGCTCGGCGGCACGCGCCGCCGTTACGCATCGATCGGTGACATCTTCGTCGCCACCGTCAAAGACGCCATGCCCGCCGCCGGCGTCAAGAAGGGCGAGGTCGTCAAGTGCGTCGTCGTCCGCACCAAGAAGGAGAAGCGTCGTCCCGACGGCAGCTACATCCGCTTCGACGAGAACGCGGCCGTGCTGATCAAGGACGACCTCACCCCACGTGGGACGCGCATCTTCGGCCCGGTCGGCCGGGAGCTGCGTGACCGCAAGTTCATGCGCATCGTGTCGCTGGCACCGGAGGTGCTGTGATGAAGCTGAAGAAGGGTGACACCGTCGAGGTGATCACCGGCAAGGACAAGGGCAAGCAGGGCGAGATCGCCTTCGTCTTCCCGAAGACCAACAAGATCATCGTCAACGGCATCAACGTGGCGTCGAAGCACCAGCGCCCGCAGCGTGCCAACGACCCGGGCGGCATCATCGAGAAGGACATGCCGCTCGACGCCAGCAACGTCATGCTCGTCCACAAGGGGCGCAAGGTCCGCGTGGGCTACGAGATCCGCGACGACGGCACCAAGGTGCGCGTCGCCCGCCCGAGTGGAGAGGTGATCGGATGAGTGCCGACACAGCCACCCTGCCCGCCGTGCCGCGTCTGAAGGCGCGCTACAACGACGAGATCAAGGTCCAGCTCCGCCAGGACCTCGGCATCGACAACGTGATGCAGGTCCCGTCCATCGAGAAGATCGTCATCAACATGGGTGTCGGCCGTGCCGCCGGCCAGCCGTCGCTGATCGAGGGCGCGGTCGCCGATCTCACGGTGATCTCCGGCCAGAAGCCGATCGTCACCAAGGCCAAGACGTCGATCGCCAACTTCAAGCTCCGCGAGGGCCAGGCGATCGGTGTGAAGGTCACGCTGCGCGGTGACCGCATGTGGGAGTTCCTCGACCGTCTGGTCTCCGTGGCGATCCCCCGGATCCGTGACTTCCGCGGCCTGCCCGCCCATTCGTGGGACGGCCGCGGCAACTACACCTTCGGCCTCAACGAGCAGACGATGTTCGCCGAGATCGACCCCGACAAGGCCGATCACGCCCGGGGCATGGACATCACCATCGTGACCACCGCGACCGACAACGAGGGCGGCAAGGCCCTGCTCGATGCGTTCGGGTTCCCCTTCAAGAAGGGCGCCGACGCCGACAACGAGCCCCGCAAGAAGAAGAACCGTGGCCCTCGCTACGGCGGCAAGAAGAAGTGAACCGAGGCGACTGAGATGGCAAAGAAAGCACTGATCAACAAGGCCAATGCGAAGCCGAAGTTCAAGGTTCGCGGCTACACCCGCTGTCGCCGCTGTGGCCGGGCCCGTTCCGTCTACCGCAAGTTCGGCCTCTGCCGTGTGTGCCTGCGCGAGCTCGCTCACGCCGGCGAGATCCCCGGTCTGACGAAGTCGAGCTGGTGAGGAGTCCACATCATGATGACTGATCCGATCGCCGACATGCTCACCCGGGTTCGTAACGCGAACACGGCCAAGCACGACGAGGTGCCCATGCCCTCGTCCAAGCAGAAGGTCGCACTGGCCGAGCTCCTCCAGAAGGAGGGCTACATCGCCGGGTACGAGACCGCGCCGTCCCCCAAGGGGGTGGGCCACGTCCTGACCATCAAGATGAAGTACTCCGCCGATCGTGACCGCACGATCATGGGCCTGCGTCGCATCTCGACGCCGGGCCTGCGGGTGTACCGCAACGCCGACACCGTGCCCCGAGTGCTCGGTGGTCTCGGTGTCGCCGTCCTGTCCACCTCCCACGGCCTCATGACCGACCGCGAGGCGCGCAAGCGCAACGTCGGCGGCGAGGTCATGTGTTACGTCTGGTGACCAGGCCGGAGAAGGAGAAGTAGGAACCATGTCCCGCATCGGCAAATCGCCCATCACGGTGCCCGCCGGCGTCGACGTCACGATCGACGGCCGCAGCATCGCGGTGAAGGGCCCGAAGGGCACGCTCTCGCGTGAGATCCCCGGCACCATCGTCATCGAGCAGGACGGAGACACGCTGACGTGCACCCGTCCCGACGACGAGAACACGTCCAAGGCGATGCACGGGCTCACCCGTAGCCTCGTCAACAACATGGTGATCGGCGTCACCGACGGGTTCAGGAAGGAACTCGAGATCGTGGGCGTCGGCTACCGGGCAGAGGCGCAGGGCCCCAACGGGCTGCGTCTCAACCTCGGATTCAGCCACACCGTCGACGTGAAGGCGCCCGAGGGCATCACCTTCGAGGTGCCACAGCAGACCCAGGTGGTGGTCACCGGGATCGACAAGGAAGTCGTCGGCCAGGTGGCCGCCAACATCCGCAGCATCCGCAAGCCCGAGCCGTACAAGGGCAAGGGTGTCCGCTACGCGGGCGAGCGTGTGCTGCGCAAGGCCGGCAAGGCCGGCAAGAAGTAACGGAGCATCTGATGAGCAAGATCGCCGAAGCCCGCCGCAACGGACGTATCCGTCGTCACCGTCGGGTCCGCAAGAAGATCCACGGCACCGCTGCTCGGCCGCGTCTGGCCGTGTTCCGGTCCAACAAGCACCTCTCGGTCCAGGTCATCGACGACGACGCGGGCGCCACGCTCGTGGCTGCGTCCACCACCGAGTCCGACCTGCGTGCCAACTCGGGCTCAAGCGTCGAGGCTGCGTCCAAGGTGGGCCAGCTGATCGCCGAGCGCGCCAAGGCCGCCGGTATCGACCAGGTCGTGTTCGACCGCGGTGGGTTCGCCTACCACGGCCGGATCGCCGCCGTGGCGTCCGCCGCCCGTGAAGCAGGACTGGAGTTCTGATGGCATTCCCCAGCAACAATCCTCGTGACGGTCGCGGACGCGACAGCCGTGACGGCGACGACAGCGGTCTGCGCGAGTCCCGCGTCATCACGATCAACCGCGTCGCCAAGGTCGTGAAGGGTGGCCGTCGCTTCTCGTTCACCGCACTCGTGGTGATCGGCGACGGCAACGGTCGCGTCGGCCTCGGCTACGGCAAGGCCAAGGAAGTGCCCCTCGCCATCCAGAAGGGCACCGAGGACGCCAAGCGCAACCTGTTCGACGTTGCCATGGCCGGCAGCACGATCATCCATCCCGTCCTCGGCACCACCGGTGGCGGCAAGGTGATGATGAAGCCGGCGGCGGCCGGTACCGGCGTGATCGCCGGTGGCGCCGCCCGCGTCATCCTCGAGGAGGCCGGCGTGCACGACGTGCTCTGCAAGTCGCTCGGCTCGGCCAATCACATCAACGTCGCCCGCGCCACCGTCGCGGGCCTGAAGTCGCTGCAGCGCCCCGACGAGATCGCGGCCCGCCGCGGTCTGCCGGCCGACCAGTTCGTGCCCAAGGGCCTGCTCGACGCCTACAACGAACGCCAGCGCAGCCGCGCCGGGGCTGCCGACAGCGGGAGCGCGCAGTGAGCGACAGCATCACCGTCACCCAGGTCAAGTCGTCGATCGGCACGAAGCCCAAGCACCGTGGCACGCTGCGTGCCCTGGGCCTCGGCAGGATCGGCTCGTCGAACACCCTGCCCGACCGTCCGGAGATCCGGGGCATGATCGCCCGGGTCCCGCACCTGGTCCACATCGAGGAGAGCTGACCATGAAGGTCCATGATCTGGCGCCGGCACCCGGCGCCAAGAAGAACGCCAAGCGTGTCGGTCGCGGCACCGGGGGCAAGGGTGGCAAGACCGCCGGCCGTGGCACCAAGGGCCAGCGCGCCCGCAACACGGTCGCCCGCGGTTTCGAAGGTGGCCAGATGCCGTTGAAGCAGCGCGTGCCGAAGCTGAAGGGGTTCAACAACCCGTTCCGCGTCGAATACCAGGCGGTCAACCTGCACACGCTGGCCGATCTCGTCGAGAAGACGGGTGACGCCACCGTCACGCCGGAGGTCCTGGTGGCCAACGGTGTGGTGCGCAAGGATGCCTTCGTGAAGGTCCTCGCCCGCGGTGAGATCTCCACCAAGGTGGATCTCCACGTCCATGCGATCTCCCAGGCTGCCGACGCCGCCGTCACAGCCGCAGGCGGTACGGTCACACTCATCGAGCTGCCGTTCCGTGAAGAGGGCAAGGCTGGGCGCCCGGCCGTCAAGGGCAACCAGTTCGCCAATCGCTGACGTCCACCGGCTCGACGTCCGAACCGCCACCCCGCCCGAACGACAACGCATCACACAGGAGCTGCTGAGTGCTTTCGCAACTGGCGAACATCTTCAAGGTCCACGACCTCCGCAACAAGTTGCTGTTCGTGGTCCTGATGGTCGCCGTCTACCGAATCGGTGTCGCCATCCGCGTGCCGGGTGTCGACCCGATCGCCATCGAGCAGCTCCGTGAATCGGCGGGCCAGCAGGGTGCCCTGGGGTTCTTGAACCTGTTCTCCGGAGGGGCGTTCGAGAGCTTCTCGATCTTCGCGCTCGGGATCATGCCGTACATCACGGCCAGCATCATCATGCAGGTGCTCGGTGTGGTGATCCCCAAGTTGGAGGAGCTCCAGCAGGAGGGAGCCGTCGGTCAGCGCAAGATCACCCAGTACACGCGTTACGTCACCATCGGCCTGGCCACTCTGCAGGCCACCGGACTGGTCTTCATCTTCGGTACCGGCCGTGGCACGGCGTTCTTCTCGGCTGCAGGTGCCGCACCCACCGTGCCCCTCCTGCCCGATGGCATCTGGCCACGGGGATACCTGATCATTCCCACCCTCGTGGCCGGCACGGCCGTCCTGATGTGGATGGCCGAGCTGATCTCCCAGCGGGGTATCGGCAACGGGATGTCGATGATCATCTTCGCGTCCGTGGTGGCCTCCCTGCCGGGCGGATTCTGGGGCATCCTGCAGCTCAACGCCTGGTTCTGGTTCGTGGCGATGGTGCTCCTCACGATCGGCATCATCATCGCCGTGGTCTTCGTCGAACTCGGGCAACGCCGGATCCCGGTGCAGTTCGCGAAGCGCGTCGTCGGCCGCCGCATGATGGGCGGCCAGAACACCTACATCCCGTTGAAGGTGAACCAGTCGGGCGTGATCCCCATCATCTTCGCCAGCTCGATCCTGCTGCTCCCGGTGATCTTCAGCCAGTTCCTCGGCTCGGGAGAAGGGTGGCGGGGCGAGATCGCCGGGTTCGTCGACCAGTACATCGTCAATCCGCAGAACTTCGTGTACATCGCGCTGTTCGCGCTGATGATCGTGGCGTTCGCCTACTTCTACAACTCGATCGCCTTCGACCCGGTGCGTCAGGCCGACCAGCTGCGACGCCAGGGTGGTTTCATCCCCGGCGTCCGTCCCGGCCCCCAGACCGAGCGGTACCTGGGCAAGGCCGTCAACCGGATCACGCTGCCCGGCGCCGTGTTCATCGCGATCATCGCCGTGTTGCCCTACATCTTGCTGATCATCGCCGACATCAACACCTTCGGCTTCGCCGGAACCAGCGTGCTGATCTCCGTCGGCGTCGCACTCGAACTGATGCGTCAGATCGACAGCCAGCTCACGCTGCGCAACTACGAGGGTTTCCTGAAGTAGGTCGGCCGTGATCCCCGGCGCCCGCTTGATCATCCTCGGGCGACAGGGTGCAGGCAAGGGCACACAGTGCGTGCGGCTCTCCCGGCACTTCGTCGTACCGCACATCTCCACCGGAGACATGCTGCGCGCCGCCGTGCGCGAAGGCACCGAGCTGGGTGTGATGGCCAAGCAGGTGATGGGCTCCGGCGGTCTCGTCGGTGACGACATCATGATCGGCCTCGTCGACCAACGCCTGTCGGCTCCGGACGCGAGCACGCGCGGGTACATCCTCGACGGGTTCCCGCGCACGATCGAGCAGGCCGACGCGCTCGACGGGATCACCGCCCATCGGCCCATCGACGTGGTGCTCGATCTCAACGTGCCCCGCGAGATCGTGCTCGAGCGGATCTCGGCGCGTCGCGTGTGCCGCGACTGCGGCACCAACTACACGGCCACCGGCAACGATCCCGACCCGTGGCTGTGCGACGTGTGCGGTGGCGACGTCAAGCAGCGCGCCGACGACACGCCCGAGTCGGTCAACCGTCGCCTCGACATCTACGAGGAGCAGACGTTCCCGCTCATCAAGCACTACGGGGACCAGAACCGTCTGGTCGTGATCAACGGCATCGGCCATCCCGATGCGGTGTTCGACCGCCTCGTCAAGGCCGTCGAATCCAATCGCCACTGATCCCCGCCGATGCACGGACCGTGCGCCGCGCCGGCATCGACACAGCGGTCCGGCTCCACTGCGACACCGACCGAGCGTCATACTCTGCTGATGGCGAACGCAGTCGGTACGGAGCCGTCCCCGGCGAGACGACGTGGCCGCCCTCCGGCGACCGACTCGGCGGCGACCCGGCGGGCGGTGTTCGACAGTGCACTGCGGCTGTTCGCCGAGCGCGGGTACGGCGCCGTCACCAACCGGGAGGTGGCCGAGGCCGCGGGCATCACACCCGCCGCGCTGTACCACTACGTCGATTCCAAGCTCGACCTCTACTGCGCGGTGCACCGCGACATGCAGCGCCGTGTGTACGGCCGTTTCATCGAGGCCGTCCGGGCGTCGGAGACCTTCCTCGGCCAACTCGAGGGCGTGCTCGAGGCGGCGCACGAACTCAATGTCGAGGACCACACCCTGGCACTGTTCGTGGGAGCCGTCCGGACCGACATGCGCCGGTTCCCGGAGATCGAGCGCCAACTGGCGACCCAGGTCGCCGAGCGTGACCAGTTCTTCATCAGCATCGTCGACGCCGGCGTCGCCAGCGGCGAGATCGCCGGGGCCGACCGCGAACGTGTCGCCGAATTCATCCGGGTGATGCTGATCGGGCTCACCGAGGGCGTGTCGCCGTCGTCGGCGCAGCACAGGTTGGCGATCGACGCCATCCGGTCGCTGCTGCGTGGTGAGCTGATCTCGCCGGCGTCCTGAACGGTTCAGAGCCAGCCCGCGATCATCGCGACTCCGAACGCCGCGAACAGCGCTGCCGACACCAACCGCAACATCCGCGCCGGGATGCGGTCACCGACGAGGTGTCCGGCCGCGGCTCCGACCATGCCGCTGGTGGCGGCGCCGAGCGTGGCCCCGACCCAGATCGCAACGGGTTGCGCCTGGGCCGCCAGCGTGGCGGTGGCGATCTGGGTCTTGTCGCCCATCTCGGCGACGGCGATCGCGAATGCCACCGAGGTCACCACCGACCCCACGGCGCGGCCGGTCACCGGGGCAGTGTCGTCGTGGTCGTCGGAGCGCAGGGCCAAGAGGGCGAACACGAAGAACACGGCGCCCCCCACGAGCTCGATCGGGCGCTCGGGCAGCGCCGCACCCAGCACGCCGCCGACCACGGTGGCGAGCAGGTTGGCCACCCCGTAGCCGATCGCCAGGCCGAGCGCCACGAGGCGCAGCGGGTAGCGACTGCCGAAGTTCAGCGCCAGCAGCTGGGTCTTGTCGCCGAGCTCGGCGGTGAACACGACGCCGAACGCCACCGCCGCGGCGACGATGACGTCGATCACGGGCGCTCGACCACCCGACCGGCCACGTCCCGCCCCGCGTCGTCAGTCGAGGAACGCGGTGATGAGGTCGCGCATGGAGGCGATCGCCACGAGGGTGCCGCGCTCGTCGGCGACCAGGACGTGGCGGATGTACCCCTCCATCATCTCCTCGATGACGTCGTCGACGGTGTTGGTGGGCGTCGCCCATCGGAGCTCCCGGCTCTCGATCTCGGTGACGAGCGTGCCGTCGAGGTCGGCCTCGTGGGCGACGGCGCGCAGGATGTCGCGCTCGGACACCACACCCTCCACGGAGTCGGACGTCCCCACCACCAGGACGCCGACGCCGGCCTCGTCGAGCAGGCGCGCCGCCGCGCGCAGCGTGGTTGTCGGCGGTGCCGTGACGATCTCGTCGTTCATGAACGACTCGAGCAGAGCGGAACCCGGTCCGCTGAAGGTGTCGCTGTCGAGTGGATCGTCGTAGTCGCTCATGTCATCTCCTGGACCGTCAGGGCCGGCCCACGCGGACCGCCACGTCCCCAGTCTGGCCGTCGGCACCCTCCCCCTGCCAATATCCTCGTGGTGCCGGAGGACCTAGCACACGGCCCTCGAAATCTGGCGGACCACCCCATTGGATCTGGAAAATGGCGCCGCTAGCATGACGTGCCGGTCTGATCGCGGGCTGCGGATTCTCCGCTCCCGTCGAGACGGCCGTGTTCATTCGTCAAGTCGTCACGCCGCCAGCTCTCGCTGTCGTGCCTCTATCACGGTGAGGAGAAGCCCCTGCCAAAGCCCAAGGAAGATGCGATCGTGCTCGAAGGCAAGATCCTCGAATCACTTCCGAACGCCATGTTCAAGGTCGCGCTCGACAACGGCCACGAAGTCCTGGCGCACATCTCCGGCAAGATGCGCATGCACTACATCCGCATCCTGCCCGGCGACAAGGTGCAGGTGGAACTCACCCCCTACGACCTCACCCGGGGTCG